>CACZFN010000025.1:36902-91937 GCA_902780505.1 uncultured Ruminococcus sp. | reverse complement strand
TCCGTCGCCTACGGCTCCTCCAAGAGGGAGATTTGCAATTTTTTACTTAATGTCATATTTTTTTGAGGGAGAGTGTCCAAGATCATTGACAACTGCACACCAATGCGGCCGCAAAAAAAGGTTTTCTGCTTGACAAAGCGGATGGGATATGGTATAATTTATGTGTATAAGTTTCTGTGTGAAAGGGTGCTGTTCATGGCTTTGATATTTGATTCACACTGCCATTATGATGACAGCGCTTTTGATGATGACAGGTTTGCACTGCTTGATGAGATGTTTGACGGCAAAGTGGGTTTTCTAATGCACGCAAGTGTAGATGAAAAAAGTGCACTTTACGGTATTGATGTTTCAAAGAAATATGAAAATTATTACACTTCGATAGGCTTCCACCCTGAAAACTGCGGTGACACGCCCGACGATTTTATAAAAAGGCTTGAAGCACTTCTGCCTTTGAGTGACAAGATAAAAGCGGTCGGGGAGATCGGTCTTGATTACCACTATGAAGGTTATGACAGGCAGAAGCAGATATACATTTTTGAGCAGCAGGTAGAATTTGCAAACAGGCACAGCTTACCCGTGATAGTTCACAGCAGGAATGCCACTGAGGACACTATGGAGATACTGAACCGACACAGGCCAAAGGGCGTTATGCACTGCTTTTCGGGTTCGGCGGAAACGGCGAAAGAGGTTATTTCGCTTGGAATGTATGTCGGGTTTACGGGGGTAATAACCTTCAAAAACTCAAAGAAAGCGAAAAAAGCCTGCGCCGCGGCAGGGAAGGACAGGGTTTTACTTGAGACCGACTGCCCTTACATGGCACCTGAGCCTTACCGCGGGCAGAGAAGTGACAGCAGGATGTGCGACAAAACTGCTGCGGCGATAGGGGAGATATTCGGGATAAGCCCCGAAGAAGCTATCCGCTTAACGAGTGAGAATGCGAAAAGGCTATTTAATATATAATAAGGAAAAGGCAATGGAAAACGAAGGAGATATACTTTATATAGTAGTTCCTTGCTACAATGAAGAAGAAATGCTGCCGATAACTGCAAAAGCACTGGCGAAGAAGCTTTCAGCGCTGAAACAGGCGGGGAGGATATCGGAAAAAAGCAAGGTAATGTTTATTGATGACGGTTCAAAGGACAAGACATGGGAAGGCATTGAAAAGCTGAATCTGATATCTTCCGATTTTACGGGAATAAAGCTTTCAAGGAACCGCGGGCACCAGAATGCACTTTTAGCGGGGCTGATGACAGCAAAAAAATACGCAGATGTAACTATTTCAATGGACGCTGACCTACAGGACGACGTAAATGCCATTGACAGCTTTTTAGACAAGTATTACGGCGGGTGCGACATAGTATACGGGGTAAGGTCTTCACGAAAGACGGACACGGCGTTCAAGAGAAACACTGCAAGGGCTTACTACAAGTTGCTCGAAAAAATGGGCGTTGAGATAACCTATGACCATGCGGATTACAGGCTTTTAAGCAGGCGGGCATTAGATGCGCTTGAACAGTTCAGGGAAGTAAACCTGTTTCTCAGGGGACTTGTGCCGTTAGTAGGGTTCAGGTCTGATGTGGTAAAATATGTCAGAAATGAACGTGAAAAGGGCGAATCAAAATACCCGCTTAAAAAAATGGCAGCCTTTGCAATAGAGGGAATAACATCACTTTCGATAAAGCCGATAAGGTTTATCACATTTATCGGGATATTTGTATTTTTAGTGAGCATTATACTGCTTATAAGGTTTTTTGCGGTATGGTGCATGGGAAAGACAGTTGAAGGCTGGGCGACGATAGTAATATCCATATGGGGTATAGGCGGGTTACAGCTTTTAGCTATTGGAATAATAGGGGAGTATATCGGGAAGATATACCTTGAAACAAAAAATCGCCCGAGATACATTATAGAAACCGACTTAAATGACAAAAAACAGTAAAGGAGATATTAAAAATGGCAGAACAGAACCAGACACCCAATCAGGATCAGGCAGTAACAAACCCCAAACTTATTGAAGCTATACAGGCAATGCGGGAGAATTTTACACCCGACACACAGAATGTAACGATAAACGCAGCGCTCAGGGGCACATTCTATGTACCGGCAGTTATTGAGCGCAAGAAGGAGATCGTTGCGAATGCAAACAACGAGGTAAAGTTTGAGGAGAAGCCTAAGGCAAGGTTCCTGCTTATAAAGAAGCCTGACGGGGAAACTTTCTTCCCTGCATTTACGGACGCTGACGAGCTTGCAAAGTTCAAGGCAAGCGAGCCTTACCAGAGGGTAAAGATGCGTTTTGGCGACCTTGCGACACTTGTTGAGCAGGTGCCTTCGATAAAGGGATTTGTGATAAACCCTATGTCACACAATCTTCCCTTTACAAGAGAGATGCTTGAAAACATAAAGAAGGTACTTATAAAGAGAAGAAATGAAATGAATGCCGAGAAAGCTGACGAAAATATCCAGCAGTAAGAGCTGACTTGAAAGAAAAAATATCCGCACTTCACGGGAATGTGAGGTGCGGAGTTTTTTATGCACAGTGCTTTTCAATGAAAAGGGTTATTATCGGGGGTTTTTAACTGAAACGGTGAGTTTGACGCGGGTATCTTTATAGGGGACATCATCAAGGGTGAAGTAACCGTCTGAAAAGGGGAGTATCTCAGGGGCAGAGGAAACTGTCTTATCACGGATAAGGGCGATAACGGCAGGTTCGTTTTTGTTTTTACATATGGCAAATTTAAGAGGGGTATCGACATTTGTATAAATAAAATTATAAAGAAGCCTGCTCTCGTAGGACGTATCGCCGAATGTAATGACCACAGAGCGTGTTTCATACTCTCCCTTATACTTATACTTTCTGAAAACAGGCAGAAAGCAGCGGCTTTCCTTATAATAGACTATCATTTCAGGGACAAAGGACACAAAAAACATCGGTATGGAATAATCGAGCAGGCAGGCAAGGCTTAACAGTTTAAGCGGGGTTATGATAAAGGCAAAAAACAACAGGACACCGCCTATAAAAGGAATACCCGAAACATAATGGCCGCTTTTTTTGCTTGCATATATGGCAAAGTAATTAAAAAAAACAAAGAATGTGCCGATTGCCGCAAGAAGGAAGGACAGGCTATACTTCATAAGAAATTCGTTCATACAGTCACCCCTTAGAAAAAGCCCCCGAAAAGCTTTCGGGGGCAGCTTGTCGCAAAACCTTATTTTAGTGATACGTGCGAAATGAATTGAAAACTCAAAGGCTGTCCACGCCCTGTTTTTGGGGGCTTTCCGGTCGCCCCCAAACCCCTTCGGAAATTTATTTCCATACAGTCCATGCTTTATCAACAGTCTGGTTCCCGAAAAGCTTTCGGGGGGATTTATTTCAGTTTTCGTCGTCTGTTTCGGAAACCTCACCTGTGTCTTCATTTTCGGGATCGGAAACATCTTCTTCGCCGTTATCTTCGACTGTGCTTATTTCGGCATCATCTTCATGCTCGGCACGGGTGAAGGCTACCACCTTTTCGTTTTCTGCCACACGCATAAGGCGGACACCTGTTGCATACCTGCCCATTACACGGATATCGGAAGCACGCAGTCTTATAATGATACCGTCAGAGGAGATCATTATGATATCGTCGGTATCATCAACTACCTTGATACCGCAGACATAGCCCTTTTCATCTGAGACCTTATAATTAAGCATACCGTAGCCGCCGCGGTTCTGGATCCTATAGCTTTCAAGGGCACATCTTCTGCCAAGACCTTTTTCGGAAACGGTAAGGACGGCAGCGCCTTCCCTTACCCTTGCCATTGAAACGACATAGTCGCCGCTTCTGAGCTTAATTGCCTTGACGCCGTGTGCCTGACGGGACATTGTTCTGACAGCGGTTTCATTTATTCTTATTGCCATACCGTTACGGGTAGCGATGATAAGCTGGTTTTCACCGAAGGTAAGGCGTGCGCCCATTATTTCATCATTTTCATCAAGGCCTATCGCGATAAGGCCGTTCTTTCTGACATTCTTATATGCAGAAAGGGGAGTACGCTTGATCTTACCGGATTTTGTGACCATAACGAGGTATTTGCCTTCGGCAAAATCCTCTGTCTTTATCATCTGGGCTATCTTTTCACCCTCGGAGAGGGGAAGCATATTTATTATATTATTACCCTTTGAATTTTTGGAGCCTTCGGGGACTTCATAGCATTTAAGGCGATACATAAGGCCTTTATTAGTGATAAAGAGTATATTATCGTGTGTTGAGCAGACAAACATTTCCTCAACAAAATCGTCTTCACGCTGTTTCATACCCTGCACACCCTTACCGCCGCGGTTCTGAGCCTTATATGCGCTTATTGCGGTACGTTTGATATAGCCGTTATGGGTATAGGTAACTATACTTTCTTCAACGGGGATAAGGTCTTCGATATCGACTTCGCCGCTGACATTTTCTATTGATGTTCTTCTGGCATCACCGAATTTATCCTTTATGACCTGAAGTTCATCAAGGATAATATGGAGAATTCTGTCATGATGTGCAAGTATATCTTCAAGGTCTGCGATCTTTGCCCTGAGTTCAGCGAGTTCGTCGATAAGCTTCTGACGTTCCATACCTGTAAGCTTACCGAGAGTCATCTGGACGATATGTTCAGACTGGATATCGGAAAGGCTGAATTCATTACAAAGGCGCTGTTTACCTTCGGGGATAGACTTTGATGTTTTAAGTATCTCAACTACTCTGTCGATATTATCAAGGGCGATAACAAGGCCTTCGACGATATGTTCACGTTCCTTAGCCTTTCTGAGGTCAAACTTTGTACGCCTTGTGATAACGTCCACCTGGAAATCGAGGTACTGTTCGAGGCACTGTTTAAGTGTAAGTATCTTAGGAACGCCGTTTACGAGGGCGAGCATTATCACGCCGACGGTATCCTGAAGCTGAGTGAAGCTGAAAAGCTTATTGAGCACCACCTGAGCGATAGCATCCCTTTTAAGTTCGATAACTATACGGATACCGACTTCCTTATCGGATTCATCACGGAGGTCATGGATACCCTCGATACGCTTATCCTTTACAAGGCCTGCGATAGTTTCCACAAGGCGGGCTTTATTCACCATATAGGGGATCTCGGTGATGACTATACACTCTCTGCCCTTTATTTCCTCGATACTGGTAACTGACCTTAAAGTGATCTTACCCCTGCCTGTAGCATAAGCCGCCCTGATACCTGCCCTGCCCATAATAATACCGCCTGTAGGGAAATCGGGGCCTTTTACGCAGGTCATAAGTTCATCAAGGGTAGCATCGGGGTTATCGACCAAGAGTTTTAAGGCATCTACTATTTCATTAAGGTTATGCGGGGGAATATTTGTTGCCATACCGACTGCAATACCCGTAGAACCGTTACAGAGGAGGTTCGGGAAGCGGGAGGGGAGGACAACAGGTTCTTTTAATCTGTCATCATAGTTTGGCTGGAAGTCAACAGTTTCCTTACCGATATCGGTAAGCATATTAAGGGACATCTTTGCCATTTTTGCTTCAGTATAACGGTATGCAGCAGGCGGATCGCCGTCGATAGAGCCGAAGTTACCGTGGCCGTCGACAAGGGGATAGCGCATTGAGAACTTCTGTGCAAGCCTTACCAGAGCATCATATACTGATGTATCACCGTGGGGGTGATAACGGCCGAGAACAGAGCCAACTGTATCGGCGCATTTTCTATACGGCTTTTCGGGGGTTATACCGTTTTCGTGAAGTGTATAGAGTATCCTGCGGTGAACGGGTTTAAGGCCGTCCCTGACATCAGGGAGTGCGCGGGACACGATAACTGCCATTGAATACTGGAGGAAGGATTCCTTCATAAGGCCTTCTATATCGGTATCAATTACAGTTGAATTTTCATCAAACACTTGATTTTCACTCCTTAATTTTTGATTTCACAGAGCATATCACAGTTCTGTTTCATAATCCTCACCGAGAAGTGAAGAAAATCTATCATGAAGTTCACCTGAAACATTTTCATCAAAGCATCTTTTAGGAAGAACATAGATAGTATCTTTTTTAAGTATAAGCACAAACATATCGAGTTTTTCTATGACACTCAGAGATATATCCTTAAAATACACAACTCTCGGGGGGATAACGGGAATCTCCTCGTCCTCCTCAAATTCAGATTCGTCAACTTCTGTTTCGATAGTGAAGCGGTCATCATAGAGGGTAAAGATATACTTATCGTTTTCAAGCACTTTAAGTGCCTGCATAAGCGACGAGCGTATTTTTTTTGTATTGAACCACACCACGAATATAACTGTAAGGCATATCACCATCAGAACAGGGTTTAAGTATTCTTTCGGATCTCTGATAAAAGATATGAGGAACAAAACTGCAAGGATACCGAAAATAACTGTTTTTATGATATTGCTTTTATATACATACTTTTTCTGGAAGGTGATGAAGGCTTCTTCTTCTTCTTTATTCTTTACATCATATTCAAAGGAGAGGACTTTTTCATCAGCAGCATTTTCCTTATCAAGCAATGTATTGTTCACCTGCCTTTTTAAACGTCAAGATTTTTAGCATACTGGGCATTATTTTCGATAAATTCCTTTCTTGGGGCGACCTTATCGCCCATAAGGATAGTGAAGGCTTCGTCTGCCTTGATAGCATCTTCCATAGTTACCTTGAGCATTATCCTTGTTTTGGGATCCATTGTAGTTTCCCAAAGCTGGATAGGATCCATTTCACCAAGACCTTTATAGCGCTGAACATCAACTTTTGATTCACCGCCGTTTGAAAGTTCGTTTATATACTTATCCCTTTCTTCATCAGAGAAGGCATAGCGTGACTGTTTACCCTTTGACACCTTAAACAGCGGAGGCTGTGCGATATAGACATGGCCTTCGTCGATAAGAGGGCGCATGAAGCGGAAGAAGAAAGTAAGAAGAAGTGTTCTGATATGACTCCCGTCGACATCGGCATCCGCCATAATGATAACTTTACCGTAGCGAAGTTTTGAGATATCAAATTCATCACCGATAGAGGTACCGAGAGCCGTTACGACGGTAAGAAGCTTTTCGGAACTATAGACCTTATCTATCCTTGCCTTTTCGACGTTAAGCGTTTTGCCCCAGAGGGGGAGGATAGCCTGATAGCGTCTGTCCCTGCCCTCCTTAGCGGAGCCGCCCGCGGAGTCACCCTCGACTATATATATCTCAGTTTCGACGTTATTTCTTTCGGAGCAGTCAGCAAGTTTACCGGGCAATGATGCGGATTCAAGGGCGGATTTACGTTTTCTTGTAAGATCCCTTGCTCTCTTTGCGGCCTCCCTTGCTTCCTTTGCCTTGATACTCTTTTCAAAGATAAGGCGGGCAGTTTCGGGGTTTTCATCAAGGTAATCCATAAGTTTTTCGTTTACTATCTTTTCAACGAAAGGTTTAACTTCGGGATTACCGAGCCTGCCCTTTGTCTGACCTTCAAACTCACAGTTTGTAAGTTTTACGGAAACGATTGCTGTGAGGCCTTCGGTAACATCATCGCCTGTAAGTTTTTCACCGTCTTTAAGAAGGCCGAAATTCTTACCATACTCGTTAAGCACTTTAAGGAGAGCCGAACGGAAGCCCTTATCATGCGAACCGCCGTCGGGAGTATGGATATTATTTGCAAAGGAGAGAACGAGTTCGTTATAGTCATCATTATACTGCATAGCTATCTCAGCGAAGGAATCGCCGTCAACGCCGTTTACATATATAACGTCATCAGAGAGTGGAACCACGCCCTTATTCTTATGGATAAACTTTACAAATTCCCTTATACCGCCTTCATAGTGGAGGGTTTCGCTTATTATATTTTCGCTGTCACGTTTATCGGAAAAGACTATTTTTATACCTGCATTAAGGAAAGCCTGTTCACGGAGTCTTTTAAGGAGTATCTGGTAATCATATGTTGTTGATTCCTGGAATATCTCACTGTCAGCCTTAAATCTGACGGTTGTACCTGTTCTATCGGTATCACCGATATTTTTAAGCTGTTCGGTATAATGACCGCGGTCAAAGTGCTGGAAATGAACATTCTTTCCGTCATAGACAGTTATTTCGAGCCATTCGGAGAGGGCATTGACAACAGATGCACCGACACCATGCAGGCCGCCCGCAACTTTATATCCGCCGCCGCCGAACTTACCGCCTGCATGGAGGACAGTATAGACAACTGTTGCTGCGGAGATACCCTCTTTCGGATGGATACCGGTAGGGATACCACGGCCGTTATCGGATACTTCTATTACATTTCCTTCAAGGATATCTACAGTTATTTCTGTACAATATCCTGCCAATGCTTCATCGATAGCGTTATCGACTATTTCATAGACAAGGTGGTGAAGTCCCTTGGGGCCTGTTGAGCCGATATACATACCGGGGCGCTTTCTTACAGCTTCAAGGCCTTCGAGGACCTGGATCTGTTCGGCGCCGTAGTCGGCATCCTTATCTACCTGAGTTGCTTTAAGCTCCTCGTTTAAAATCATTTCGCTTTCATTACTCAAAATGTATAGCACTCCTTTCAGAGTATTTATTATTAAATCTTTTCAAAAGTGTCTGGCAGGAAAGCTGGCTTATATAGATACTTTCCGTCAGATCCTTATCAAGTGTCACCACGAAGCTTTTAGGAAGATCGTAGGTACAGTAGACAACACGCTTGCCTTTTTTCTCGGCGTTATTAAGAAAATCCCTTGTATGCTTTGAAACGGATGATCTTTCGATATCAAAAACGCCTATTATATCCTTACTGTTTACAGATATATCGTTACCGAGATGAAGAAGCATTTTGTTTTTTCACCCTTCCGTTTTCTATGATATAGAGCTTTCCCCGGGAAGAAGTTATCACGTCATTCATATCGCAGCAGGTTATAAAAACCTGCATTCTGCCGATCTTATTTATGACAAATTCCTGCCTTGAACGGTCAAGTTCACTCATGACGTCATCAAGGAGGATAACGGGGGGATCGTCCGTTTCATCTGTAAGGATATACGCCTGAGAGAGTTTAAGAACAAGTGCTGCCGATCTATGCTGACCTTGTGATGCGAAATCACGCAGGCTTCTGCCGTTTATATTACCACTCAGATCATCACGGTGGACACCCTTTGAAGTAAAGCCGAGTTTTATATCTTCACTTCTTGTTTTTTGGAGTTTAAAAAGATATTCCTGACTGAGATCACCGAGATAATCAGTTCTGCCTTCCAGGTTATCAAAGACAGTTGACTGATAGAAAAGTTCCAGATGTTCACGCCCCTTTGAGATATCGGAAAAAAGGGAGGAAGCATAGGTATCAAGTTTTTTTGTATAATTAAACCTGAGCATTGATATATAGGAGCCGAGTTTGGCAAGCTGATAATCCCACACATCAAGTTCATCAGGGGAGCTTTTGCCGAAGGATATATTTTTAAGCAGCATATTACGCTGTTCAAGGATATTATTATACCTGACTACTACAGATGAATAGGCAGATTTTATCTGTGAAACAGAGAGGTCAAGAAACTGTCTTCTGTTATCTGGGGAGCCTTTTGAAAGGCTGAGATCCTCCGGAGTAAAGACAACACAACCGAGATTTCCGAAAAGTTTTGATGCAAGGGGGAGTTTAACGCCGTTTAAAAAGACACATTTATTTTTTAAATCTTGTCTTATAACGGAATAATCTATTTTCTGCTCACGGAAATTATTTTTAAATTCAAGGGAAATATCCGCACGGTCACCTTCGAGGGCTATCATATCCTTATCTTTTGTATTACGAAAGCTTCTTACACCCGTACATAGCCATATAGCTTCGATAAGGTTTGTTTTGCCCTGTGCATTTTCGCCCATGAACACATTTATATCCTTATGCGGCTTTATTGAAACATCTTTAAGATTTTTAAAACCGTTACAGGAAAATGACGTTATTATCATCTTTTAACTGTTATTTCGGAATTTATTTCATCTATCTGCACCTTATCGCCCTCTCTTATCTTTTTACCCCGCATAAAGCAGATCTCGCCGTTTACTTTTATTCTTCCCTCTTGTATTATAAGTTTACCGTCGGCACCGCTTTTCACAAGGCCTGCAAATTTAAGGAGAGAGTCAAGCTTTATAAATTCCGTTTTTATTTTTACTTCTATATTTTTCATGATCACTTTGTTTTCAGTCTTACAGGCAGCACCAGATATGTATAGCTGTCACCGTTCAGAGGCACTATCTTCATAGGGAGAAGGCTGCCTGACATCTGAAGCTTTACCTTATCATCATTTATTACCTTCAGGGGATCTATAAGATACTTACACTTAAAGCCAATTTCGATAACGGGGCCTGCGATATCTGCTGATATCTCGTCCTGTATCTTACCGAGCTTTGTAGTACAGTCAAATTTTATCTGACCGTTTTCAAAGTGACATCTGAGGGGAGTTGGGACTTTATCGTCAATGATAAGTGCAGCACGTTCAAGACTTGTCATAAGTTCTTTTCTATCGACTATGACTTCTGTTGTGAAGTTTTCGGGGATAGCGCTTCTATAGGGGTGGAATTCACCTTCAAGAAGTCTTGAATAAACAAGGTATGCACCTATTTCAAAGATCATATGCTTTTCGGAAAGGTACATCTGGCAGAAATCATTTTCATCATCACTCAAAAGCTTTGCAAGCTCTGCAAGACTCTTGGCAGGGACAACAAACTGTGCGACATCATCAAACTTTATAGGTTCCTTTCTTACTGCGAGCCTATAGCCGTCGATAGCGACCATTGTAAGGACGCTGTTTTGTATTTCAAAGAGTTCACCTTTAAGTATAGGCTTTGAATCAGTTACAGCTGTTGCGAATATTGACTGATTGATCATATTTTTAAGAACAGGCTGTGATATCGTCATGACCTCTTTAGTTTCCTTTTCGGGGAGTTCGGGGTATTCGGTACCGTCAACAGCGGAGAGGTTATAGGTCGTAAGACCGCCCGAAATAGTTATATGGAAGGATTCGCTTATTTCCACCATTATATCCTCCTCCGGCATTTTCTTTACCATTTCGGAGAAAAGGCGGGGATCGGCGATAAAGGTACACTCGTCTTCGGAATTAACAAGGACTGATGTACGGATACCTATTTCAAGGTCATAGCCTGTGAGTTCGAGCAAGCTGCCGTCGAGATGGAAACGTATTCCTTCCAGAAGTGGATTTGAACTTCTGTCGGAAACAGCTTTTGAGGTGTTGATGACTGCATCATAAAGGGTTTGCTTTTTGCAGATAAATTTCATAAGAAGGTTCCTTTCTTAGTTTTGTTGACAGAGGAAAAAACAGAGGGGAGAAAAGAGTGATTTTAAAAGAAAATAATATTATTTATTGTTAGTATTATTAGTAGAGGTGTTTAAAGTGTTTATAATGTGAGATAAGGTCAGTTAAATCGATATAAAGCGGAGGGGAGAGATTGTTTGCTGAATGTTTAAAAAATGTCAGATCAGGAGAGGGGTGTTTAAATGTTTGAAAAGTGTTTGTTTAAAGAGACAAAAAATGTTGAAAATGTGGGACTTTTCAAGAATGAATGTTTAAAAGAAGTTAAGCATATGTGGTAAGAGGCGCTGAAAAGCGGAAAAGTGAAAGTTTAAAGTGGTTTTAACAATTGTTTAAAGGGATAAAAATGCGACTTTTACTTTTCACGGAGGTTATTGATGATCTCCTCGACATTTTCTTTGAGGTTTGCATTTTCTTTGAGCATATTGCAGGCGTCCTGATAATGGAGTGTCATAGTGGAGTGGTTTTTACCGAGTTCGCTGCCGATATCCTGATATGTCATACCCTTTACCTGTTTTAAGACATATATAGTTATCTTTCTTGCAAGGGAGACATTTGCGCGGCGGTTAGCTGACCTTATATCCTCGGGGGATACTTTGAACATTGCTGCAACGTCGCTTATTATCCTGTCAACGGTTATTTCGGCGGGCTGATTTTCCACGAGCATTTCGCGGATAACGCGCTGTGTCATAGCCATTGTGGGCTGTTCGTTAGTATAGGCGGATATTGCCTTTATTTTATTTACTGTACCTTCAAGCTGACGGATATTTGTCTTTATTTTTTCCGCGATGAGCCTTGCGATAGAGTCGGTAAGGGGGAGGCCGATTATTTCAGCCTTTCTCTTGACTATTGCCATTCTTGTTTCAAAATCGGGCGACTGGATATCAACAGGCACACCTTTAAGGAAGCGGGAACGGATACGTTCTTCAAGCCTTGACATTCTTGAAGGGGCGATATCGGAGGTAAGAACTATCTGATTTCCTGCGTTATAGATATCGTTGAAGGTATGGAAAAATTCTTCCTGTGTAGCTTCCTTACCGGCGATAAACTGGACGTCATCAACAAGGAGGATATCAGCACCGCGGTATTTTTCGTGAAATTCAATTGTAGTGCCGTTCTGTATTGCCTTGACGATTTCATTTGTGAAGCTTTCGCCTGTGGTATAGATTATATTCATATCGGGGTTATTCTTCCTTACCTCGTGGACGATCGCTTTCATAAGGTGAGTCTTCCCAAGCCCCGAATCGCCGTAGATAAAGAGAGGATTGAAGATAGTACCCGCATCAACTTTTTTATTTTTATTATACTTATCTGCCACAGCTATTGAAAATGCAAGGGCGAGTTCATTTGATTTGCCCTTTACGAAAGTTTCAAAGGTGAGCTGATCTGAAGAATCTGTATTATACATCTGTGAGATACGGCTTCTTGCTTCATCTTCTTCCTTCAGCTGTTCGTCCTTTACAAGGATAACGACATCAACATCAAAGCCTAAGGTATTATAGAAAGCTTCTTTAAGGATCTCGCCGTAATTATCAAGGACTGTCTTCCTTGCAAATTCATTTTCGGCGTAAAGGGTAGCAATATTATTTTCAAGTTTGACCGGTTCAAGCACGTTTATCCATTTATTAAAGCCTATATCGCTTATTGACGGATAGTTACGGCAGAAGTTTTTTACAAGTTCAAAAACATCACCGAATGATTCCATTTTATACCTCCAAAATTTACATTGATTTACATATTTTTATTTTAACAAATATTAAGCCAGTTTACTTATCTATTATATCACAAAAGGAAAAAAATTTCAAGGGCTATATATTATAAATAGTATAATTTTTGAAAACTTTTTTAGCTTGACAGGAGTATGAATAATATTGTATTATATATGGGGAAAGGTTGGTGAAAAGATGAATATAGAAGAATACGCTGACGAGCTAAGGCTGATAAAAAAGCAGTACGGGCAGGAGGAGGATCTGTACTTTATAATAAATGCACTTATCAGGCAGAGACTGCCGAAGCATATGACAGTAAGGGATATACATAATGCACAGAAAGCAGATAACACGGCTTTTCCTGCAAGAGAGCACTTTAGGAAATACGGGCAGGCACCCGACCTTGTGATACTTGATAAGGAATTTGACCAGACAAAGGAAAGCGGGCAGGAAAAATATGTTTACGGGTGTGTTGAGATAAAAAATTTTATAAAGGCCGAGTGCAATGGCAAAAGAATAATAATTATCAATAAAATAAAAGAGAATACGGAAAAGTTTATAAATCATTCAGATGTATTATTACCCATAAAAAGCAGGAAATTAAAGAAAGCTGTAACGGAAAGCATAAAAAGCGGAGAGACAGCTTTTAAAACAGACTTTTCCATTAAAAGAATACGAAAAATAAGGCTGAGCAAAGATAAAAAATTAACATCAGATGCAGAATACAAAGTAATAAACGGGCAGGAAAAGGAAGAAAAGCTTTTAAAACAGATAGTAAAGGAAATAAAGGGATACAGAAGGGTGATATATACCGACGGGCTTGAATGGGTATATTTTGAGCTTTTGAAGGATAAAGAAAGTAAAGAAGAAAAGATAAGGGTGCAGGTGCTTTGTGAGTTTACAGAAGACATCATAAAGGCAGAAAAAATAAACGAAAAGGACAGAAAAAGCTTTGAAAAGCTTGGAGAAAGGCTTGAAATGATATTTAAAAATCTTGACAAAAGCGGGTAATTATTATATAATGGAGGGTAGATTATTATTTTAAGGAGAAATATATATGAAAAATACCGAAAAGACAATGGATAAAATAGTTGCCCTTTGCAAGGGCAGGGGGTTTGTTTACCCGGGAAGCGAGATATACGGCGGGCTTGCTAACACATGGGATTACGGACCGCTTGGTGTAGAGCTTAAAAACAACATAAAGACTGCATGGAGAAAGAAATTCATACAGGAAAACAAACTCAATGTAGGGCTTGATTCGGCCATACTTATGAACCCGCAGACATGGGTGGCTTCAGGGCACCTCGGCGGATTTTCTGATCCGCTTATGGACTGCAAGGAGTGCAAGACAAGGCACAGGGCGGACAACCTTATTGAGGACTTTGACGGGACGAATGTTGCGGGGTGGTCCAATACACAGCTTATGGATTACATAAAGGAGAAGAACATACCCTGCCCCAACTGCGGAAAGCACAATTTCACGGATATAAGGCAGTTCAACCTTATGTTCAAGACATTTCAGGGTGTAACGGAGGACACAAAGAATGAACTGTACCTTCGCCCCGAAACGGCGCAGGGCATATTTGTAAACTTTGCAAACATTCAGAGGACTTCAAGAAAGAAGATACCTTTTGGTGTTGCACAGGTGGGCAAGAGTTTCAGAAACGAGATAACACCCGGAAACTTCATATTCAGGGTAAGGGAGTTTGAGCAGATGGAGCTTGAATTCTTCTGCAAGCCGGGAACTGACCTTGAATGGTTTGATTACTGGAGGAGTTTCTGCCGTGACTGGCTGTTATCCTTAAACATCAGGGAGGAAAATTTAAGGCTGAGGGATCACGAGAAGGAGGAGCTTTCGTTCTATTCAAAGGCGACGACGGACTTTGAATACCTGTTCCCGTTTGGCTGGGGCGAATTATGGGGAATAGCTGACAGGACTGACTATGACCTTACACAGCACATAAACACAAGCGGAAAGAAGCTTGATTACCTTGATGACGAAACAGGGGAAAGGTACATTCCTTATGTTATAGAACCGTCGCTTGGTGTGGAGAGGTTATTCCTGACGATAGTTACAGAAGCTTACGACGAGGAAAACATAGGCACAGATGAAAAGCCCGACATAAGGACTGTAATGCACTTCCACCCATATTTAGCGCCTTTCAAGGCCTGTGTTCTGCCGCTTTCAAAGAAGCTTGACGAGCAGGCGGGCAAGGTTTACGAGGAACTTTCAAAGAAGTTCAATGTTGATTATGACGTTGCGGGTTCTATAGGCAAGAGATACAGAAGGCAGGACGAGATCGGCACGCCTTTCTGTGTGACATATGATTTTGAGTCTGTAGAGGACGGGTGTGTAACTGTACGTGACAGAGATACTATGGAGCAGGAAAGAATAAAGATAGAAGACCTTACAGCGTACATTGAAAAGAAAATAGAATTTTAAAGAAAAAAGGCGTTTTCCCAAAAACATAATAGGTCAAGGGAAAACGCTTTTTAATATGCAGGGTGCATGGGTTCAAAGATATCTTAGGAAAAATAATTTTAAGAATTAATTAAAAAAGGAGAAGAAAACTATGAAAAAGAAAAGATTTGCGCTTGTACTTTCGCTTGTAATGGCAGTATCTATGGGTATGACGGCTTGCGGGGACAGTGATGATGATGATGACGACGAGGACGAGGACAAAATACCGAAATATGAACAGCCGATAGAGGATTATTTTGATGCAATTGAAAGTGCCAACGCAAAAAAGCTTAAAAAGTGTATTCCGAATGCTCGGATTGAATACATGGAAAAAAATACTGACGATATAGACAAATATTTTGAGGATGTGGCACAAGATATAAAAGAAGAAATGGAAGACAAATACGGAAAGAATTACAGGATAGATTATACTGTAAAGGAAAAGGAAAAGCTTTCTGATGAAAAAATAGAGGAAATTGACAAAAGATTTGAGGAATGGTATAGAGCTGAAGTCAATGTAACAGACGGGTATAAGATAAAGATAGAAGTAGGTATCAAGGGTGACGACGACGGCGAGAAGGAAGATATGACGATAACTGTAGCTAAATTTGACGGCGTATGGTATGTTACAGACGGAATGAACGTTATATAAAAACAGACTATAAGGATAAAAGAGATGAAAAAGACAATAATAATGGCAGCTGCAATGGCGGTTATCATGGCATTTACTGCCTGCGGCAATGGTGAGAGCAGCAGTGATAAAAGCAAGGCGGACAGCAGCATTTCAGACAGCAGCAGTGAAAGCCTGACAGGCAGTGATAGCAAGGACGGCAGCGAGGCTTCGGGAAACAGCTCACAAAGCGGGGACGAAAGCAGCGGCGGCAGCAGCGGGGCAGTGACCACAACGACGGATGATTCTGAGGCAGGAACAGCAGACACAGCATTATCAACTACAGATAAGACTGATGATGCGACGATTTCAGCAACAGGCAAGGACGCTGCGGTGACAACTACGGCAGCAGCACAGAAAACAACTGATACAGACAAGACCACGACTACAGCCGCAGAGAAGAAAACAACATCTAAAACAAGCAAAAAGGAAGCAAAGGATATAGCTGCGGGTGAGGAAGCAGAGCCTGTTTACAACTTCTTCAAGGCGCTTGAGATAAATGACAGTAAGATGTTTGAGGAGATCTTTCCTGACGGATTAGTTGAGAAATTAGGTGAGGAAAACGGCGGGAAGGATTATCTTTTCAGCAGTTTCAGGGACAGTCTTGTTGAAGATTACGGGGATGGTTTCACTTTTGATGTTATAATAACCGAAAAAGAAACAATGACTGATGATATGAAAAGTGAGATGAAGAAGCTTAAAGATTATTTTAATGTAAAAACAGATATAAGCGAAGGATATATGGTAACTGCTGCCGTAACGATAAATTCAGACAGCAGGAAGGAAGACGACACGTTCAAAGTTTTGGTAGGAAATGTCGGGGGAAAATGGGTAATACTAAATTTGTTTGCATGAACAGGAGGAAAGGATCATGAAAAATATAAAAAACAAAACGGCGCTTGTGATCTCACTTGCAATGGCGGTATCAGCGGCGCTTGCTGCCTGCGGCAGCGGGGGTTCCTCACAGGACAGCAAGGGCACAACAGCGGATTCACAGGCGGAGGCAACTACAACCACAACAAGTGAAACAGTGAGTGAAGCGCCACAGACAAGCGAGCCTGAAACGACGACAACTACACAACAGACCACAACTGAGCAGACGACAGATTCAAGCGAAGCACCTGATGAGAGCAGCGGCGCAGAGCAGGAAAAGGACATAGAGATAGGCGAGAAGAATATAGCACTCAGGCACTTCGGGCTGAACATTGACTTCCCGGACGGGTGGAGTATAAAAGAGAGCAGTGAGGAAAACAGCATTGCCACGGTAGAAAACCAGCAGTCGGGGATAGCGTTGAGCATTCAGTGGGAAAGTTATGATACGCCGATAAAGATAGATGATTACATTGCTAATGTAGAGAAAACATACAATGACATTTTAAGCCAGGGAGATGCCGCAGATCCGATGGCCATGAAGAACCTGACATTTGACACCCAGGATGCGGAAAAAGACGGTGTAAAGGGCAAAAAGCACCTGACATCCTACACACAGAGGGGGGTTGGGAATGTATACATTTACGAATACATTTTCCCTGACAGTGAGAGCAAGGATCTTTTATTCATGACATTTGCGTATGATAACGAAGAAGCGCTGACGGAGATAGAAAGCATAATGGGATAGAAATTACAAAGCGGGAGAGGATCATGAACTCTCCCGCTTTTTTACAGCAAAAAAGAGCACCGAAAAGACGGTGCTCTTTTAAATAATCAATTACTTATTGAGTCTTGCTTCGATCTTATCAAGTTCGTCGTAGAGTTCCTGCGGGATATGGCCGCCCTTTGCCTTGATATCTTCATCATAGTAACGGCGCATTTCCTTGATCTCAGCCTTCCAGAGATCCTTATCAACTGCAAGGAGTGCTTTCATTGTTTCGGGAGTAACTTCGTCCTCGATACCTGTAAGGTTGATATCCTCAGGCTTAGGCAGGTAGCCGATAGGAGTTTCAACAGCGTCTACCTTACCTTCACATCTCTTGATGATCCAGTCAAGAACACGCATATTATCGCCGAAGCCGGGCCACATGAAGTTACCGTTTTCGTCCTTCTTGAACCAGTTTACGTTAAAGATCTTAGGTGCCTTATCGCCGAGAATCTTACCCATTTCGAGCCAGTGTGCCCAGTAATCGCCGACATTATAGCCGATGAAAGGCTTCATAGCCATAGGATCGTGACGGAGAACACCTACTGCACCTGTAGCGGCAGCTGTTGTTTCGGAAGAAACAGCGGAGCCGACATATGTGCCGTGTGTCCAGTCAAATGACTGATATACGAGGGGAGTTGTCTTTTCACGTCTGCCGCCGAATATCATAGCTGTTACAGGCACGCCCTGGGGGTTATTGAATTCAGGGGATACGCAGGGGCAGTTTTCAGCGGGAGCTGTAAACCTGGAATTGGGGTGAGCGAGCTTTTCGCCCGAAGCTGTATACTCAACACCGTTTACCTCTGCACCCTTCCACTCAATAGCGTTTACAGGCGGGTTCTTATCAAGACCTTCCCACCAGGGAGTCATTGTATCCTTATTGATAGCAACGTTTGTGAATATTGCATTCTTCTTAGTGGAAGCAAGTGCGTTATAGTTAGACTTAGCGTTTGTACCGGGGGCAACGCCGAAGAAGCCGTTTTCGGGGTTGATAGCGTAAAGTCTGCCGTCGGGACCGGGCTTCATCCATGCGATATCGTCGCCGACTGTCCATACCTTATAGCCCTGTTCTGTATAGAACTTAGGCGGGATAAGCATTGCAAGGTTTGTCTTACCGCAGGCAGAGGGGAATGCAGCTGTGATATATGTAACCTCACCGTCAGGCTTCTCAACGCCCAGGATAAGCATATGTTCAGCCATCCAGCCTTCATTCTTGCCCTGGAAGGAAGCGATCCTGAGAGCGAAGCACTTCTTGCCGAGCAGAACGTTGCCGCCGTATGCGGAGTTTATTGAGCAGATAGTATTCTTTTCGGGGAACTGAACGATATATCTCTTTTCAGGATCAACGTCAGCCTTAGAGTGGAGGCCCCTTACGAAGTCATCTGATGTATCGCCGAGGTTATCAAAAGCCTTAGCGCCCATTCTTGTCATTATATCCATATTAAGTACAACATAGATAGAGTCTGTTACCTCAACGCCGACTTTTGCAAGAGGTGAGCCGATAGGTCCCATTGAATAGGGGATTACATACATAGTTCTTCCCTTCATAACACCGTTATACATAGGTTCGAGCATATTCCACATTTCATCGGGATCCATCCAGTTATTTGTAGGGCCTGCGCCTTCCTTTGTCTTTGTACAGATAAATGTTCTGTCTTCAACACGGGCAACGTCGTTTGGTGCTGTTCTATGATAGAGGCAGCCCGGATATTCATCCTGATTCATAAGGATCATTTCGCCTGTGCTTACTGCTTCATCCCTGAGAGCCTGAAGCTGCTTGTCAGATCCGTCTATCCATACAACCTTATCGGGCTGTGTGAGAGCGATCATTTCGTCTACCCATTTGTTGACATTCGGGTTTTTAGTTAAACTTGCCATAAAAAAATAACTCCTTTCGGTGATTGGTACGAGAATTTTCACAAATTTCCCTATATAACATTATAGCCGAATACAGTTGATTTGTCAAGACCTGCTCTACGAAAATCAAATTTTGATTTCCGTGTGAAGCAAGATAGCCAGAGGCAGGAAGCAAGAATTCTGGTATGCCTGACGGCACAAGTTTTTCTACCCTTTGCACAATTTATTTTATACAGATACACACAATTATTCATCATTTTGACTGAGGGCTTTTTTGCTTTATAAAAGGGCGGTTATTATATTTATAAAATCTGTCATATTTTGTGCTTACAAAAGATGATATTTTAGTACATTTTCACAGCAAAGCATATAGATTTACTGGTTTTTACGCTATTTGATTTTTCATAGGATTTAATATAGAATATAAATATACTGCAAGGAGGGCACGACTACAATGAAAAAACAAAATGAAAAACTACGACTTATCACTATCACAGCATTATTTTCAGCCCTTATTTATGTGCTTACCGCTTTTTTTCATGTGCCGACTATCAAAGGATATGTCCACATCGGTGATGCTGCGGTATTCCTTGCGGCCTGCGTACTGCCGATGCCTTATGCGGCGGCGGCAGGCGCTATAGGCGCAGGACTTTCCGATGCATTATCGGGGTACTTCATATGGATACCTGCGACAGTTGTCATCAAGGCTTTGACAGCAGTTTTCTTCAAAAGCAGCGCCGGGCGCATTATCTGCTACAGAAATCTTTTTGCGCTGATACCTGCGCTTATCCTTTGTGTCGGCGGGTACGGGTTATACAGCGGGGCTGTGATATACGGAAATCTTGCTTCGGGGTTTGCTGATGCTGCCGCAAACGCTGTACAGACGATAACAAGCGGGATAGTATTTATTCTGGCAGGCACAGCACTTGACAGATCGCGGGCAGGAAAGCACTTGAAAGTATAGGGGTTTGACGGAAAGCACAAAAAGGCTTTCCGTTTTTTTGTCAGCATATTTTTAATATAACTCTTGCATTTTTTGCATTAATATGTTATTATATGTTTGTAGGTTTTTATTCATTATGACAAATCTAAGGTGATAAAAATGTTTAAAGTCATTTTTTCAAATATAGCAGGGTTTGATGCAATAATTTTTCTTGTGGCGATAGCAAATGCCATAGTATTTTATTTTGCTTACGGGGCGGCGGATAATCTTTACAAGAAAATGCACCTGACGGTTTTTGTGCCGGACAATGATTTTTCAAAGGCACAGGCTGAGCTTGCTGTCAAAGAACTGACGGA
This sequence comes from uncultured Ruminococcus sp., assembly GCA_902780505.1. Lineage (GTDB taxonomy): Bacteria > Bacillota > Clostridia > Oscillospirales > Ruminococcaceae > NK3A76. The sequence continues at coordinate 71,021 of CACZFN010000025.1, read as the reverse complement.
AACAGAGCTTACTGCCATGCGCACAAAAAGTGCAAAGCTGTATTCGGTATTTATGAACCTGACGGGGATATTCCCGCTGCTTGGCATTCTCGGCACAGTTGCCTCACTTTTATCCATTATGGACAATTCGGCGGACATAACGGGGAATTTTTACGCGGCGCTTACTTCGACTTTCTGGGGGCTTGTATTTGCGATAATATTCAAGCTTTTAGACGGGGTGATATCTGCAAGGATAGAGGACAATGAAAAGACAGTCGCACTGTTTTTAGAGAGAAACTGGGCGGAAAGAAAAGAAAAAGGCGCGGAGGACAAGCAGGCGGTATGAAGCAGAAGGGGATAATCATAGAGCTGACCTCGCTGCTTGATGTTATACTTATAATGCTTTTCTGGGTGATGATGAATTCAAGTGAGCAGAGTGAGAACTACCGTGAAAAGGCTGATGAGGAAATAGCTGCCGCAAAAGAGCAGACAAAGCTTGTTCAGATGCAGCTTGACGAAGAAAAGCAAAAGGAGGAAGCCCTTGCAAAAGCGCTTACGGGGTTTGCTGACGGGCAGCTTTACGAGCTGAAGATAAGCTTTGATGAAAATTCCGATGTACTTGTTTTATCCTTTGGCGGGGAGGAACTTGACAGGCTTGGCTTTGAGCAGACAGAGGCGATAAAGCAGGCGGTAAACAGCATAGAGATACCTGAGGATGCAGCTGTTTTAGCTGCGGTGATATATGACGGCAACAAGGTGCTTTACCGTGATATGCAGAGCATAAGGGCGGCACTTGACGAATTATCAAAGGAAAATGACAATATCTACATAGGATACATTGACACAAGCATTAAAAACTGAAAATAAACCACAAAACAGGAGGTAGATGAAAATGGCACAAAAACCGCAGGATGACAGAAAGAACAAGAAAAAGAAGAAAAGCAAGGCACCGCTTTTGTTTATTATACTTTTACTGCTGATACTTGCGCTTTTGCTTCTTATGAATTATCTCGGACTTGGCTTCGGAGGAGGCAAGGGTGAAGGAGGTTCGGGCAACGGCAATGAGAGCACGGCTGTTTCGGCAAGCGACAGCAACAGCGATACCGCCAAGACCACCATTACCGTGACAGTAAGCGGAAGCGACTACGTTATCGGCGACGAAAAGCTTGACCTTGACGGGTTGAAATCAAAACTTGCAGAATATGACAAGGATAAGACAAGCATTGAACTGAAAGACGACGGCGCTGTTGAAAACGCAATGAATGATGCAAAACAGGCTGTTAAGGACGCAGGACTTTCACTTGTGGAAAACTGATATATGCAAACAGCGTTTCATACGAACAGTTACTATTAAGATACTTATGTGTTCTACTGGGGGAAACCCTTTTGAAAAAGGATAAAGGGCGTCTTGCCCTTTATGAAAAAATAAATTAGAAGTCTTTGGAAGGGGGTTCGGGGGAGAACCTTTCTTCAGAAAGGTTTCCCCCGATAAAACGCATAGGCATTTTAACAGCAGCTGTTTGTATGAAACGCTTTTTTGCACTTGAAATACGGGGGACTATGTGGTATAATTATTAAGGGAACACCGCACAATAGTCGTGCGGTATTGCCTTAAAAAACATAACTGTGTGGTGAAGATATGCACGTTTACGATACCGACAACCCGAGGCTGCCGTTTTTACGCGACAAGACGAGCAAGCTGACGCTTCGCCCGGGGTGTTACATAATGAAAAACGCCCAGGGGAAGATAATATACATAGGCAAAGCCAAAAGCTTACGCAAGAGAGTGACGAGTTATTTCCGCAAGAGTGCTGACCACCTGCCGAAGGTCGCAAGAATGGTAAGCCATGTAAATGATTATGATTTCATAGTCACCGATTCGGAATTTGAAGCACTTGTGCTTGAATGTTCACTTATAAAGCAATACAAGCCGAAGTACAACATTTTACTCAAAGATGACAAGGGATACAGTTACATACGCATATCAGACGAGGATTACCCGAGGCTTTCGGGGGAGTTACAGAAATATGACGACGGTGCACAGTACATAGGACCGTATACATCATCATTTGCTGTAAGGCAGGCGGTGGAGGAGGCAAACAAGGTATTCATGCTGCCGACTTGTCACAGAAAGTTCCCGCAGGATTTTTGCAGGGAGAGGCCTTGTCTTAACTTTCACATAAAGCAGTGCATGGGTGTTTGTCAGGGGAAGATAAGCCGTGAGGAATACGCTAAGATAATAGAGGAAGCCCTTGAATACATAAGGGGAGGATCTTCACTTAGCGTTGACAAGCTGACAAGTCAGATGCAGGCTGCCGCAGAAGAACTCAATTTTGAGCTTGCGGCACGGTTGCGTGACCGCATAAGGGCGATAGAAAAGGCATCAGAGAGCCAGAAGATAATTGATGAAAACGTAAAGGACTGTGACCTTTTGGCGATAGTTGCAAACAGCGAGAATGCCTGTGCGAGCGTAATAAAATACCGGGGCGGAAGGCTTTACGACAAGGCGGATTTCTTTTTGGAGCAGACGGACGAGCCGACTGCCATGCTGACGGGTTTCCTTATGCAGTATTACAGCTCGTCTGACGACATACCGAGGAATATTTTCCTTGCTGACGGCATTGACGGGCAGGACATGGAAAACATCACACGGTTTTTAAAGGAGAAGTCAGGGCACGCCATACACATAGCAGTGCCGCAGAAGGGAAATATGTTAAGGCTGACAACGCTTGCAAAATCAAATGCTTCGGAGTACCTTTCCATAAGAATGGGCAGGACGGGGCGCGAGGCTGCGGCGCTTGACGAGCTTGCAAAAGCGCTTGGAATGGAAAAGGTACCAAAGACGATAGAGTGTTACGACATATCAAACCTTGCATCAAGTGACATGGTAGCGGGAATGGTGGTATTTGAAAACGGCAGGCCGCTGAAAAAGCATTACAGGCGTTTTGTGATAAAGGGCGTTGAGGGGCAGAACGACTATGCTTCGATGCAGGAAGTATTAAAAAGAAGGTTTGAGAACTACTTTGAGCAGGAGGACGAAAGCTTTTCCGTAATGCCGGACCTTATCTTCCTTGACGGCGGAAAGGGGCACGTAAACACTGTTACGCCGGTTGTAAGGGAAATGGGTGTTGAATGCCCGATATACGGGCTTGTCAAGGACAACAAGCACCGCACAAGAGCTGTTGCGACAAGCGGCGGGGAGATATCGCTTTCAAAGTCAAGGGCGGCCTTTAACCTTGTAACTGCGATACAGGACGAGGTTCACAGATACAGTGTTGCCTTTATGACAAAGAGGCACAAAAAGACGACGTTTGCTTCACGGCTCACCGAGGTAAAAGGAGTAGGCACAAAGAAGGCGGCAAGGCTTATGAATGAATTCAAGACAATAGAAAAGCTCAGGGCCGCAGGCACAGAGGAGATAAGAAAGACCGCAGGAGTAAGCGAAGAAACGGCACAGCAGCTTATGGAGATAATAAAAGAGCTATAAGAAAGGAACGATACAGATGAAAAGATCAATGACACTGACTTACGAGGTGGGCAGCGGGCTTTATATAAACATAACAAACAAATGCCCGTGCAACTGCACATTTTGCATAAGAAACAACGGTGACGGTGCTTACGGTTCAGATCCGTTATGGCTTGAACACCAGCCGACGGCGGAGGAGATAATAAACGACATAAAAAAGCGCGACCTGTCAAAATACAGCGAGGTAGTGTTCTGCGGTTACGGCGAGCCTACCTGTGAGCTTGACATACTGCTTACGGTTGCCGACTATATAAAGAGTGTAAGCAGCATAAAGACACGGCTCAACACAAACGGGCTTGGAAACATAATAAACAAAAGAAGCATTGAAGCCGACTTCAGGGGAAGGCTCGATACGGTATCGGTAAGTCTTAATGCGCCGACAAAGGAAGAATACGACGAGGTCACACGCCCGTCATTTAAGGACACAGACTGTTTTGCGGCAATGTTTGAATTTGCACAGAACGTAAAGAACTATGTCGGGGAAGTAATGTTCACGGTGGTTGATGTGATAGGGGAAGAAAAGATAGAGCTTTCACGCAGGCTTGCTGACAAGGCGGGCATAAAGCTGAGAGTAAGGGAGTATATAAGCGGGTAAGGCATGGACAGGGAATTTGAAGAATATCTTGAGCGCTTTTCACGGCTTGGAAAGCGGGTAGCGGGGCTTGAACGGGCAAGGGCGCTGATGAAGGCGCTTGGCAGCCCGCAGGACAGTCTTCGCTTTATACACGTAACGGGGACTAACGGAAAAGGCTCGATCTGCGAGATGCTAAGCGGGGCATTTACGGCTGCGGGGTACAGGACAGGGCTTTTTACCTCGCCTTACATAACAGAGTACAATGACCGGATACGCATAAACGGCACAAACATATCAGACGGCGAACTGCATTCACTTCTGCCCCGGATAAGGGCGGCGGCGGAAGAAAGCGGCTATGGCAGGGATTTTTCGCAGTTTGAGATAACAATGGCGGCGGGACTTATTTACTTTAAAAAATGCGGGTGTGACATTGTTATACTTGAAGCGGGGCTTGGCGGGCTTTTAGACTGCACGAACATAATAAAGGACAATGTATGTTCTGTGATAGGTTCGATAGGGCTTGACCACACGGCTATCCTCGGGGATACCGTGGAGCAGATAGCGTTTCAGAAAGCGGGCATTATAAAAGAGGGCTGCCCATGCATACTGAGCCCATGCAATGACGAAAGCGCCGTAAAGGTATTCAAAAGGCAGGCAAAGGAGAAAAATGCCTTGCTTTTAATACCCGATATGCGTGAGATAAAGATCACGGACACGGGCTTTGAATACCTTGCAAAAAACAGATACCGGGGGCATTATTCCCCTGCAATGGCGGGAGAGCACCAGGTAAGGAATGCCGCAGCTGTGATAAGTGCGTGCATAGTTGCAGGCACGGCGGCGGGAAAGGGATTTGAACTGCCGCCCGAGGCTGTAAAAGCGGGCATAGAAAGTGCAAGGCTGCATGGCAGGGCGGAGATAATATCACGCAGGCCGCTTATCATATCAGACGGCGGGCACAACCCTGACGCTGCAAAAGCGCTCAGGCAGGTGCTGAGCGGGTTTTACAAAAAAGGCGAACGTTTTACGGCTGTTATAGGGATGTCGGAGGACAAGAACATAAAAGAATACATACGCACTGTAATGCCATATATTGAGAGGTTCATACCTGTTGATGATTTTTCGGACAGGGCAAAGAACGCAAAAGAGCTTTCGGAGATAATAAAAAGCTGCGGCGGCGAGGTAATGCCTGTTATGCAGACTGAAAATGCGGTTTCGGCTCTGTTTTCATCGGACAGTGCGGGGCTTATCTGCGGGAGTCTTTACCTTGTATCGGCGGTGGAGGCAAGATCTCCGAGAGGATAAAGCATTATATACCTCACCACAGCCCGTGTGCTGATGGCGTGCAGAGGCGTCAGCCGGCAGTTGTGCGGTGCTGCCTCAGCATTATTTGCAGTCAAGGTCGTGGTGTGTCACGTATATGACCATATTCATTATTTACAGAAAGGGAGTGGCTTAGAATGTTTAAAAAGCTGAAAAAGGGGCTTCTGGCGGGGACTATATTTTCTGCGGCTGCAAATATGAACGGCTGTGTATACGGACCGCCGCCCGAGTCCATCGAGCCGTCATCAGAGATACAGACATCAAAGTTTTCAACGCCTTCGGAAAGCACAACGTTTAACCCCGAACTAAACGAAAACGAGGAGGTATACGGGCCGCCCGAGTGGTTTGAAGGAAAGAGGGAGGAAGAACCCGAGGAGGACACAAGCACCGCCGAAGAAAGCAGCTTTAACCCTGATGAGAACATAAACGCCTGTGTATACGGACCGCCCGAGTGGTTTGAAGGCAAGGGTGACATGAATGAATAACGAAACAAAGACCGCACAGCTTAAACAGCTTTACGGATACAAGCAGCAGTTAAGGAAGTCGCCGCAGCTGAGGAGGTTATTTTTAGAGCTTACGCTGCGGTGCAACGAAAACTGTCTGCATTGCGGGAGCAGGTGCAATGATGTGGTGAGCGAAGAACTGCCTTTGAATGTATACTATAGTTTTCTTGACAAGATAAAGCATGATTTTTCAGGCAGGCTCCCCATGCTCTGCATAACGGGCGGAGAGCCTATGTTAAGAAAGGAATTTTTTGAGATAGTGACTTACGCTCACAAGCTTGGCTTCAGGTGGGGCATGACTTCAAATGCAACACTTATCACGGGGGAGGTCACAAAAAAGCTGAAAGAGGCAGGCATGGCGACTATCTCGGTAAGCCTTGACGGGCTTGAAGAAACGCACGACAGCTTCCGGCGCACAAGGGGCGGTTTCAAGGGGGCGGTCGAGGGGATAAAAAACCTTATGCAGGGGGGCTTCGGGAACGTTCAGATAACGACAGTCGTGACCAAAAAGAGCCTGCCTGAACTTGAAAGCCTGTTTGAGTTATGCCGTAAGCTTGATGTGGATTCATGGCGGGTGATAGGGATAGAGCCTATAGGCAGGGCGCTTGAGCTTGGAGAGCTTTTTTTAAGCCGTGACGAGCAGTTTCAGATGCTTGACTTTATAAAGCGCAAGCGCAGAGAGGGCTACCCTGTGACATACGGGTGTTCGCACTACTTAGGGCTTGATTACGAGCGTGAAGTGAGGGACTGGTATTTCCTGTGCAATGCGGGGGTATACACTGCAAGCATTATGGCAAACGGGGACATTGCCGCCTGCCTTGACATTGAAAGGCGCAGTGAAACGATACAGGGGAACATTTTGCGTGATGATTTTACAAAGGTATGGCGGGAGGGGTTTAAGATATACCGCACACCGCTTTACACAAAAAACGAAGAATGCCGGCGCTGTGAGCACCGTGATTTCTGCGAAGGGGGATCATACCACAGCTGGGATTACGACAAAAACGAGCAGATGGTATGCTTATTAAGCGCAGGCGCAATATAGAAGTTTTATAGCTGACACTTAGCTTTAGCGCCTGCTAAGTGAATAATGAATAGTGAAAAGTGAATAGAGAATAGTAAAGGTGTCCGCTTTGCGGACATGATTTTAAGGCAACACAGCACAAAGACAGCGGTATTTGCCTAAGTAAAAAGAGAGTACAATAACAAAACGGCTGCAAGTCACTTATGACCTACAGCCGTTTTGTTATCCTATAATTATCTGTGTTTTATCAACATCTACACGTTCGGGTTCGAGGATCAGCTCGTTTATCTTATCGGCCTTTATCCTGCCGCAGAGGGGGTTTTTGACACTTTCCACATCGCCGATGATTTCGGCATCAACAGTAGAGTATTCAAAAGCGAGTGTGGTGGCGCCGGTCTTACATTCCCGCATAAAGAGGTTTTCTATATAGCAAAGCCCCTGAAGGCTTTCTATCGTACAGTTTATAAGTGTAAGGTTTTTAGCGTTCCAGCCGAGATACTCACCGGATATAAAGCTATTTTCGGCGGTGATATTTTCGCTGTTCCAGAATGCGTCCTTACTCAGAAGGCGGGAATTTTTTATATGGACATTTTTAGCGCCGTCAAAGCTGTAATTACCGTCAAGGTCAAGGCCGTCGATATCCATTTTTTCGCAGTTCATAGCAAAGTAATCACCTTTGGCCTTTATATTTTTCATTTTTACATTTTCGCACTGCCAGAGGGTTTCCTGTGCGTTTTCAAAACTGACGTTTTCAAGGGTTATGCCGCTGCTTCTGCGAAAGCCCTTAGGGGCTATATAGAGCACGTTTTTAAGTGATATATCTTTTGTATACCATATACCCGCACGGGCCATTTCCTCAAAGCGGCCGCCCGTCACGGTGATGGCAGTGCTATACCACAGCGGGTACTTCCAGCCGAAAACGGTATCTTCACAGACTATCCCGCTTGAATGTTTAAGGGGGGATTCGCCGTCGTCAAATATGCAGGATACATATTTTTTATTACTTGCAAAAAATTCTGCACGCTCACCGGTCAGGCGGGCGTCTGACAAAGTCAAAAGCTGTGCCAAGGTCATTCTCCTTTATAAAAGCTGTAAAGTCGTTTTTTATTTACGTATACAAATGCCACGATAAGTGCCGCCGCAGTGACAGCCCAGCTTATCGGGTAGGTCATCATAAGGACATCAAAGGTCTTATAATGTGCAAAGACGGTATAGCGCCAGGTTATCCTGACACCGCAGATACCGAGCATACAGACAAGTGCAGGCACGAGCGAAAACCCGAAGCCGCGCATATAGCCCGAGAGTATTTCGATAATGACATTTATAAATTCTGCGGTGAGTATGAATTCAAGCCTTGTGATGCCGACTGCTATAACGTCAGGATCAGAATTGAAAAACCTGAGCAGATACCTGCCGGATACAAGTATAACTATTGCTATAATAACAGTAAAGACCATATCCTGCAAAAAGGTTATTTTAAGGACACGCCTGCATCTTTCGGGTTTTTGTGCGCCGTAGTTCTGCCCGACGAAGGTCGTACACGCCTGCCCGAAGGCATTTAGCACGTAGTAGACGAATATTTCGATATTGAAAGCCGCCGACGAGCCCGCCATAACGTCTTCACCGAGGCCGTTTATTGCTGATTGCAGTATAAGGTTTGAAAGTGAGAAAACCATACCCTGAAAGCCCGCAGGCAGGCCTATGCTTATCATCTGTGAAAGTATCTTTTTATCAATGCCGAGTTTTCTGAATGAAAAATGCATAGCGCCTTCATCCCTCACAAGAAAGTAAATAAGCAGAGCCGAGCTTATAAGGTTTGATATTGCCGTAGCCATAGCCACGCCGTCGACAGTCCTTTTTAAAACGATCACGAAAAAGAGGTTGAGAATCACATTTATCACGCCCGAAACTGTAAGGCAGACAAGGGGCGTTTTTGTATTGCCGCGCGCACGGAAAACGGCGGAGGCAAAGTCATAGAGCAGTATTACGGGAAGCCCGAGAAGGTACACCCTGAAATAGAGCAGTGACATATCGAAGACATTTTCGGGGATAGACATAGCTTTAAGGATAGGCAGTGCAAAAGCCTCACACAAAAGGCAGAGAATGACACCGCTTAAAAACGCAACGGCGAGTGCCGTATGGACAGCGCGGGAAACGCCCTTATCATTTTTTTGCCCTGTAAAGCGGGCGATAATGACATTTGCGCCTATCGAAACGCCGATAAAAAGGCTTAGTATAAGGTTTACAAGCGGCGCATTGCTGCCCACAGCAGCCATAGCGTTCTTGCCGACAAACTGCCCGACTACTGCGATATCCGCAGCATTGAAAAGCTGCTGCAATATACCCGTAGCCGCAAGCGGCAGAGCGAAGCGCAGAGTCTTATCACCGACAGAGCCGCCCAGCATATCCATATCTTTATTACGCATACAAACACCTGTTATATCCAAGAATTAGCAATCCAAGAAGTATTATATCACACACTTACTAAATTTATATAAATCAATTATTAAGTTTTATACAAATGCATTTTTCGGAAATGAAAACAAAAAGGGAACGTGATGTTCCCTTTTTGTTTGTCGCAAAACCTTGTTTTATTTATACGCATTAGGAAGATGTGCGGATCCATAGGCTGTCTGCGCCCTATTTCGGGGGGCTTTCCCTGTCTACGCAGTAGACAAGTGCCCCCCGCACCCCCTTCGGATGCATCAACCAAAAGATTTGGCTTTATCAACATACTAAAAGGGAACGTGATGTTCCCTTTTTATGATATCAGTTTTGATCAATGGTCATTTCGGCATCTTTAAGCTGTGGGTAGGTATAGGAACCTTCGGTATAGGTATCAAATGTTCCCACGACGGTTATCGGGGCATCTGCTTCGGGGTAATCGTCGGGGAAGGAGAAATCGCCCTTACGGGTAAATTCAAGCCCCTGTGCACAGCAGGCGGCGGCATCTTTTATAAACACCGCAAAGTATTCGCCGCCCGTTGAAGGATCGGTGGTATAGGCAAACGTTCCTGATGCCTTAACGGTCTTGCCGACATAGTTTTCGGGGTAGGTGAGCATATCAAAGACCTGTGCGTAAACTATATTTGCGTCAAGGACGGTAAGGTCGACATCAATATCACCGTTTGAGGTATCAAGCGAGCTGAGATCCACCTGATCGGGAACGGGGGAGGTCTGTTTATCTGACCAATACTGAGCTGCGATATCATCAGGGGAAAGGGAGGTTTCGTCTGATGATGACACGTTTTGTGTCTGTTGGTTTGAAATGATGCTGTCCACCGCAGAGGTATCGCCGCAGGCGGCAAGCAGGGTACACATCAGTACAGATACAGGAAGTGATCTTTTAATTATCATATTTCAAGCCCTCTTTGTGACCTTTCCTGCGATACAGAAAAGGAAGAATACGGTCATATCCGCAATAACTATAGTTGAACCGACAGGTGTTGAGAGAAGGATAGATGCTATTATACCGAAGCCCGCGCAGATAACAGAGATCACTGCCGAGCAGAGTATCACCCCGCGGAAGCTTTTGAACAGCCGCATTGCCGAAAGTGACGGGAAAATTATAAGTGCCGATATAAGAAGCGAGCCGACGAGGTTCATAGCAAGGACAATGATAAGTGCTGTGATAACTGCAATAAGGAGATTATAGCCGTCTGCCCTGACACCTGTGGCCTTAGCGAAGTTTTCATCAAAGGTGACTGCGAAGATCTTATGATAAAACAGCAGGAAGATAAGTATGACGGCTATTGCCATTACAAGACAGAGCCTTACGTCTTCCCGTTTCAGTGTAAGTATGGAGGTGGAACCAAAGAGCGTTGAGCATACATCGCCGGAGATATTTGAAGAACTCGGGAAGCGGTTCATAAGCATATAGCCCACTGCAAGAGAGCCGACTGATATCATAGCAACAGCGGCATCACCTTTTATCCTGGCATTTTTGCCGGGGCGCAGAAGAAGAACAGCCGCTAAAAGCGTTATCGGCAGGACTATATAGTTATTATTTGCATCTGCTATGAGATCGGCTAATTTTTTTATGCTTTGGGGGACTTCACCCGAGGTACTGACACCTGCCGCGATATCCTTTATCATAACAGGCAGAACTGATGCTATACTTATAGCACCGAATGCCACGTGCGAAAGGCCGTCACCGATAAAGGAAAAGCGTTTGAGCACAAGTGTTACGCCTAAAAGCGACGAGCAGAGGGCTATCATCAGCCCAACGATAAGCGCATACCTTACAAAAGGGTATGAAAAGTACAGACTGAGCTTGTCTATTATCTCGCCCATTTATTTTTCCTCCCCTTTGATCTAAGTATACCCGATATAATGGCGCTTGCCGCCGCAGCTGCCGCAAGCGGGACGCAAGGTGCGAGCACTGCGCCGAAGCCTTCGCCGCTGACGGGCTTTGGCTTTTCGGGGGCAGAGTCAATAAGGCTTTCGCTTGCTATAAAGCTTGCGCCGATATCGCTTTGAACATATTCATCACAGCTGCCGAAAAACAGCTGCGACTTATGCCCCATATGCAGGATATGGCTTGCGTACTTCACTGCTGCATTGACATCGTGGGAAACCATTATTATAGTTATACCGCTTTTATTAAGGTCTTTAATAAGCTCGTAAAGGTCTGTCTGCGCTTTAGGATCAAGGCCTGTAACGGGTTCATCGAGCAGAAGTGCCTTACTTGCCGCACACAAAGCCCTTGCAAGCAGCACACGCTGCTGCTGGCCGCCGGAAAGTTCTCTATAGCAGCGTTTTGAAAGGTTTTCAATGCCTAAACGCTCTATATTTTCCTGTGCAAGCTGTTTTTGCCCGCTTGAATAGAAAGGCCTCAGCCCGCCCATTGTAAGGCAGCCCGAAAGCACTATTTCCATAACGCTTGCGGGGAAGTCGCGCTGAACGACTGTCTGCTGGGGGAGGTAGCCTATTTTATCGGGGGTAAGCCCGCCGCACCATTCTATACTGCCGCTTTCGACTGATTTCAGGCCGAGTATCGTTTTTATAAGTGTACTCTTGCCCGAACCGTTTTCGCCGAGGATACACAGGTAGTCACCCTCTTTGACGGTAAAATCAATACCGCTTGCAACGGTCATATTTTCATACCCGAGAGATGCATCACGGCATATTATCTGCTCTTTCATATTTTCCTCCGTTACGCTCAGCACAGGGCTTTACGCAGTGTTTCAAGATTTTTTCTCATAAGTGAAATATAAGTCACACCGTCATCAAGCTGCTGTTTTGTGACTGATTGCAGTGAGTAAAGCGTTTCGGTCTTTGCAGACCTGGCGGTGGTATTGTCTATTATTGCCTGAGCTATCTTACCGTCTGAATTTTCTATAGTGAAGACAGTTGAGGCATTAAGTTCATCAGCTTTTCCGGCTAAAAAAGCGATAGTCTGAAAGCTTGCTTCGGTCTCAGCCGAACAGCCGACAAAAGCGGCGTAGTAATCAAACCCGTATTCATCAGTAAAATACCTGAAAGGGAACCTGTCGCCGAAAATAAGTGTTTTTTGCTTTGCATCAGATGAAAGCTTTTTAAAATCATCATCAAGGGCGTTAAGTTCGTTAAGATAATCTGAATAATTGCTTTTGTACTTTTCTTTATTATCCTTATCGATATCGCACAGGGCGTTGTTTATCTCGCTGCATATAAGCTTTGCGTTTGTGACACTGAGCCATGTATGCTCGTCATATTCCTTTTCGCCGGCAGCTTCATGTTCTTCCTCCTCCGGCTGCATACCCTCTTTTACTTCTTCTTCCTTTATTCTGTCAACTTTTGAAAGTGTCTGAAGCATATTTATTATCTTCATATCATCATTCTGTTTATTTTCAAGGGCATCATCCACCCAGTTATCAGATTCGCCGCCTGCATATATAAACAGGTCACAGTCTGAAATAGCGAGCATATCCTCAGCGCTTGGCTGATAGCTGTGAAGGTCTGCGCCGTTTTCAAGCAGGTATGTTATTTTAACGCCCTTAACATCTTTGGTGATGTTTTTCACCCAGTCATATTCGGGGAATATCGTACACACAACGCTTATTTCCCCTTCCTTTTTACTGCTGCCGTTACTGCCGCAGGAGGGCAGGGCGGCAAAAGCTGCCGCAGCTATTATCACACTTAATATCTTTTTAAACATAATACTTATATTCTCCCGGTTATTTTTTACAGCCTGCACATTTGCCCGGCAATACGGCACCCTGGTCAAGCTCAAAGTTTTCTTCCTTGAATATCTTTTCGACAAGTTCACGGCTTTCATCATTATTCATATGTATAAGCCTGCCGCAGCTTATACATTTCATATGCAGGTGGTGGTGGCAGCTTTCACCCTCGGTAAGCTGATACAGAAAGCTTCTGCTGTTGCCCTTGACTGTACGTTTTATCTCACCTGCTTCGACAAGCTCTTTTATAAGCCTGTAAACAGTGCTCTCGCCGGGGGCTTTTGTTACAGCGGGATCAGCCTTCATCATATCGGCTATCTGTTTTGCGGTAAGGCCTTCTGACTTATGCCGTGAAAGAAAGCCTTTAAGTTCCTCCTTTTGTGCGGTGATATACTTTGCCATACATACCCCTCTCTCAAATTGAAAATAACTCTCAATTTGGAATTATAGCACAACACACACAGTTTGTCAAGCGGATTAACACTTTTTTTACCGTTAATATTTTTATACGCCCTTGATTTTACAGAGTTTTGAATATATAATGCATAGTAAAGGCAAAATTTTACACAAAGGTGATAATATGAACATAAAGCTTAAAAACATAAACACCCACAGGCAATACATACCTGCCATTTCAGCGCTTTACCTTGAAGCTTTTCCCGAAAGCGAGCGTGCGCCGTTCGGGAAGCTTTTAAGGCGGGCAAAGAAGCCGAATGTAAGCTTTTTTGCCTGCCTTGACGGGGATATATGGGCAGGGTTTGTATATGTTGTGAACTACAGGGATATGTCATACATTTTTTACCTTGCGATCGATGAAAAGCTGCGCGGGCGCGGGTATGGGACGGCGGTGCTGAAAGCGCTTATGAAAAAATACAAAGGCAGGCGGCTGTTCCTTGCGGCAGAGGTGCCGGACACTGCTGCTGACAACTATCAGCAGCAGCTTGCAAGGCAGCGGTTTTACAAAAAAGCGGGCTTTGAGCTTATGGGCATAAAGGCGCAGGAGGGGGCAGTGATGTTTGATGTCATGGGAACAGGCGGCAAGGTGACAAACAAAGAGTACCGGGCGCTTATAAGGAGTTTTTCGCCGCTTTTACCATACATTTTCACTATGAAGCTTACAGAGGAATGACAATGACAAAGAGCAAGAATTACAACATGACGATATATGCCTGTTTTCTCGGATATATAGTTCAGGCGATCGTCAACAACTTTCTGCCGCTTTTATTCATAACCTTCAGGCGGGAATACGGCATACCGCTTTCGACGGTGACATGGCTTATAACAGTAAATTTCGGGGTACAGCTGACGGTCGATGCGCTGGCACCCGTGTTTGCAGACAGGATAGGGTACCGCGCGTCTATGATAATCGCGGATATTTTTTGTGGCTTGGGTTTTGCGCTGCTTTCCTTCCTGCCCGATATCACGGGGGGAGGGCTTGCAGGGTTTATGGTACCTGTATGTTTTTATGCAGTTGGCGGCGGGCTGCTTGAAGTCGTGGTGAGCCCGATAGTTGAAGCCTGCCCGACAGACAACAAGGCGTCGGCAATGGCGCTTTTACATTCCTTTTACTGTTGGGGGCAGGCGGGGACGGTACTTATATCCACGGTATTCTTTGCTGTATGCGGCATAGAGAACTGGCGTATTATGGCGCTTATATGGGTTATAGTGCCGATACTTGACCTTATAATGTTTTTAAAAGTACCTGTTGCCCCGCTTATCAAAGAGGGAGAAAAGGGTAGAGCGCCCGGTTCACTTATAAGGGACAAGGCGTTTTTACTTTTTTGTGTTATGATGCTTTGTGCGGGAGCGTGCGAGCTGACTGTCAGCCAATGGGCATCAAGCTTTGCGGAGGCGGGGCTTAAAGTCAGCAAATCAGCGGGAGATCTTCTCGGGACCATGGGGTTTGCGCTGTTTATGGGGACATCAAGGGCGGTATACGGGCGATATAGTGACAGGATATCGCTTCGCAAATTTATGGCGGCAAGTGCGGGGCTTTGTGTGATATCATATATGCTTATAGGATTAAGCCGAAGTCCTGTACCCGGGCTTATAGGGTGTATGCTGTGCGGGCTGTCTGTCGGGATATTCTGGCCGGGGACATTCAGCCTTGCGGGCAGGAGTATAAAAAACGGCGGGACGCTTATGTTTGCGGTTCTTGCGCTTGCGGGTGATCTCGGCTGCGGCAGCGGGCCGACACTTTCGGGGAGGCTGAGTTTACTTTTTGACGGAGATATGCACAAGGGGCTGCTTACTGCTGTGATATTCCCGGTAATAATGCTTATATGTGTGGCATATACGGCAAAGACAGAAAAATAAAAGACCGGGGTTCCGGTCTTTTTTGTTTGGCATTTTCAAATGTGTATCTAAGGCAAACTGGAATTTGCTGCCTGCGGCAGCATTGGGGGGCTTTGCCTGTCTACGCAGTAGACAAGTGCCCCCCAAACCCCCTTCGCATATGCATTTTACACAAAACTGTATTTTAAATCTGCTGCCTTTGCCCCACAAATTCCTATTTATTTAGTAATGCAAGAGTAAAGAGGGGGGATTTAATCCTGTGTATCAAGAAGCTTTACCGAGCTTTCCTCGGGGAGGGCTTCAACGCGGCTGAGTTTTCTGTTTATCTGTCTTGTACGGACACCAACGAGTTTATCAAGGTCATCATCGACCTTTCTGATATGCTTCTGTGTTTCTTCAAGGGCTTTTGCGAAAGTGCCGAACTCGGTTTTGACTGCACCGAGAAGTTCCCAGACTTCATTTGAGCGTTTTTGTATCGCAAGAGTTTTAAATCCCATCTGAAGCGAATTGAGCAGTGCCGCCATAGTTGAGGGGCCTGCGACGTTTACGCTGTAGTCACGCTGAAGGATTTCTACAAGGCCGCTGTTTACCACCTCGGCATACAAGCCCTCAAAGGGGAGGAACATTATACCGAAATTAGTGGTATAGGGCGGGGAGATATACTTATCCCTGATATCTTTAGCACATTTTCTTATGACATCAAACAGCTGTTTTTTAGCTGCTGCGATAACTTCGGGGGAAGCTGTATCGTAAGCGTCCTGCAATGCCGAGAAGGTATCGCCGGGGAATTTTGAGTCTATCGGCAGGTACACCACGCTGTCCTCGTCGCCGCCGGGGAGTTTGACTGCAAACTCCACACGGTTTGTGCTTTTCGGGACAACGGCGATATCCGTTTCATACTGTTCGGGGGCAAGTATCTCGCTCAGAATAGCACCAAGCTGTATCTCACCGAGAATACCGCGGTTCTTGACATTTGAAAGCACCTTTTTGAGATCGCCCACACCTGCGGCGATACTCTGCATTTCGCCAAGCCCTTTATAGACCTGTTCGAGTCGCTCGCTTACAAGCTTGAAGGATTCGTTCATTTTGTTTTCAAGCTTTTCGTCAACTGTCTTTTGTATTTCTTCAAGCTTTTTATTATTATCCTCACGCATATTTGTCAGGTGGTTTGACATGGAGCTTCGCATAGCGTCAAGTTTCTGTTCGTTATTCTGTTCAAGGGTAGCGAAGCGGGTTTCGAGGAGTTTAAGCTTGGAGTCGGTGTTTTTATTAAGGTCATCAAGTCCCTTGCCGAGGGTATCGGAGGATTCTTTGAGTTTAGAGTCAAGCTTATTGTCAACGGCGGTACGCATATCGTCTATCTTCTTGCTGTTATCCTCACGTATCTGCGTGAGCTGTGTTGTCATGGAACTTCGCATAGCGTCAAGCTTCTGTTCGTTATTCTGTTCAAGGGTAGCGAAGCGGGTTTCGAGCATTTTAAGCTTTGAATCCATATTCCGTTCAAGCGTTTCTATCTTTGTGTTCTGTTCACGCTGACCTGCCGACTGTGAGGAGGAGAGCATCTCACCGAGGTTTTTGACGCTTGACTGGACATTCTGGCCGATCTCCTGCCGCAGTGACATACCTGTATCGTTAAGCTTCTGACCGATGATCTCGGATAACTGCGAGGTATCTGTCCCGCTGTTTCTGAATGTGAGCAGCTTTACAAGCACCAAAACGAGCAGAAGTATACATATTATAAGAAGAACAAGAATAAGAGTTTCCATTTACACACCTCTCTGAATAAAAAATCTGACTGAGCTGCTGAGCTCTTTGAATATATTTTCCAAAGTAAAGCCGAAAAGCAGCATACATATAACCCACAGAGCGAACAAGGCAAGTGCGATAACAGCTGATGCGCGGGCAAAGTTTGTGAGGCTTTTCGGGGTAGAGCTTCCGCCGACGAGGAGCATGATAAAGTAGATAATATTGACTATAGGGATATAGAGAAGTATCATAGTCACGATCCACTTACCCACAGTGACAGGCTCGTCGGTACGTGAATAGGGCGAGAACACGTTGCTGCCCATTCCCATATACTGACTCTGGTTATAAACGTTCATGCTCTGGTCATAGGCGTTTTGGTTCTGATAATAATAGCCTGCGTTCATATTCTGCACAGGGTAGCCGTAGCCCTGCTGAGGGCTGCTGTAATTGCCATAGGGCTGCCCTGCGCCCTGTCCGGGTATGCCGTTATAAGGAGAAGCGGCACTACTTTGCGCAGCAAACGTTTCGGCAGCGGGCATATCGCCGCTTGTAGCGGCGGGTTCTTCGGGTGTGGGTGTCAGCAGTGAAACGGCCTTGCCGCAGCTGCCGCAGAAGGCGGTGTCGTCCGAAAGCTCTGCACCGCAATAGATACATTTTTTAGCCATTTGTTTTTCCCCCTGTAAATATCAGTTATTATTCATCTTTTCGTGGTGTAATTTCTTTTGGGCATACATAAGCTTATCTGCCTTTTTGAGCAGTTCCTCAAAGCGGCTTATGGCGGTGGTCGAATCAGTATGTATACCGATACTTGCGGAGATCCTGTAAGGCTTCATAGAGGCGGAGTTTATATTCTCTATTATATGTTCAAACCGTTCGCTTACTGACATTTCGCTGACATTTTCGGTATACACGGCGATTATTTCGTCACCGCCGAAGCGTGCACACACAGCGTCTTTCGGGACAGCCTTTTTAAGAGCCTGTGCTGCGGCATGGATAGCGTAATCGCCTTCGTCGTGGCCGTAGTTGTCGTTTATATATTTAAGCCCGTCAAGGTCAGCTATGGCAAGGCTTATCCTTTCGTCTTTTTTTCTGCCTGCGACGAGCGTTGTATATTCCCTGAAAAAGCCGTTTCTGTTAAGCAGACCTGTAAGGGTATCGGTCTTGTAGATCTCCTCGATACGCAGGCTGATATAGTGCTGATAGCGCATATTTATAAAGCTTGCAACGGCGTTTGATATACAGCTTTTCAGCTGAGGGATCTTGATATAGTTCTGGATATCGTAATTCCAGTAATGAAAGCACAGATAGCCAAGCGGCCTTGAAAGAAGGTGAAGCGCTATGAATATAACAGGCATACCGCCTTCTATCAGCTTTTCAAAACCGGGGGCATACTCGCCGTTTTGCAGGACAAAGGGCTTTTTATGGTTATAGTCTGTACTGAAAAAGCAGGTACGTTCATCATCAAAGGGCTTTTCGCTGACATAGCGCATCTGGTCAGCCGATTCATCAAAGCAGCTTTTATTAAGGATACAGTCAACATCATATATAGCGTCATTATATTTAAGGATAAGGGCGGAAGCTTCGTCAAAATCCGCACATTTGAGGATCCTTGTGGTTATTTCGTTAAGACCGCGGTATTCTTCCTGAAAGCGGTAGAAGGTATTATCAAGGTCATTGATATAATCGGTAAGGACTATTCCGCCTTTATATTCACAGCCGCAGGATTCGCTCGTTAAAAGCGTCGGGCGCACGAGCACTTCGGTACCCTTACAGTCCCTGCCGCCAAAGATATCCTCGGCAAGTGAATCCACTGCCTTTGCAAGCTCGGCGGGTGAACACATACTTGATGTGAGCTTGGGATCACAGAAGTTAATCTCCTTTATACCGTCAAAGCCTGTGACCACTATATCATCGGGGACTTTTATTCCGCGGCGCTTGAAGAAATTGACAGCAGTTATGCCCATAGTATCGTTACAGCAGACAAGTGCACGGGGGAGTTTATCACGCTTTAAAAGTTCCTCACAGGCGGCTTCTGTGGGCATACTCCAGAACTCGCCGTAGCTGACCATCTTATCGCGGTCAAATTCAATGCCGTATTCCGCAAGCACATCACCGAAGGCATCGACGCGCTCTTTTGAAAACGGGTTATCCTTTACACCGCCCATAAGGTGAACGTCCCTTATACCGTGGCCGCCTATTACGTGGCGCACGACGTCCTTGAAGCCTTCGACATAGTCATACCTGACATTTGCACAGCCCTCAGTCGGTTCGCCGAGTATGATGACCGGGACGCCTGCTTTCTTTGCGCGCTCTGTCACCCTTTGTGCAAAGAATTTTGTATCTATCTTTTCGCTGAATACTATAAGAAGGTCGGTAACAGACATATCCACAAGGTCATAGACAGAGGCTTCGCCCTTTTCGGTATCGCTGTTCCAGTAAAGATTGGAGCTTGTTGCATAGACAAGGAGGATATGCCCGCGCTCTTTGACTATTCTGTGGAGTTGTTCGATTATATCTTTGGTAAAACTGTCCTGTATTCTTGTAAGGCAGAAGGATATTACTTTTTTGCCTTTAAGCATTTTATCACCCCGATATTGTTGTCATACTAAAACATTATACCATATATCCAAAACTTTTTCAAGAGCTTCGGAGATTTTTATAACTTTTTACAAAACACAGCTAAAACGTTTGAAACTGCGCAGATACGAAGCTTAAAAATTTCTTAAAAAGCTAAAAAGCTCTTGAAATTATTAATTTTTTGTGATATAATACCATTTGTCAGGCAGAAATATATGGCAATATTACAAAACTGTAAGGTTTTTTAATATTAAACAAACGACAGGCTTTGTCTGATATGTTATGATAGAAAAAAAGAAGAAAGGAAAAGGCTTATGAAGACTAAGAAACTCAACCGCGGGCTGCTGCTCGGCGGGGTGCTTATCGTAGGGCTTGCAGGGTACATAGTTTTTGACAGGGTAAGTTTTAAAAGCAACAAGACGGACATTGAAAATGCCGTCAGGGATTACCTTACTGGCATGGCAAATGAAAATGTGGGGCTTGACGAGAGCAAAAAGGAAGAATTCAAAAAGCTGATCGATGACAGCTGGGGCTACAACAGGTTTTTTGAGGACAACTTTCTTTTTAACTACACTACGGCATCAGATATAAAGGAAAACATCGACAACTTAAAGGAAGATGGTTTCAAAAACGGCACCATTACCGAATGCAGGGTGGATATTGATGAAATAAAGGTATCAAAAGCGGGGCCGAACCTTGCACAGGCGGAGGTTTCATATGTTGTCACCTTCAAAGGCAAGGGTGATGCGGCGCTGGTCTGGTCAAATTATGTGTACGGCAGCATTACGGACAGCTTCAATGTAGAAAGTTCAGAGGGCTTTAATTTTGACAAGAACCGTGAAAAGCTAAAAGACATTGAATACACAGGAAAAATGGAATATAACGACGAAAATGTGCTGTACCTGGAACTTGAAGGCGGCAAGTGGAAGATAGTCGGTGAGGACGGGTACCATGATTCCTTCAACCTGTATGACGAAAACGGCGGGGAAATAAACATTGACAGGATCATAAACGGCGAAAACGAAAGCGACAAAGAAGATGACAATGCTGCTGATGATGACAGCAGCAGTCAGGACGGCGACAGCGGTGATGCACAGGCCCCTGACAGCAAAACGGATGACAGCTCACAGGCAGGCGAGAGTATTTCGGACGCGCAGGATATGCCAGAAGCGCAGATAAAGACCGGCGACGATAAGATGCCCGCACCTGATGAAAGCAAAGCGGGAGGTGAAGCAGATGCCTGAAAACAAAAAGGTTGCCCTTAAAATAGAGGGGCTTAACAAGACGCTTGGCAAAAGGCATATACTTCACGACATTGCCTTTGAAGCGTATGAAGGGGAGGTATTCGGCTTCCTTGGGCCGAACGGCGCAGGAAAGACGACGACTATCAAGTGTGCTGTCGGACTTATTTCAATGGACAGCGGAAAGATAGAGATAGAGGGCAAGGACGTAAACAAGGACTTTGAAGGTGCTATGGCAAATGTCGGGGGAATAGTCGAAAACCCCGAAATGTACAAGTACCTGACAGCAAGGCAGAACTTAGAGCAGTATGCACGTATGCGTGACGGCGTTACACCTGAAAGGATAGAGGAAGTAGCGAAGATAGTCGGCCTTTCAAACAGGATAGATGAAAAGGTGGGCAAGTATTCGCTTGGTATGCGCCAGAGGATAGGTGTGGCGCAGGCTATACTGCACAAGCCGAAGCTTCTGATACTTGACGAGCCGACAAACGGCCTTGATCCTGCGGGTATAAAGGAACTCAGGGATATCCTGAAGCACCTTGCACATGAGGAGGGGGTATGCGTTATAGTATCATCCCACCTGATGAGTGAGATGGAGCTTATGTGTGACCGTGTCGGCATTATTGCAAACGGCAGTATGCTTGGCGTTTACACGCTTGAAGAAATGATAAGTTCTTCAAACGGCGCTACTACCGATTACCTTATAAAGTGCAGTGATGTGAACCGCGCTTACGAGCTGCTTGAGAACGACGAAGGGTATGAAAAGAAGATAGTCAATGAGGAGCTTGAGATCGTAGCGCCGAATGAAAATGCACACGAGATAATCTCGGCGGTAAACAGGAAGATAATACTTGCGGATATAGGGCTTTATGAAGTTACAAAGAGAGAGAAGAAGAAGCTTGAAGAAGTATTTATCGAGATGACAGCAAACGGAGGTGATCAGATTGAATAAGTTTTTTTCGCTTGTTAAAAACGAGTATATAAAGATACTGAAGAAAAAATCGACACTGTTTATATTCATTCTGGTCGCAGTATTTGCTTTCGGTATGGCAGGGCTTATGAAGATCGTGATGTATTTTGATGAGGACGGCCTTGCAGATGTCAAGGAAGAAATGGTTTCCTACGATTACAGTGACGAGATAGCGACAGCAAAGGAAGAAAAGGACGAGAAAGGGCTGAATTACCATACATATCTTCAGGACAACAAGATAAACCCCACAAACTGGAAGAAGCCGCTTGCACAGGCAATGTTCGGCATGGGCGATATGTATGATACCGCAACTGTCGCGGCACTTACATATGACGGCGATATTTACACGCTGTATGACGGGTTTATAAAGAACAGCGACTGGAAGGGCTATTACGAATTCCTTATAAAAAGCGTCGGCGACAGCGAGGTAAAATGGGGATACCAGTTCCTTTTAGACCACGATATCGCACCCGAGGAGAACAGCTTTGCGGACGATGCCGACTGGAGAAATGCAGTGGCAAACACCTACACGGAAAACACATTTATGGCAGAAATGGCAGGCAATGACAAGCAGAAGCAGAAATGCAAGGACATGGCACTGACTGCCAAATACAGGCTTGAAAATGATGTTTCTGTAAATATAGCGGGGAGTTCGCTTGCTGAAATGGAGAGCGGTCAGGACAGCCCTTACGAATCGGGCGGGATTGAAAAGCAGACCATGTGGTCATCTTTTTCAACGAGCACTTCGGTAGTATCCTTTATAGGTTTGCTTATAATAGTTATTGCGGGCGGCATAATCGCATCAGAATTTTCAAACGGAACGATAAAGTTTTTGCTTATAAACCCGCGAACAAGGGGCAAGATACTGTTTGCGAAGTATTTTACCGTTATAACGATAGGGTATATAATGATAATACTTTGCTACATAATTTCGCTGATATCCTCGGTGATATTCTTTGGAACGTCGGACATGGGGGCTATGTATGTTCAGACATCAGCGGGCGTTACAAAGCACGTTTCGGGCTTTACATACATATTTGAACAATACCTGCTTTCAAGTGTATATGTTGTTGTAATGGCGACGTTTGCGTTTGCGATATCGTCGGTAGTAAAGAGTTCGTCACTGGCTATCGGTCTTGGCATATTTGCAATGTCTATGGGCGAGAATGCTGTACAGATACTCAAAAAGGCATTCAATGTTGATGCGGGCAGATACACGATATTTGCAAACTCGAACCTACAGACTATCGCAATGGGGCAGACGATCTTCCCCGGACAGACAATAGGCTTTGCGATAGCGGTGATAGTTATTCACATGGCGGTGTTCCTGCTTACTGCATGGGACGGATTTGTAAGAAGGGACGTATAAAGGCGTCATCGCACAACTGAATATTGTATCAAGCGCCCGGCATGAAAAGTGCCTGGCGCTTTTTTTGTATCAAAATACAGAAAATAAGGGAGATAATATTATTCTATACGATAAAATTGTTATAGTATAAAAAGTTGATATCAAAGCGAGATTTTTTATATTAATTTGAAATGTAAACGATTATAATGTAGATACACACAAAACGAACGATCCCGCCTGCGGACGGGAAATCCACAAAATCGGAGGAATTATTATGAAACTGAAGAAATTCTTTGTTGGCATGACAACAGCGGCTGTTATGGCTTCGTGCATGATAATGAATGCATCGGCTGTGAACCTTTTAGACGTTGTTCACCCTGATGAAAATGACAAGACTATGAACGATGCTTATTACGGTATCGGTGCTATGCCTTTCTTTATGTCACAGAAGTGGGCATGGAATCAGGGCGAATGGGCAGGCATCAATGACGAAGGCGTTATAAAGATCGAATACAGCATTGGTGAGCCTATGGCTGATACGACACTTTCGGGCAAGGGCACACTCGGCGACATGGGTGTTATGGTACTTAATATGCCTAAGGACAACTACCCTTATGATGTACTTATCACAGATGCCAAGTTTGTGGCAGAGGACGGCACTGTAACAGAGCTTCCCTCTGTAAACGGCATTACATCTGCAACAGAAGATCCCGAGGGCGGTTTCAGAATACATATCCGTCCTACTGACGAGGTAGACGAAGCAACAGGCGACGTAAAGAAGAAGGCTTGCCCTGAAGTTGCAGGCTGGGAAGAAGAAGGCAAATTCAACGGCGGCGTACTTTCTATGACAATAAACTTCAAGGACGCCAAGCCCGCAGCGGCGGAGCCTGAAAAGGAACCTGAGAAAGAGCCTGAGAAAGAGCCTGAGAAGGAACCCGAAAAGGAGCCCGAAAAACAGCCCGAGAAGACACCCGACAGCCAGAAGACAGGTGTTGCGGCTGACCTGATGCTTGCAGGCATGGCGATTGCAGGCGCAGGCATTATAGCTTCCAAGAAGAAAAACTGAGACACATTACAGGAGGCGTAGATCATGAATAAGAAAATTAAAAGAACGCTTGCAGGCGTTACGGCGCTTTGCACAAGCCTTAGTATAGCAGCCTGCGGAAAGTCAGGTTCATCAAGCAGTTCTTCCATGCCTGAAAAGGTGCTGAAGGAAGACCAGCAGCAGATAGTTCAGCGTCTTTCGGATTCTATTGAGAAACCGAGGGAACTTGAGAATAAAACTATAAAGTGGTTCTCTCACTGGGACATCAACCCCACAGAGAGTGCTGACAAGGATATAGGTGTTGACCTTGCGCTTTTCAAGACAAAGTATGGCGGAAAGATCGACTGGGTACAGACGACCTGGGAAAATTATTTTGATGACCTTGCAAAGCTTGTAATGGCTAAGAGTTCACCTGACTTTATAGGCGCTGATGATATGAACGTATTCCCTAAGTGCGCTATGAAATCAATGATCGATCCTATAGACGATTACATTGATTTTTCCGATCCGCTCTGGGCTGATATGAAGACGGCATCTGACAAGTTTATGTTCGGCGGCAAGCATTATGTTGCCGTTGTAAGGGTTGATCCGAGCTACATCTGGGTATACAACAAGAAGATAATAGAAGACATTGGTATGGACGATCCCGCTGAGCTTTATGAAAAAGGCGAGTGGAACTGGGATACCATGAGCGAGATGTGCATTGATTTCACAAATGCCGAAGAAGACAAGTATGCACTTGACGGGTGGTATTACGAGAATGCACTGCTTGAATCAACAGGTCTGCCGCTTATAGACATGGTTGACGGCAAGATCGTTTCACACATCAATGATCCGCTGCTTGCAAAGGCAGAGACCATGATGTATGACTTGCAGAAAAACGAGGTAGTATATCCTAAGGATCAGCACGACTGGAAGGTAAGGGGCGACGTATTAGGGACAGGTCTGGCATCAGGTCTTACACTGTTCTACCCGATAGGCTTCTGGGGCATTGAAAATGCACCGTCCTCCACAGCGCCTTACGGAAACATAGCTGACGGTGAAGTAATGTTCGTTCCTGTTCCCTGCGACAAGGACGGCGACACTGAGTACATCCCTTCAAGAGTACACGCTTTCTGCATAGTCAAGAACGCTTCCAACCCTATGGGCGTTGCAGCATGGCTTGACTGTACAAGATACGCTGAAACAGATGAAGCAGCACATCAGATAACGCTTGACCAGTTACAGGAAGACTACGGCTGGACAGATGAAATGATAGAAATGCGCGATCATATCTATGACCTCGCAGAACAGCACCCGGTATTTGAGTTTGCACAGGGTGTATCACAGGATATTTCAAACCTGACCGATAACATAATCAAGGGCACAATGAACCCCGCAGGCACACACACATGGACAGAGCTTGTGGAAGAAAACAGCAAGGCACTTGATTACTATATCGAGAAGGAACAGAATAATATTTCCTGATAACTAATTTAAGCTTTTCCTTCAATTATGCCGATTTTGTGTGATACCGCATGGAGATTTTTCTTCATGCGGTATTGCCCGTTATTAAGGCAGGATAAACAAATTTTCTATTTTGTTTATAAAGATAACATTTTAAAGAAAATTATGCTATTTACAATCGAGGGAAATTATGGTATAATGAATGTAGAGCATTCATTACAGCTTGTCGCAAAACTTTGTTTTTTGTGATTCACGCAAAATGAAGTGATAACTCAAAGGCTGTCCGCGCCCTATTTCGGGGGGCTTTCCGGTCGCCCCCCGCACCCCCTTCGGATATGCATTCACCCCAAAAGACTACTTTATCAACAGACTGTAATAAATGTAAAGCATTCATTGTTTTTATAGTATAAACGATCAGGAACGTCACAACATAACTCTTAAAAAGGAGGGCTTGTTATGAGTATTAACAAAGAACTGACTCACAGAGAATTTATTCAGCGCGAATACGGCAAGCTCCACTCTCCATATGAAAAAGAGCTTGAGTTTTACTCGGCGGTAAGCTCAGGCAATATTGAAAGGGTAAAGGAGCTGTATACGCCCCTTGCTGTTGAAGGCTACGGAAAGCTCAGTGAAGATCCGTTAAGGAACATAAAATACCACCTTGTTATCACTATCGCACTTATTGCACGCTTTTGCATTGAAGCGGGTATGCCGACGGAAACATCATACACCATAAGTGACATATACATCAACAAGCTTGATGTTGCAACTGCCGAGCAGCAGTTAAGGGATATACACAGGGAGGTATTTATAGAGTATGCCAAGCGTATGCAGGCGGTAAATTCGGGGGAGGCGTATTCAAAGCACGTGCTTATGTGCCTTGACCTTATCTATGACAACATTTACAGCGGTATACGGGTGCAGGAGCTTGCGGAGGCTCTCGGGCTTTCGGCGCAGTATTTATCGAAGCTGTTTAAATCCGAAGTGGGGATAACTGTATCGGAATACATTATGTCACGCAGGATACAGGCGGCGGAAAATATGTTAAAGTACAGTGATTATTCGTCTATCGACATAGGCAATTACCTGAACTTCAGCTCGCACAGCCACTTTATC
The DNA here is from genome assembly GCA_902780505.1 of uncultured Ruminococcus sp. Classification (GTDB taxonomy): domain Bacteria; phylum Bacillota; class Clostridia; order Oscillospirales; family Ruminococcaceae; genus NK3A76. Next base: position 44,150 of record CACZFN010000025.1, on the reverse strand, counting down.
TCGGCATTCAGAAAGCACACGGGCTTTACCCCGAAGCAGTACAGAGAGCAGTATTTCCGCGCAAATTGGAATATTAAATGACAGCTGCCCACGCGATACGCGCAGGCGCGGCAAAAAAGCTTTATCAAGACACTTTTGCTGTATCACGGCGGAAGTGTCTTTGCATTTAACGGAGGCGCATATAAAGCTGAAAACTTCAAATAACTCTTATCGCCGCTGTGCTTACGGGGCTTTTTTATTGACAATTGCACATAAGATATGGTATAATTGGCATGGAGAAGTTTCAAACGATTAAGGGGGAGTCAATGATATGATAAGAAGAATAACGGCTTTACTTTCGGCGGCAATAATGGCTTTTGGTGTACTTGCGGCACCTGTCGGCGAGGATAATGCACAGCCCTTTATGACAGCGGCGGCAGAGGACAACGTGCGTGTTGAGATGACAAAGGGAGCAGGACAGGTATTGCCTGACGGCGATTATATGATAAAAAGCTCGCTGAGCTATGTTACCTATATAACCACCGACGAAAAGGTATATACAGAGGAGGACAAGCACACGCCCGTTCATACAAGTAATCTGGATCTCTCGTGGGGAGTTCATTCGTTCAGGCTGACATATCTCAACAACGGCTATTATTCGATAACTCAGACAGGCTCAAATATGTGCTTTGATGTGCCTACGAGCAGTAATGGCGTTGAGGACGGCAAGAAGGTCGAATTCTATATGAAGGGGGCTGTGCCGTCAACGAACCAGCAGTGGTCGATAGAGCCGACAGAGCTGGGCTACAGGATAAGGTCGAGATACTGCTCAAAGTGTATGCAGATCATCAAGGTTTGGGATGCTTTAGGCGGCGGATCGGATATCGGCTTATACCCGCAGGACGACAGGAAGGATCAGGCGTTTACGTTTATTCCGTATATACCCGAAGGCAGTGATTATGATCGCCTGATAAACTTTAATGAGTATAATATACGCTCTGCAAAAGAAAAGGTATGGGTAGATGCGGCAGGCTATCCTTTATTTGCCGAGGGAACAAATATCGAGGCATATACCAAGAATGATGACAGCTTTAATATAGGTGTTCATATTTCCGGGTATTATGATATTATCGAAAAGTCGAGCTATGATGAATACTATAAAGACTATTCCCATGAAAAGCTGAAATTAGGTATAGACCTGGGTGAATATAATAAAGATTTCTATCAGACACAATATGATACTTCGTCTGAATATGCCCAAGGGGCGAGAAATGTAGAGCTTTACGAGAATAAAGACAGATACGGCGATATCAAAACGGAGGCTCAGCTGTGGATGCCGATAAAGAACAGTGACGGCACCTATACATTTGTGAACCAGGCAAACGGCTATGCACTGACGGTTGAAGACAACTATAACATAACCGCAAGGATAAGGGACGGATCTGTAAGTCAGAAATGGTACATTGTGCCGGTGAAGTTCACACCCGGTGATGTAAATGACGACGGGAACGTCGATATGAAGGACCTTACACGTTTACAGCAGTACCTTGCCGAGTGGGAGGTATACATAAACGAAAATGCAGCTGATGTTACGGGCGATAAAAAAGTTGACATGAAAGACCTGACACGTTTACAGCAGTACCTTGCAAAGTGGGAGGTCACGCTCGGATAGATCTTTTTTGTGCAGAGTAAACAAAATTGGCCTTAGTTTCTTTCAGTGCAGGTTTACAATAGATGTGAAACATATTAAGAAAAAAAGATAGCGAACCAGCATACTGAGGAAGAAATCGAGCTCATCAGGCGTATGCGCAGGAAAAACAAGCACACGGGCTTTACCCCGAAGCAGTACAGAGAGCAGTATTTCCGCGCAAACTGGAATATTAAATGATAAAAAACCCCGTCATATGGCGGGGTTTTTATTGACAAAATATTAAAAATGTAGTATAATATCAATGACATTTTTTAGGAGGAAAGCTTATGAAGAAGATACTATCATTTTTAACAGCACTTACCCTTGTTTTCGGCGCAGGTTCAGCACTTCCCGAAGGTGCTCTAAAGCTTGACACCGACATTTCAGCCAGTGCGGAGAAATATGGCGATTTTGAGTATACCATATGGAATGGGGTAGTGGACATAACAAAATACACCGGCAGTGATACCGAGGTTACAATACCGTCAACAATAGACGGGATAGAGCGTATGTTCATTGATGATGGTGCATTTGCTAACTGTACAAGCCTTACAAGAGTAACAATACCAGGCAGCGTTACAAGCATTTGGAATGGCGCATTTCATGATTGCACAAGCCTTGAAAGCGTAACGATATCGGACGGTGTTAAAAGCATTGGTGATGAAGCCTTTTACAACTGCACAAGCCTTACAAGCATAACAATCCCGGACAGCGTTACAAGCATTGGTGATAGAGCATTTGACCTTTGTGACAGCCTTAAAAGCGTAACAATACCAAACAGTGTTACAAGTATTGGTTCTTACGCATTTGGGTATACTAATTATGTCTACGATAATGATGCTCCAATTAAAAACTTTGTTATCTATGGCGATTACGGCACAGCTGCCGAGACCTATGCTAAAGACAATGGGATTATCTTTAATTTATGCACCAGCGGTGACTGGAATTACAGCAAGCTTGATGACGGTACTGTGGAAATAAACGAGTATACAGGCAGTGATACCGAGGTTACAATACCCTCAACAATAGACGGGAAAAAGGTTACGAGGATTGGTAAGTATGCATTTGATAGCTGCACAAGTCTTGCAAGCGTAACAATACCAGACAGCGTCACAAGCATTGGTTATCGCGCATTTTTTGGCTGCACAAGCCTTAAAAGCGTAACAATACCAAACAGCGTTACAAGCATTGGTTTTTACGCATTTGGGAGTGTTTCACATACGAAAATCGACGACTTCACAATCTACGGCTACTCCGGCACCGCCGCTGAAACCTACGCAAAAGACGAATATTTTGACTTTGTTGATTTAGGCATGGAATACACTTACGGCGACTGGACATATAAAATGCTTGCAGACGGAACCGCTGTAATAGAAGAATATAAGGGCAGCGACACAAAAGTGACCATTCCTGCGGAAATAGACGGCAAAAAGGTTACAAGCATTGGTGACTATACATTTTGGAAATGCACAAGCCTTACAAGCATAACAATCCCAAACAGCGTTACAAGCATTGGTGAAGGCGCATTTGGGCTCTGCACAAGCCTTACAAGCATATCAATACCAAACAGCGTTACAAACATTAACGAAGGTGCATTTTACAATTGCACAAGCCTTACAAGCATAACAATCCCAGACAGCGTTACAACCATTGGTGTTAGCGCATTTGGGGACTGCACAAACCTTAAAAGCATAACAATCCCAAACAGCGTTACAAGCATTGGTGAAGGCGCATTTGGGGGCTGCAAAAGCCTTAAAAGCATAACAATCCCAGACAGCATTACAAGCATTGGTGTTAGCGCATTTTGGAATTGCACCAACCTTAAAAGTGTAACAATCCCAGACAGCGTTACAAGCATTGACGAAATCGCATTTGAGGACTGCACAAGCCTTAAAAGCATAACAATACCAAACAGTGTTACAAGCATTGGCGATCGTGCACTTGGCTATGATTCAAAAGAGAATAAAATCGACGGCTTCACAATCTACGGCTACTCCGGCACCGCCGCCGAAACCTACGCCAACGATAACGGTTTTGACTTTGTTGACCTTGATGAAATCAAAAAAGGTGACGTAAATAACGATACCGATATAAATATGAAAGATCTTACACGTTTACAGCAGTACCTTGCCGAGTGGGAGGTATACGTAAACGAAAACGCCGCCGATGTTACGGGCGATAAAAAAGTTGACATGAAAGACCTGACACGTTTACAGCAGTACCTTGCAAAGTGGGAGGTCACGCTCGGATAGATCTTTTTTTGTGCAGAGTAAACAAAATTGGCCTTAGTTTCTTTCAGACTATAGACAAATGCTGAAAAGTATGATATAATATACTTAATGTTACTAATAAGGAAAGGAACTTTTATATGCTGCATGAAAAATCCTGTGGCGCTATTGTGTACAGAAAGTACCATGGCAACACGGAAATTTTACTGATCAAGCATGTAAACAGCGGACACTGGTCTTTCCCGAAAGGCCATGTCGAGGGTGATGAAACTGAGGTTGAAACGGCAAAGCGTGAGATACTCGAGGAAACGGGGATAGATGTTAATCTTGATCCGACTTTCCGCGAAACGGTGAGCTATTCGCCGAAAAAGGATACGCAGAAAATAGTGGTCTATTTTATAGCAAAAGCCAAGAATACCGACTATGTCCCGCAGGAGGATGAGATAGCCGAGATAAAATGGGTGGAGATAGACCGCGCAGGCAGTGTTTTAGCATACGACAATGACAGAAGTATCGTAAACAAAGCCAAGAAATTCATACGCTGATATTACATCTTGAAAAAGGGCGGTTCTTCCGCCCTTTGTGCTTTTTATGCAAAAACCAGTTAAAATTTGTGTCATTTGCGTATTGATTTAAGTGAAGGGTTATGGTATCATTTATATGTAAGTAAATGTGTACACAAATGTTTTGGTTATAAAAATGGACACCAAAAGGTTTCAAAACAGGATTTAAAATTGTTGAAAACTCTGTTGAAAGTGTTTAAAACTCGGTTGTAAAACCCTGTGAAACCACAGAAAAGGTTTAAACTTTTCAACAATCGTCCAAAAAAAGCCCCAAAAGTGTACCGTTTTGTAACCTTTGTTACAAGCTTGACTATTGGCAAATGTTGTGCCAAGAGGACGAATTTTTACACAATATGATGTGTTTTTGAAAAACTGATATGGAGGTTTTGACCTATGGGATTCAAGAAAAAAGCTGCTGCGGCGGTGCTTTCGGCGGTGATGTGCGCATCATTCGGGTTTATCGCAAGTATACCGAAGGCCTGTGCTTCAAACAGCGGTGAGAGTGCGGTGCAGCAGGAGATAAGGGATATCACGTCCACACAGAATGACTGGATAGGCAATATTTTTTATACCGGTAAAGCGATAGAGCCTGAAGTGGTTTTACACGATTACAGCAGGGGATATGTTCTTGTGGAAGGGACAGATTATACCCTGAGCTTTGAAAACAACACAAATGCGGGCAGGGCAAAGATAACGGCAAAAGGCATGGGTGTGTATCAGGGGCAGAAGGTGATAGAGTTTGACATAGGCAAATACCCGTTTTACAAGGACACGACAGTAACGCCCTCGGCGCAGAGTTTTGGCTACACGGGCAGTGCTATAACCCCGAACCCGACTGTAATATGCGGCGGGAGAAAGCTTACAAAGGGTGTTGATTTTACTGTAACATATCAAAACAATATAAACCTTGGCACGCCCACGATAACCGTCACGGGAAAAGGCAATTACGAGGGCACGGCGCAGACGACATTTAATATAGTACAAAACAGCATAGCAAACGACATCATCACTCTGCCAAAGACAAGCTACCCGTACACGGGCAGCGCCATAAAGCCCGTACCGACAGTAAAGGTAAGCGGCAAAACTCTTGTAAAGGACAGGGATTATACGGTTGCTTACAGTGCCAACAAAGCTATAGGTACTGCAAAGGTGACAGTAACGGGCAAGGGCAATTACAAGGGAAAGCTTACGGCGGCATTCAAGATAACAGCGCCGACGATACCGTCACTGAAACCTGCGACAGCTTCGGACAGATATGCATACACAGGCAAGGCAATAAAGCCTGACGTAGTGATGAAAGTCGGCGGCACAAAGCTTGTGAAGGGGACTGACTATACCCTTACATACAAAAACAACACAGCTGTAGGCAAGGCGACTGTAACGGTAAAGGGCAAGGGCAGGTACACGGGAAGCAAGAATGTAAGCTTTATGATAATACCAAAGAAGCAGACAGGTGTCAAGGGCACGCTAAATGCTGCGGGGACATCTGTCAAGCTTACATGGACAAAGAATACTACGGGAAACGGGTACAGGATATATAAATACAATTCTTCGACAAAAGGCTATGACATACTCAAAGACATAACCACAAACGCAACCACTGCCTACACAGTAAGCGGGCTTAAAACGGGCGGCACGTATTATTACAAGATAAGGGCTTTCAAGAAGATAGGCACAAAGACATATTACGGTGTGATAAGCGACACATTAAAGGTGACATCACCCGAAAAGGGCACACCTGTTGCAAACCACGGGCGGCTTAAAGTCAGCGGCGCAAACATAGTTGACAAGAACGGCAGGAAGTTCCAGATAATAGGAATGTCTACCCACGGGCTTATGTGGGAGGATTTTTCGGACATAACAAGCAAGGCCTCTCTCAAAGTATTGCGTGATGACTGGGGCGTGAACACGATAAGGCTTGCTATGTACACCGAAGAATATGCAGGCTACACCACGAGCTCATCAAATGCGGCGGCAGCTAAGAAAAAGGTAGAAACAGGCGTTAAAAACGCCACTGACCTCGGAATGTATGCTATAATCGACTGGCACATACTCAAAGACGGAAACCCGCAGAAGCACCAGAAGGAAGCAGTGGCGTTCTTCACGGAGATGGCGAAGAAGTACAAGGGGTACAACAACATTATCTACGAGATATGCAACGAGCCGAACGGCGGCGTTACCTGGGCGGCAAACATAAAGCCTTACTGCCAGGCAGTAGTAAATGCTATAAGAAAGTACGACAAGAACGCTATTATCGTATGCGGTACGGGTACATGGAGCCAGGATATAGACAAGGTAGTAAACAGCAGATTAAGCGATGCAAACTGCGTCTACACGCTGCATTTCTACGCAAATACCCACACTGACTGGCTGAGAAACAGGGTGACAAACTGCTATTCAAAGGGGCTGCCGATTCTTGTTACCGAATTTGGTACTTGTGATGCTTCGGGCAACGGCGGCTACAATGCTTCGCAGACAAAGACATGGCTGACATTGCTTGACAAGTATATGATAGGCTACTGCAACTGGAGTGCCTGCGGTAAGGCGGAAACGGCTTCGGCTTTCAAGAGCGGAACAAACCTTGCGGCGATAAAAAGCGGTACGAGCCAGCTGACAGAAAGCGGTAAGCTTATTCGTTCGCTTTACAGAAAGAGAACAGGAAAATAAAAAGCCTTCGCATATGGGCGGCGGGTTTAAAGAAGCTTATGTGTTTTATCGGGGGAAACCTTTCTGAAGAAAGGTTCTCCCCCGAACCCCCTTCCAAAGACTTCTAATTTATTTTTTCATA
>CACZFN010000025.1:15223-36890 GCA_902780505.1 uncultured Ruminococcus sp. | reverse complement strand
TAGGTCAAAAGTTTTAGGAAAGGGGCCTGGGGGAGAACCCTTTTTCAAAAGGGTTTCCCCCAGTAGAACACGTAAGCCCTTTTAAGCCCGCCACCCATATGGTAGGCTTTTTATAGAAAGAGGGGGAACATTGAAAAACGTAGCTATTATAGGTGCAGGGTTTGTCGGGGCGAGCATAGCATATGCGCTGACGATCAACAGTGATGACAGGCGGGTAACGCTTATTGACACCGACACTGAAAAAGCGCACGGGGAGGCGCTTGACATAAACCACGGGCTGTCACAGCTTGGAAATAGCTTTGCGGCGGCGGGGGATTACAGTGATACAAAGAACAGTGATGCCCTGATAATATGTGCCGGCAAGGGCAGGGCCGCAGGGCAGAGCCGTCTTGATCTTGTGCGGGAGAATATTCTGATAATGAACAGTGTTACAGACAGCTTAAAGCCTTATTACAACGGATGCCCTGTAATTATAATATCAAACCCGAACGACATCATGACGCTGCACGCACAAAGACGGCTCGGCGCTAAGCGAGGGAAGGTCTTTGGATCGGGGTGCATACTTGACACATCAAGGCTTATAAGGTGCTGTGCACAGTACACGGGTGCAGGCACAGGCGAGATCTCGGGGTATGTTATAGGCGAGCACGGCGACGGGCAGGTGACGGTCTGGAGCAGTGTTAAAGTATGCAAAAAAGCGATAGGTGAGTATTGCCGGAGTTCAGGGCTTGAATGGAATGAAGAAGTACGAAGAAAGCTTTCAGCGCAGGTAAGGACAATGGGGGCAGATATAATAAAGCGCAAGGGAAAGACACAGTACGGCATAGCGACTTGTACGCTTGCGCTGACACGTGCGATACTTGGTGAGGGTGACATTACCGCACCTGTGACGACCGGTGTTTACGGGCAGTACGGGCTTAGTGATGTAAGTGTCAGCCTGCCGTGTGTTATAGGCAGGGGCGGGGTATCGAAGATACTTGAGATACCGCTGACTGATGATGAACTTGCGGCGCTTAAACTTTCGGCAGATGGGCTTAAAGGGGTATACAAAACAGTCTGAACACAAGGAGAAAGAAAGCTATGAAAACACTTATCTTGAATGGTTCGCCGAGAAAAAACGGTGAAACAGCGATGCTTATCAACACACTCAAAAGCAGGCTTTCGGGGGAGATATTTCAGATAGATTGTTACGCCGACGGGATATCGCCGTGTACAGACTGTCGTTTATGCCGCAAAAAGCCTGTTTGCCGCATAAACGACAAAATGCAGGAGGTATACGATTATCTGAAGGACTGTGACAATGTAGTGATCGCTTCACCCATATTCTTTGAGGAACTTTCGGGCAGGCTGCTTGATGTGGCGAGCAGGTTTCAGGTATATGCATCTGCGCTTATATTCAGGCACGAAAAGCCCGAACTAAGCCGCAAAAAGGGCGCAGTGATACTGACAGCAGGCGGCAGCGGCGGAATGACGAGGGCTTATTACACAGCTTGCAGGCTTTTAGAGAATGTTGGTGTACGCGAGCCTGTATTCTGCGTTTGCAGCACACATACCGACAGTCTTCCCGCAAATGACGACAAAGCGGCGCTGAGTGACATTATAACGCTTGCAAAGGAACTTAACGCAAAGAGCGTATAAAGAACATGGCTATCCCTTTGACACCTAAGCGTATGATAGCCGTAATACAGCGTGTTTTTTGGGGGGACACCCCCACGCCCCTCCCATTATGAAGGGGAGGGTGCTATGGCAAAGTGCTGAATGAATCAGTATTATTTGCATTCAGGATCGTGGTGTGTCAAGTATATTAACGCAAAAAAAATCGCCCCATATGGGCGATTTTATTATTTTATGCGCTTATTCAGCGTTAGCCTCGATATACTTAACGATATCTCCGACAGTCTTCATATTTGCGACTTCTTCATCGGGAACCTCGATATCAAATTCCTCCTCGATAGACATTACAAGGTCTACTACGTCAAGTGAATCTGCACCAAGATCGTCGGTGATAGAAGCGTCTGCAACTACAGCGTTCTCGTCAGCATCAAGCTGATCGATAATGATCTCCTTAACCTTGTCAAATACCATTACAAATGCCCTCCCATCCAATGAAATTTTATTGAAAACCGAAAGCTTTTTATAAAGCTATCAGCTTACAAACTTAAAATCAGTCAGCCGTGTCGGTGAACTCACCCACAGCCCTAAACTTATTATAACGTTCATTTAGCAATTCGTCAAGCCCTTTTTGCAATTTTCTTTGCAAAGCTGAAAAAATATATTCACTCAGAGCCTCTGCGGCCTCTTCCTTATCGGTATGGGCGCCGCCTGCGGGTTCTTTTATTATATGATCGCACACGCCGAGGGTTTTAAGATCTTCGGCAGTTATCTTCATAATATCGGCGGCCTCGCTTTCGCGGCCTGCGTCCTTCCATATAAGGCTTGCGAAGCCGCGGGGGGATATTACCGAGTATACAGCGTTTTCAAGCATTGCCAGTTCATCACACACGCCGAGTGCAAGGGCGCCGCCCGAACCGCCTTCACCGAGGATAATGGAAATGACAGGTGTTTTAAGCGTCATAAATTCCATTATATCCTTAGCTATTGCTTCACCCTGACCGCGTTCTTCGGCTTCAACACCGCAGAATGCGCCTGCGGTATCAACAAGGCAGATAACAGGCCTGTGGAACTTTTCAGCCTCTTTAGCAAGGCGCAGAGCCTTTCTGTAGCCTTCGGGGTGTGGCATACCGAAGTTTGATGCTTTATTTTCCTCAAGGTTCCTGCCCTTCACCTGTGCTATAACGGTAACAGGCACGCCTTTAAAATATGCAATTCCCGCCTTGACAGCGCCGTCATCACCATAGAGTCTGTCGCCATGCATTTCAAAGAAGTCATCAAAAACAAGCGGTATATAGTCATTTACGGTAGGTCTGCCCTTAGTCCTTATGATCTCAAGGCGTTTACTTGCCGGCAGATCCGATACTTTTGCGGGGGCGTAGTCTTCATTTGCTGATGCCTTTAAAAGCTCAGCCCTGCCCGCGCCGGATTCATGCAGAGCAAGGAGGTGAGCGATAGTACGTCTTATTCTTTTACGTTCGACTATCATATCGACAAAGCCGTTTTCAAGCATAAATTCGGCACTCTGGAACTCATCGGGGAGTTTTTGTTTTATAGTACCCTCGATAACGCGCCTGCCTGCAAAGCCGATAAGCACTTTAGGCTCTGCAATTATTATATCACCGAGGGACGCAAAAGATGCAGTAACACCGCCCGTAGTGGGATCGGTCATAACAGTTATATACAGAAGCCCTGCTGCGTTATGCCTTGCAACTGCGCCGCTCGTCTTGGCCATCTGCATAAGGGAAACTATACCCTCCTGCATTCTTGCGCCGCCTGATGCGGTAAAAGCGATAACGGGAAGTTTATTTTCTGTGGCATATTCAAAAGCCCTTGTTATTTTTTCACCCACGACAGAGCCCATAGAAGCCATAAGGAAATGTGAATCCATAACGATTATAACGATATCCTTACCGCGAATTTTAGCCCTGCTCGTGATAACGGCGTCTTTAAGGCCTGTTTTAGCCCTGAGCTCCTGCTGTTTTGCTTCATATCCGGGAAAGTCTATAGGGTTTTTAGATATCATTGCAGAGTCAAATTCTTCAAGGGTGCCCTTGTCGATAGTTATATCAAGGCGCTCTCTCGCACTCAGGCGGGAGTGGTAGTTACAGCTCGGGCAGACCTTACCGTTTGAATTAAAATCCTCCGAAAAGGAAACTGTGCCGCACCGAGGGCATTTGAACATCAGATCCTTAGGTATATCCGGCTTTTTAGAGTCCTTCTGATCGGGGGAAACTGTGCCCCAGCGCTGTCTTACTACCGAGAAAAAATCATCAAGCATACTTTTTATCCTCCGAAATGAATACTTAAACGGGACACATCAAACAAGCCCGCTTCTGTTTAAAAAGCCGTTATCGTAATTGCCGCGGGCAAATTCCTCTGTGCCGATAAGTTTAAGCTGGAAGTCGATATTTGTACTTACGCCGCCCACGACAAATTCGGAAAGCGCCCAGTTCATACGTCTTATTGCCTGTTCCCTTGTATCAGCGTGAACGATAAGCTTAGCTATCATAGAATCGTAGTAGGGGGTTATTTCATAGCCCTGATATGCGGCGCTGTCCACCCTGACACCGAAGCCGCCGGGGGTATGCAGAGAGGTTATAACGCCGGGTGACGGGCGGAAGCCCTGCTCGGGGTTTTCTGCGTTTATCCTGCATTCTATAGCGTGGCCTGTGATCTTTATATCGTCCTGAGTTATATCAAGCTTTTCATTGGCGGCGATCCTTATCTGTCTGCTGACTATATCTATACCGGTTACTTCTTCGGTTATCGGGTGTTCGACCTGAATACGGGTATTCATTTCCATAAAGAAGAAATCCCCGTTTTTATCAAGCAGAAATTCTATTGTGCCGGCATTTGTATAGCCTGCCGCCTTTGCCGCTTTTACTGCGGCTTCACCCATTTTCTTTCTCAGTTCATTACTCACAACGGGGGAGGGGGTTTCTTCGAGCACCTTCTGGTTTCTGCGCTGCATAGAGCAGTCACGCTCACCCAAGTATACCACATTGCCGAAGTTATCGGCAAGTATCTGGATCTCGATATGCTTTGGGTTTTCGATAAACTTTTCTATGTACACCTCGTCATTGCCGAAGCAGGCAAGGGCTTCAGTCTTTGCGACTTTCATCTGTTCGTCGAGTTCAGCTTCCGAATGAACGATCCTTATCCCCTTGCCGCCGCCGCCTGCGGAGGCCTTTATCATAACGGGGTAGCCTATTCTTTTGGCAAGGTCATGTGCGTAGAATTCATTTTTTACCGCACCGTCGGAGCCGCGGATAACAGGCACGCCCGCACTTTTCATAGTTTCCTTGGCCTGCGCCTTGTCGCCGAGCATTTCTATAGCCTCGGCGCGGGGGCCTATAAAGGTTATACCGCACTTAGTGCAGTATCTTGCAAACTGTGCATTTTCGGAAAGAAAGCCGAACCCCGGGTGAATGGCATCCGCGCCTGTCACCTCACAGGCGGCAATAAGAGCCTTCATATTAAGGTAGCTGTCCTTAGCGGGGGCGGCGCCTATGCAGACGGCTTCATCAGCTATCTGAGCGTGAAGTGCGCCCTTATCGGCAGTGGAATACACCGCAACTGTATGTATACCAAGTTCTCTGCACGCACGTATTATACGCACAGCTATCTCTCCTCGGTTTGCTATCAGAACTTTTTTAAACATAGAATTTCACCTTTTGATTTATAATAAACCACGTATTTATTTGATCGCAAAAGTAATTTCAGCCTTTACAGCCATTTGTCCGTCAACGGAGGCTACTGCCTTACCGACACCTATAGGGCCCTTGACTTTGATTATCTCGACTTCGATATCAAGCTTATCACCCGGCACTACCTGACGGCGGAACTTACAGTTATTGATACCGCCGAAAAAGCCGATCTTTCCCTTATTCTCGTCCATAGCAAGCAGGGCTACCGCACCTGCCTGAGCGCACATTTCCACCATAAGCACACCGGGGGTGACGGGGTACTCGGGGAAGTGTCCCCTGAACCAGAAATCCTCTGCCTTTATATACTTTGTCGCTTTGACACGTTTGCCGACTTCAAGTTCGTTTACCTCGTCGATAAGTAAAAACGGATCCCTATGGGGGATTATTTCCTTTATCTGTTCTTTATCAAGCACAACTGCCATAGTTATTCTCCTTTGCGGGTATATTTATCAGCCTATTATCATTATCGGCTGGTCAAATTCTACGCTGTCACCGTTTTTGACGAGTATTTCCTTTACAACACCGTCGAAGTCCGACTGGATCTCGCTCATGACCTTCATGCTTTCGATTATGTAGATGACATCACCCTTTTTAACTGTATCGCCTACTGAAACGAAGGGTGCAGAATCGGGTGAGGGGGCTGCGTAGAATGTACCGATTATAGGCGCTTTGCAGGCGTTGCCTGAAGCAGTGTCAGACTCAGCTGCGGGCTGAGGAGTTGCGGGGGGGATCATACCGCCCTGCATTGGTGCAAAGCCCATAGGCGGCATAGGCGGCGGGGGCAGCTTTTTGCCCTTTATCGTCACCTTGACGCCGTTATCGTCCTCTATAGCTATTTCAGAAAGTTCCTTATCATTTACGATATCGGCAAGTCTTTCTATATTTTCAAATGTAAAATCAAAACCAAGCTTTGACATAAGTATTCTCCTTTTAGATGTAAGAAATAAGATTTAAGAGGCAAGAAAGTTATCCCTCGAATTTCTTTATGCAGATAGCAGCGTTATGGCCGCCGAAGCCTAAAGAGTTTGAAAGTGCACCCTTTATATCGACATTCCTGTTTGAGTCTGTGGCGTAGTCAAGGTCACATTCGGGATCGGGTGTTTTATAGCCGACAGTCTTATGCACAAAGCCTTCCTTGACGGAAAGTGCCGTGACTATCGCTTCAACGCCGCCCGCTGCGCCTAAAAGGTGGCCTATCATACTCTTGGTGGAGTTGATAACGGTTTTTCTTGCCGCATCTTCACCGAGAGCCAGCTTGATAGCTGTGGTTTCGTATTTATCATTCAGACCTGTTGATGTGCCGTGAGCGTTTATATAGTTTACCTCCTCAGGTTTAAGGCCTGCTTCTTCATATGCACACTTCATAGCATATGCGGCAGCTTCGCCGGTAGGTGATGGGCTTGTCATATGGTAAGCATCACCTGTTGCGCCATAGCCTGCGATCTCAGCTATGATATCAGCGCCCCTTGCCTTTGCGTGTTCGTATTCCTCAAGGCAGAGAACGCCGGCGCCTTCGCCGAGCACAAAACCCTGCCTGTTAAGGTCAAACGGGGTGGAGGCTTCCTCTAATGTTTCAGCGCGGGAGAGTGCCTTCATATTATTGAAGCCGCTTAATGCAAAGCGGGATATGCAGGCTTCCGAGCCGCCGCAGAGGGCAACGTCAAGATAGCCGTCCTTTATCTTTCTGAAAGCTTCACCGATAGCGTGTGTTGCGGAAGCGCAGGCGGTGGTCGTGCAGAAATTATCGCCCTTGAAGCCTGTCTGCATAGCGACTGTGCCCGCAGCCATATTGCCTATCATCATAGGAATGAAGAAAACGGATACCTTGTCCTTTTTCTCGTTGAACTTGGTGACCTCCTGCTCGGTAAGGTTAAGGCCGCCTATACCGACGCCGATAATAACGCCTGCCCTGTAGGGGATTATATCACTGAAATCGCTGCCCGCCATTTCGAGTGCCTGCTTTGCAGAAACTACTGCAAACTGCGTAAAGCGGTCAAGCCTTTTTGCTTCCTTTTTGTCGATATATTCACCCGGATCGAAATCCCTGACTGCACCTACTATCTTTACGGGAAAATCAGAAGCATCGAACTGGTCTATAAATGACAGCCCTATCTTGTTTGCCTTGATGTTTTCCCAGTATTCCGATACATTCTTTCCGAGCGGGTTTACAGTACCCATACCCGTTATCACAACACGTCTGCCCATACTTTTTCTCCTTTGCAAAAACTTATGTTGATACTATGCTTAGCAATGCACAGTTGGTGTGTGCGCCTGCGCCGCATAAATGGCCATACGGCCGATAGCTGTTTTATTATTCGCATTTTGAGCGCCGATCACCGGAGTTTCACGGTTTCGCGCAGCGAGATTTGCAGCGATGCCGCAAAAGTGAAATCTTCGCAATACGAGAGTTTTGCGGTTTTGCTTTGCGAAATTGACGGCGATGCCGTCAAAGCAAAATCTCTCTTTTGAGCGCCGATCACCGGAGTTTCACGGTTTCGCGCAGCGAGATTTGCGGCGATGCCGCAAAAGTGAAATCTCCGCAATACGAGAGTTTTGCGGTTTCGCTTTGCGAAATTGACGGCGATGCCGTCAAAGCAAAAGCTCTCTTTTGAGCGCCGATCACCGGAGTTTCACGGTTTCGCGCAGCGAGATTTGCAGCGATGCCGCAAAAGTGAAATCTCCGCAATACGAGAGTTTTGCGGTTTCGCTTTGCGAAATTGACGGCGATGCCGTCAAAGCAAAATCTCTCTTTTGAGCGCCGAAGGCGCTCAAAGATTACATCATTATCCCGCCGGAGATCTCAATGACCTGACCGGTAACATATGCAGCATCTTTTGATGCTAAGAAAGATACAACGCCTGCAATGTCCTCAACTTCGCCGAAGCGCTTCATTGCTATCTGACCGAGCATAGCAGCCTTTTGTTCGTCGGTGAGCTTGTCGGTCATAGGTGTCTTTATAAAGCCGGGGGCAACTGCATTGCAGGTTATCCCGCGGGAGCCAAGCTCTTTGGCTACGGTCTTTGTCATACCGATTATAGCTGCTTTGGTAGCACTGTAGTTCATCTGACCGGGATTTCCGTATATGCCTGCGACGGAAGCAAGGTTTATTATCCTTCCCGAGCGCTGGCGCATCATTATGCTGCCGACGAATTTTGACATATTGAAAACGCTTTTCTGGTTTACTGCAACTACCGTGTCGTACTGTTCTTCGGACATTCTTGCAAGTAAGCCGTCGCGGGTGATGCCTGCGTTGTTTACGAGCACATCAATGCTGCCAAAACGCTCTTTTACAGCCTTGACTGTCTTTTCTGCCTGTTCGTGGCTTGAAACGTCGCAGATGAATATTTCACATTCAACGCCTTTTTCACGTATTCTGTCAGCAATGTCGTTTTCTTCAAAGCTTTTTTCGCTTATGTCGTTGAGGGCAATGTTGTAGCCGTCAGCTGCAAGCCTTAAAGCAATTGCTGCGCCTATGCCCCTTGCCGAGCCTGTTATAAGTGCTGTTGCCATAAAAGTTTCCTCCGTTTACTGTGCAATATACTTTGATATAACGTCGTACCAGAAGTCGGCAAGCTTTATATAGCCTGCTTCACTCGGGTGAACGCCGTCGTAAAGATCTTCCTTTGTAAGTACAGAATGTACATCACAAAGCTCTATATTCTTGCCCTCGCCTTTTTTCTTTTCCACAAGGGCAGTGACCTGTTTGTTGTAATCCTCGACACACTGATCCATATACTCAACTGTATATGTGGCGGCATCTATATATGTAGTGTCGTTTGCGTCCATATCGGGGATAGTCGCAAGAAAGAGCATACCGTCGTCGGGGAGGTATTCAAATATCTCGTCTACAAGGCCTTCAAGACGCTCGCCTGCTTTATCAAGTTCATAGTGGCTAAGAATATCATTTGTGCCTACCATAAGTGTGACAACGTCGGGCTTGTTTTCTTCAAGCCTTCTCTTTGCAACATTTTTAAGGCCTGTGCGTGCGCCTGTTATTGATTCGGTGATACGTTCTATCGAATAGCCTGTGTAGCCTTCGTGCTGATTATCGTAGCCGCCGCCGCTTTGTTTTTTGCCGACAAAGTCAACATACTGCGAAAGCCCGTTTTCTTCAAGCTTATCGCACAGAAACGGCCTGTAACCGCCTTCGAGCCAGAAGCCGTCGGTGATGGAATCGCCAAAGAGCATAAGCTTGATGCTCTTATATGTCGGCGCTGCTTCGCTGCTTTCCGAAGTGCTTTCGGCAGGTTGTGCAGCGGATGAAGCTTCCTGCGTCTGGGAACTGTCGCTGCTGTCACTGCTGCCGCAGGCGGTGAGCATACTTACGCTCAGAATAAAAGCAAGTGCTGTAGTAAGTCTTTTCATAATTAAAATATACTCCTTATTTATCAAGTATTTCTTTTTTCAGTGTTTCATACCAGAACCTTCCGAGCTTTGCAAAACCCTCCTCACTCGGGTGGACGCCGTCGTGGAGGTCTGATTTTGTAAGAACTGAATGCACATCTGCAAGGCGGGCATCATACCCTAAAAGTTTAAGGTAGGAAACCACCGCGCGCACCCTGTTATTATACTCGCAGACAAGTTTATCCATACTGTCGGTATCAAAGAACTCGCCCGGGATAAATGTATTGTCCTCAGCATCCATACAGGGAAGTGTGGCGATAAAAAGCGTACCGCCGCCCATGCCGAGAAAGATATTCTTTGCAAGTGTCTGAAGCCGTATCCCTGCATCGCTGAGTTTATAGCGGCTTAGGATATCGTTTGTTCCTATCTGCAAAAGTGTCACATCCGGCTTACACTGGCTGAAAATACGTTCAAGCTGTGAGGATATTCCCGCCCTGCCGCCTGTGATGCTTTCGGGGATATTGTCAATGGAAAAGCTTGAAAAGCCGCAGTGGGCATTACTGTAGCAATCGCCGCTGTAATTTACGCCTACAAATTCGACTTTATCTCTGTAGCCGCCGTTTTCAAGGAGGCGGCAAAGGGTGGTCCTGTACCCGCCTTCAAGCCAGAAACCATCTGTGATAGAATCGCCAAAGCACATTATTTTCATTTTTATTTCTCCTGTTTTTGTTTTATCCCAACTGTGAAAGAAAAATCGTTTTATTATCTTTATCTATTATTACCGCCGAGGTTTTCGGGTGGTTGAAATCATAATTGGTTTCGAGCACATACACAACAGCACCGAGAACATCTTCTTCAGGCTTGCCGTATTCGATACCGCTGTAATGCCTGCCCTGATAAAAGGACATAGAAGCGTTTTTATCCTTTTCCTTATCAAGCTGTGTGATATGACCGTCATATATACGGCCGTCCCTGAATTCATCGAGAGTGAACGAAAAGAGCGCTTCGTTTTCGTATCTGCTTATATACTTTGTGACTGTTTCGTCCGCCGCCCTGAAATACACACTGTAGTGTCCTGTACCCTGCATTACCGAGGGGGCGTAGTCAAATTCAAAT
The DNA here is from genome assembly GCA_902780505.1 of uncultured Ruminococcus sp. Lineage (GTDB taxonomy): Bacteria > Bacillota > Clostridia > Oscillospirales > Ruminococcaceae > NK3A76. Next base: position 26,109 of record CACZFN010000025.1, on the reverse strand, counting down.
CCGCTTTCCACATCTGAACGGAAATCGGGGAACCAGTCAGGCTCTCTTATATTGCTGTAAAAGTTAAGCAGTGTTTTCTGTGCGGGGTATTTCCACAGGCTTTGTGACTACATACCCATAGGGACATTGCCAAGCCCGAAGATCACGACAAGAAGTGTATAAAAGACCTTTGAGGGGATCTTTTTCACAAGACCTGAGCCCCATATCACAAAAAGCAGAAGCGGGACAGCTATGAACCTTATAAGCCCGAATACCACATAGCAAAGGGCCGCAAAGCACAAAACGATAAAGAATACCACGACCTGCCGTTTTGTAAACTTTGGAAATTCGGGGAGGGTGAACCGCCGACGCTTTCTGACTTTTTCTGCGGTCATCTCGAAAGGATCTCCTGAGCCTGTGTGAACATTTCCTCTATCATATCCTTAGCGGGTTCGGTCTTTTTAACAAGGCCTGCTATAGCGCCGCAGAGGAAAGAGCCTTCCTCAAGGTTGCCGTCCTGAACAGCTTTTCTCAAAGAGCCGAGGGTTATTTTTTCAAATTCGTCAGGGGTGAGTGTGCCGTTCATTTCGCCGCTTGCAAGCTTCTTTGAGAATTTTGTCTTGACATTGCGGCAGGGGTGGCCTGTTGTTCTGCCTGTTACTATGCTGTCGGTATCCTTAGCATCTATTACGAGCTGTTTATAGGTGGGGTGTATCTGACACTCCTCTGCTGCCAAAAACCTTGTGCCGAGCTGAACACCTTCAGCGCCGAGCATAAATGATGCCGCTATCCCTCTGCCGTCTGCGATACCGCCTGCCGCTATGACAGGTATACTTACAGCATCCGCCACCTGCGGAACAAGGCACATTGTTGTATTTTCACCTATATGGCCGCCGCTTTCTGTACCCTCTGCCACTACTGCATCTGCGCCTGCACGTTCCATTCTTTTTGCAAGTGCTACCGAGGGGATAACGGGAATGACCTTTATACCCGCTTCTTTCCAGGCTGCCATAAACTTACCGGGGTTGCCGGCACCTGTGGTAACGACGGGGACTTTTTCATCTATGACAAGCTGTGCAAGGTCTTCGGCGTTAGGCGACATAAGCATGATATTCACACCAAAAGGCTTTGAGCCGACAGCTTCTTTAGTGAGTCTTATCTGTTCCCTCAGATAGTCTATCGGGGCAGAGCCGCCTGCTATCAGCCCGAGGCCGCCCGCATTTGATACCGCCGATGCAAGGGTGTGCTCGGCTATCCACGCCATACCGCCCTGTATTATCGGGTACTTTATACCTAAGAGTTCGGTTATTCTTGTGGTCTGTATATTCATTTTCTAAGTTCTCCTTTATAATAGTTTTCTATTGAATAGTCATCAGGCCGAAGGTGGTGGCTGCCGTTTCTGAGCGAGGATACTTCCATGCAGATCACCTCACGGCATTCATTTATATATTCATTTATAAGCGGCAGGGTGAAATGCCTAAGCGTGCCCTCGGGGGCTTCGCAAAGGTCGGCGCGCATATCTTCAAGCCACGGTGTCATATCAAAATCAAAGCGGGTAAATATCGCTTCCGCTTCAAGTCCGTCCGGGGTTTTGGGGATAGTCATGCCATATTTTTTGCAAAGAATGGGGTTTAACAGGTGGTAATCGGCGTACAGTTCGTCTAACAGTTCAGGCTCGCCCCTGCGTTTTAAAAGCCCGACACGGTAGTAAAGATACTGCCTGAAAATATCATCTTCAATAAGGTGCGCATAATAGCCCAGGTACAGCCCGTCTGAAAGCTTGTCTTTATAATCTTCACAAAAGCGGTAAAAGTCATAGGTCTTACGGCCGTTTTCGAGGAGGGTATAAAAGTGCGTGAGCTTTTTGCGCCTGAGCCTTTCTTCATACCCGCCGGTTATCATATCGGGCAGAAGATGCCCGAAGTAAAAGCGTTCCTTGTCTTTTACAGCAAGAGCGCCGGCAAGCTCGTGAGCTGCTGCAAGGTGGATAATGCGTGATGCCATTTAGTATTCAAATATCACCGCAGCATATGTAAGGCCGCCGCCGAAGCCGACTAAGCAGACTTTATCGCCGCGCTTTATCCTGCCCTCTGCGACAGCGTCACAGAAAGCTATCGGGATAGATGCGGAGGAGGTATTGCCGTACCTGTCTATATACACAACCATTTTATCCATTGAAACGCCTAAATTCTTAGCGGCGGTTTCTATTATCCTGACATTTGCCTGATGGGGGACGATACAGTCAAGCTCGTCGGGCGTCATTCCGGCCTTTTCGCAGGCGTGCAGCACTGCGTCGGGGAGTGCTTTTGTAGCGAACTTATATACTTCTTTACCGTCCTGTGCGAAGAAATGTCCCTTCGTTTCGGGCATCTGCATATCGAAATCCTCTTTATTGGTACGGAACACGTTTTCGCTTTTAAGCGCCCTTGACACAAGGAACTTAGCGCCGTTTCCGACTGCGCCGAGGTAAGACGAATAGAGGGTGTTCTTATTCCTTTCAAGCACGAAAGCCGCCGCGCCGTCACCGAAAAGGATACAGCTTGAACGGTCGGTATAATCGACAAACTTTGAAAGTTCCTCAGTTGCTATGAGCAGGACGGTATCGACACCGTCTTCGCTTTGCAGATATCTTTTTGCCATATCAATGCCATAATCGAAGCCTGTGCAGGCGCAGTTGATATCTATCGCCATCGAGCCTGCTGCACCTATTTCACGCTGGATAAGTGCGGATTCGGATGGAGTGAAGAAATCGGGGGTACAGGTGGATACTATTATAAGGTCGATATCCTTAGCTGTTATACCCGCATCACTGACAGCTTTCTTTGCGGCTTCGGCGCCGAGGTAGAAATTCGGCTCGCCGTTTGAAATGTGTCTGGTCTTTATACCTGTACGCTGGGTTATCCATTCGTCAGAGGTATCAACTATCTTTGAAAACATTTCATTATCAGCTATAAGCCCGGGGACGAAGCTGCCTATCCCCTTTATATGTATTCCGTAGGTATTGTTTGCAGGCACAGTAATTTTCCTCCCAAAAAGTTTGTGTATTTTCTTGTAATTATCAAAATTATATGTTATAATGTGTGAGTGGGGAGAAAGACAGCTTTCGTAAAATATTTTAACTTGCAATTGCCGTTTTTCTCCACTATAACATTATAATTATAACCGCAAAAAAGCTTTTCGTCAAGCAGATTTTATGAATAATTATAATAAAGGGCATAAAAGATATATTTGATATTGTCAAATATGGGGATTTTTATATAAATGTGACGAAAAAGATTGATCGCAGGCAATATTTGAGTATAGGCAATGACACGCCTTTGCCTGCGGTGAAGAAGAAAAACAGGGCCTGTGTGACTGACAAAAATTACGAGGTATACATAATGCTATGCAGGCTGTGATACTGTGCAGATAAGGAGATGTCTTATGCTTTTTGGCGATCCATACAAATTCGGGTTTCTTATCGAGCGTGTAAAGGCGTGGGAATACCCGCCGTTTATAAACGGGCTTATGTTCTTGTACCTGAACGAAAAGGCTTACCCGTGTGAACTTCGCACGACGGCTTTAAGCAGTGAGCTGCCCGAACTGCTTGACGATGCTTCGCCCCTTGCGGCACCGAAGAAAAACAAAGAGCTCTTTAACGCAGGAAGTGAGGAGAGGTTTGAATTCCTTGCCGCCATAACCTACCCCGGGGATATAGACAGGGAAAGTGACCTTTCATACCTTGTGCCGTTTCACGAGATAAATGATTCGGGGTTTGCGGTGTTCACGCTTACGGACGGGGAAAGTGTGATGATAACCATCGGGCAGTGGAGTGAGGGCAGGCTTATACCAAAGGACGAATACACTCTGCCCAAAAGCAGCTATAATGGGGTTATAGACGGGCTGAGAGAGTTTTACAAAACCCTTGACACAAAGCCCGCCGAAAACAAAACGCCCGCACATAAGGCGGGTAAGGCGACATTACGCAGAATAAAAAAATAGTTCCATTTTTCTTTTGTGTTGCTTGTAAAAACGGAATTTGTGGGGCAAGCGGCAGTGCGAAGGGGGTTGGGGGCACTTGTCTACTGCGTAGACAGGCAAAGCCGCCAATAAGCCGCCGCAAGGCGGCTTAAACCTCTCCCTGCGAATAACATTTAGAATAATAATAAGCCAGGCTGGGTATTTGCTGCCTGCGGCAGCATTGGGGGGCTTTGCGGTCGCCCCCCAACCCCCCTTCGCAGATGCATTTTAATTCCGATTTATAATAGGAACACTTTTGTAAAAAGTGAGAAAAAATAAATAAAGGACGGTAAACTGATATGGCAAAAAACATTTTTCTTTTTTCGGGGCAGGGCTCACAGTATGCAGGTATGGCGCGTGAGCTTTACGAGGGCTTTGAGGGCGCGCGTGCAGTCTTTGACAGGGCGCGTGAGATACTTGGAGTGGACATCGCAGACATCTGCTTTAACGGCCCCGAGGAAGAACTGGGCAAAACGATAAACTCTCAGCCTGCGATAATGGCGTGTTCGCTTGCGGCGTTTGAGGCGGCGAAGGCGAAGGGGATAACCTTTGACGGCGTGGCAGGGCATTCACTTGGCGAATATGCGGCAATGGCAGCAGCAGGCGTTGTGACGGTCGATGACGGCTTTAAGCTTATAAAAGCGCGTGCAGCGGCAATGCAGAAAGCTGCCGAAGCAAGCAGCGGCGCTATGTATGCGATAATCGGGCTTGATGCAGCAGAGGTTGAGAAGGTATGTGAGCAGACAGAGGGTTATGTAGTGCCTGTAAACTACAATTCAGCGGTACAGACGGTGATCGCGGGCGACAGTGATGCCTGCGAAAGGGCAGCGGCTGTATTCACGGATATGAAAAAGCGTGCGATAAAGCTGAATGTTGCAGCGGCTTTCCATTCAAAGCTTATGCAGGGCGCGGCAGATGAATTTTTAGAAGCTGCAAAGGGCGTTACATTCAAAGCACCCGAAAAGGAGTTCTATTCAAATGTGCTCGGCAAAAAGCTTGACGATTTTTCTGATATGCCGAATATGCTTGCAAGGCACATAGTATCACCTGTGAAGTTTACATCAGAGCTTTACGAAATGGAAGCTGCGGGGTATGAAAACTTTATAGAGCTTGGCCCGAACAAGGTACTGACAGGGCTTGTTAAAAAGACACTCAAGGGTAAAAATGCCATGAACATAGAAAACACCGAAACACTTGAAAAGGCGGTACAGGCTCTCGGACTATGACGACATAAAGGGGGAACATTTATGAAGCGCAGCGATTATCTTTCATGGGACGAATATTTTATGGGGCTTTCCCTCCTTTCGGCCATGCGCAGCAAAGATCCGAACACCCAGGTCGGAGCCTGCATAGTGTCGGAGGATAACAAGATACTTTCCGTCGGCTACAACGGTATGCCGACGGGCTGTGATGATGACAGTATGCCGTGGGAGCGAGAGGGGGCGTTCTTGGAAACGAAATACCCGTTTGTTGCCCACGCAGAGCTTAATGCGATACTCAACCGCCCGACGGTGAGCCTTAAAAATGCGCGGATATATGTTTCGCTTTTCCCCTGCAACGAATGTGCAAAGGCGATAATACAAAGCGGCATAAAAGAGGTAGTATACTGGCACAATAAGTACAAGGACACTGACGGCGTCAGGGCAAGCGAGATGATGTTTCGCATGGCGGGAGTGACGCTCAGGCAATACAACCCCTCGGGGAGAGAGGTAAGCTTTGATATCTAAATACCGTACCAAATAATGAATAAGGAGATACAGCAATGTCAAAAAAATATGCACTTTTGGGCGAGAGCCTTAAACACACGATGTCACCACCGATACACAAGCGCCTTTTTGAACTTAAAGGGAGAGAGTTCAGCTACGAGATAATAGAGCTTAAAGCAGATGAGCTTGAAGCAAACAGGGACAGGCTTTTATCGCTCACGGGAATGAACATTACTATACCGCACAAGACCGGCATAATACCATACTGCGACAGGCTTGATAAGTCGGCAAAGCGATACAATTCTGTAAACTGCATTGACAACAAGGACGGAATACACACAGGCTTCAACACTGACTGCGACGGCTTTTTAAAAACGATAGAAGCAATGGGAACGGGGTTCTCGGGTGATGTACTGCTGATAGGCTGCGGCGGTGTGGGCAGGATGATGGCGATAGAGGCTGCCCTTGAAGGTGCAGCGCTTACCATAGCTGTACTTCAAAGCGATATGGGGCTTGCACTTCAGGTGACAAAGGAAATAAAGGCTATGAAGGCTGATGCACAGGTAGAAATAGTATTGAACACCGAAATACCCGCAGACAAGCATTACTCGCTGCTTATGAATGCAACGCCTGTGGGAATGTTCCCGAAGGTAGACGGCTGCCCTGTGCCTGACAGAGTCATAGAGCAAAGTGACGCGGTATTTGACGTTATATACAACCCAAGAAAGACTGTGCTTATAAAAAAGGCCGAGGCGCTTGGCAAAAAGGCTTCGGGCGGTATGGCTATGCTTGTGTATCAGGCGGTCTCTGCCCACGAGATATGGGACGGCGACCGCTATGATGAGGCGGATATCACAGCGCTTATTCACGATATGGAAGATCTGGTTGAAAGTTCAGACAGATAAAGGAGAGGTATTATGATATACAAAAATCCCGTGATCAAAGGCTTTTACCCCGATCCGAGCGTATGTCAGGCAAACGGGAAGTATTACCTTGTAACAAGCACGTTCCAGTATTTTCCCGGTGTGGCGCTTTTTGAAAGTGATGATCTTGTAAACTGGGATCAGATAGGGTATGTACTTACAAGGTCTGAGCAGGTCGAGCTTGAAAACATAAACAGCTCGGGCGGAGTTTTTGCACCGACTATAAGGTACAATGACGGCCGTTTTTATATGGTTACGACAAACGATACAACGCATAAGAATTTTTATGTTTACACAGATGATATCTATGGGGATTGGTCTGATCCGATAGGCGTCGATCAGGGCGGGATAGATCCGTCGCTCTACTTTGAGGACGGGCGCACTTATTTTATGTCAAACGGCACCGACGAGGAAGGCAAAAGCGGAGTTATACAGTGCGAGATAGACATAAATACAGGAAAGAAGCTTACAAAGAGCAAATGCATATGGCAGGGCTCGGGCGGGCGCTACCTTGAAAGCCCGCACCTTTATAAGATAGGGGACAGGTACTATCTTATGGCTGCCGAGGGCGGCACAGAATACGGGCATATGATAACGCTTGCCCGCGCAGAGACCGTATGGGGAGAGTTTGAGAGCTGCCCTTACAACCCGATACTCACAAACAGAAACAAAGCGCCTTTTATAATCCAGGGCATAGGCCACGGAGATCTTGTATATGACAAAAACGGCGGGCTTTTTATCATAAGCTTAGGGTTTCGGCAGATACATATGTGGATGCCTTATCACAACTTAGGCAGAGAGGTGTTCCTCACCCCTGCGAGGATCACCGGGGACGGCTGGATAGAAGCGGGCGCTGACGGCACAACTGATGAAAGCTATGAGATAGCAGGCGATTTTACACAGAAGCCGCTTAAAACATACACCTTTGAAAACACAGATGTGAATATCGACTGGTGCTTTATGCGCATACCCGCAAAGGAAAACTACGAGCTTTCAAAGGAAAGGTTTGTGCTTCATGGGACGGAGGTAACGCTTGATGATGTGGCATCTCCCACATTTATCGCACTTCGTCAGCGTGACCATGTGTTTGAGATGCAGGCAGATGTCACCGTGACGGACGGCGAAGGCGGCATTACGATTTTTATGGACGAAAACGAGCATTACGAGATAGCTTTGAGAAAGAACGAAAACGGCAGCTGTGAAGCGATACTCAGGCTAAACATCGGCGGTATAAAGCACATACAGAACGCACTGCCTGTCGGGGGCGGCAGCGCAAGGCTTATTGTAAAAGGCGACTGCCTTAATTACACATTCAGCGCTGAAATAAACGGCAAGACCGTTACCCTCGGCAGCGGCGGCACGAAATACATATCAAGTGAAGTTTCGGGCGGCTTTACGGGGGCTATGACAGGGCTTTATGCAGTGGGCGGTACGGCAGGCTTTGAGAATTTCAAGGTGCAGTACAAGTAATATCATTTGGAAAAAACAGAGGTCGGATATGTCAGAATTATATGTTGTGGGCACACCTATCGGGAACCTTGGCGACATGACTTACCGTGCGGTGGAAACGCTTAAAAGTGTGGATTTTATATGCGCTGAGGACACAAGGGTGACGATAAAGCTGCTCAATCATTTCGGTATCAGAAAGCCGATAGTTTCTTATCACGAGCACAGCAGCGACGCTGTGGGGGAAAGCATCTGCGCACGTATACTTGAAGGCGAGAGTGCCGCGATAGTAACAGATGCGGGTATGCCATGCATATCAGATCCCGGTGAGCGCCTTGTGAAGCTTTGCTATGAAAAGGGGATCGAGGTCAGTGTGGTCCCCGGACCTGTGGCGGCGGTGTCGGCACTGGCGATAAGCGGGCTTGATACCTCACATTTTTGCTTTGAGGGGTTTTTGTCAGTCACCAGAAAGCAGAGGCTGACACACCTTGCAAGGGCGGCAAGGCAGGAGGGCACGCTTCTTTTCCACGAAGCCCCGCACAAGCTGCTGAACACACTTGAAGATATGCTTGAGATATTCGGTGACAGGCGCATATCGATTTGCAGAGAGCTTACAAAGGTACACGAGGAGGTCATCCGCACGACGCTTTCACAGGCGGTGGAGTATTACAGGCTAAACAAGCCGCGGGGCGAGTTCGTTCTTGTGGTAGAGGGCTTTGAAGCAAACAGTGATGACGAGGGTGAGCTTACGCCCGAGGGTGCTCTTGAAAGGGTGACAGCGCTTGTGGAAAACGGTATGCGTGCAGCTGATGCGTGCAGGGAGATAGCGAAGATATCGGCGTTTTCAAAAAGCGAGTTATATTCAAAATATCTTGAGCAACACCGCACGACTACCGCCTGACGGCTTTGCACGTCATAAACTTGCATATTTTCCGTCATAGTAACCAAAAACTCCTTGACTTACGTTAATAAGCCTGTGTCGTTTTTAGTCACTCTGACGAAAAATCTGACTGCGTTTCTGACGTACAATAGTCGTGCGGTGTTGCCCTTGAACAAACAGAAAGGACATGAAAAATGGTACCTGTTTTTCTATGCGGCTTTATGGGCTGCGGCAAAAGCACAGTGGGAAGAATAGTGGCAAAAAAGACCGAGCGTGCATTTGTAGACCTTGATGAATACATAGAAGATGCTGCGGGGATAAGTATCCCCGAGATATTTGAACGCTACGGTGAAAGCCACTTCCGTACACTTGAAGCGGAAGCTATAAAGATCTTTGACCGGAGTTTTACTGTAGTTGCGCTTGGGGGCGGTGCTGTTATAAACGACAGGAGCCGCGCACTTGCAAATAAGGCGGGGCTTGTGATATTTATTGACACACCGTTTGATTTGTGCTATGATAGAATAAAAGATGACGGGCACAGACCTATTGCGAAAAGCTCGACTAAGGAAGAACTTAAAGCGAGGTTTGATGCAAGATACCCTGTGTATCTGAGTGCATCATCAGTCAGAGTTGACGGAAGCCTTACACCTGACGAGATAGCAATGAAGATAATAGAAGTGATGTAGAGGTTTGTGTGAAAGGAGAATTTATGGCAAAACAGGAAGTTATCAACCTTTCTGAAAAGAGGGGGAAGAAAAAGAAGAAAATGACAAAGAAAAAGAAGCTGCTGATAACGCTTCTGATCGTGGCTTTGATCGTTCTTATAGTCTGCGGTGCGGCAGTGGCGATAATTTTCCATTATATCGGAAAGGTAACGGTGGAGGATCCGAAAAAGGAATTTCCGCTAGTCAGCTCGATAGTTGATGATGACCTGACGAGCGAGCCTGATTCGCCTAAGGAAAAGATAGACGAGATTACAAAGAAAATAGAAGATAACCTGAAGGATAAGGCCACGGAAATAATAAGTGACGATAATGTTGTGAATGTCCTGCTTATCGGTACAGACTCCCGAGGAAATGATGACAGGGGAAGGTCTGACAGTATGATACTTGTTTCGATAAACAAAAAGAACAAGAAGATAATCATGACATCATTCCTTCGTGATATTTACCTCAATATCCCAAATATCGAGGATACAAGGCTGAACCACGCATACGCCTACGGCGGGCCTGACCTGCTTATAAATACGCTTGAAACAAACTTCAAGGTAAGGATAGACAGGTATGTGAGAGTAAACTTCTATTCGTTCTGTGACGTTGTTGATTCTGTAGGCGGCGTTGAGATAGATGTAACAGACGAGGAGGTGCCGTACATCAATTCATATCTGCGTGAGATAAATGCACTCAACGGGCTTGAATCTGATGACGGTGCGCTTACACACAGCGGAAAACAGGTACTCAACGGCAGACAGGCGCTTTCGTATTCGAGGATACGTTATATCGGCACAGACTTTGCAAGGACACAGCGCCAGCGCACAGTGCTTATGAACATACTGACAAAGATGAAGACTCTCAGTATAGGCGAACTGAATGACCTGCTCAACGTTCTCCTTCCCGAAGTGGCGACGAATATGACGGAGGGTGAGATGTTCTCATTCGTTGTTGATGCACCCGCCTATTTAGGGTACGAGGTGGTTTCAGACAAGATACCTGCCGACGGTACGTGGGAGTTCCTGACGATAAGAAGTATGTCCGTTATAGGTATAAACTTTGACGAAAACATAAAGCATTTAAGAGATACTATCTACGGATAAAGACAAAACCACCTACGTGTTGGGGCTATAAAAGCCTGCGTGTTTTATCGGGGGAAACCTTTCTGAAGAAAGGTTCTCCCCCGAACCCCCTTCCAAAGACTTCTAATTTAATTCCCCCTAAAGGGCATATGCCCTTTAGG
>CACZFN010000025.1:0-15218 GCA_902780505.1 uncultured Ruminococcus sp. | reverse complement strand
CAAAGACTTCTAATTTAATTCCCCCTAAAGGGCATATGCCCTTTAGGGGGAATTAGGTCAAAAGTTTTAGGAAAGGGGCCTGGGGGAGAACCCTTTTTCGGGAAGGGTTTCCCCCAGTAGAGCACGCAGGCTTTTTATAGTCCTAACACGTAGGTGGTTTTACTATATAAGTTCTTTCAGGGCGTTTATAAGTGCGTCGGTTTCTTCATCTGTTCCGACTGTTATACGCAGGCGGTCATCAATACGGGGCTTATTGAAGTAGCGCACGAAGATGCCCTTTTCACGCAGGAATGCAAAAACTTCCTTTGCGGCATACTTATCATGTTTTGCAAAAAGGAAATTTGCACTGCTGTCTGCAACATCAAAGCCCATATCTGAAAGAGCGTCTGCAAGCCTTTCACGGGTGCTTACAAGTTTATTCAGGGTGTCCTTAAAATACTTATCGTCCTCAACTGCCGCACAGCCTGCTTTGATCGCAACAGCGTCAACCGGGTAGGAGTTATATGAATCCTTGACAGCGTTCATATACGCAATAAGTTCCTCGCTCGCCATTGCAAACCCGAGCCGCATACCTGCAAGAGAACGGGACTTTGAAAACGTCCTTGTAAGCACGAGGTTATCGTATTTATCAAGCAGGTCAATACAGCTTTCACCGCCGAAGTCGATATACGTTTCATCAATGACCACAACGACATCACGGTTATTGTCAAGCAGGGTGATTATCTTATCTTTATCAAGTGCGATACTTGTGGGGGCGTTGGGGTTCGGGAAGATAATACCGCCGTTTTCGGTGTTATAGTCGTTTACATCGATTGTAAGATCCTCTTTAAGCGGGATAGTTTTATAGGGGATACGCATTATATCGCACCACACGGGGTAGAAGGAATAGGTCACATCAGGGTAGAGAATGGGCTTATCGGAATTGAAAAACGCCCTGAAAGCCGCCGCGAGCACATCATCAGAGCCGTTGCCGACAAATACCTGTGAGGGTTTTAAGCCGTAGTATAGAGCAAGTTTTGATTTAAGCGGCTCGCCCGAGAAATCGGGGTATTTGCGCAAAACAGAAGCATCAAAGCCGCTTATCGCCTTTTGCACCAAAGGCGAGGGTGGGTAGGCATTTTCGTTTGCGTTGAGCTTTATTATATTTTCCGACTTGGGCTGCTCGCCTGCGACGTAAGGTTCAATATTGATAAGATTTTTACGAAAGCCTGTTTTTTCCATTGTTTTGTTCCTTTCATCAAAATCCGCCCGCACATAAGCGGACGGATATTTTTTATTTTTTTACGGTGTGAAGAAAAGCATTTCCCAGTAATAATACTTATTGCCGCTTGCATCTGTATAACCGTAATAGCCTATTGCCATATATTTATAATTAGCACTCAGCATATTTTTCAGGTGCGGCTCAGAGTTTTTCCAGTTATTGAAAGCGTCCTCAACGGTGGAGGTCTTATTCATGCCATAGGTGATATTTTCGCCGTAATAGCTTGGTTTAAGGTTAAATTCCGAATATACGGTGTCATATCTTGTGCCGTCGGGGCGGTTATGGTCAAAAAGCACTTTTATTTCCTTTGCCCTGACATCAGCCGCCTTATCAAGAACGGAATACCCCGCAAGCGGGGCTATGCCCTTTTCTTTTCTCAGTTTATTTACGAGCACGAGCATTTCCTTAGTGTAGGAAGCAACGTCGCCTTCAACTATCTTGGTCGTGGCTTTGGTAACAACGGTTGTCTGCGGATCATCAGAGAAATCCGATTGCAGTGCATATACGGTAAAGCCGTCAACTGCGAGCTGATAGAAGCCGTTATTTGTAACACCTGTGCAGGCTGCTTTGTAATACTTTGTACAGCTGCCGCTCACACGCGAAGAAAGACTCGGCTTCTCGTAGAAATTAGCGCTGTTCTTTGCATAGAGCGTCATGGAAGCGGGTGATACGGTATAGCTTGTGGTAGCCTTTGCGGTCGTTGTGGTCTTAACAGCCGCCTTAGTTGCAGCGGCGGAAGTCGTCGTCTGAACAGGGGCTTTTGTGACAGCAGTGGTCACGACAGGCCTTGCGGTCTGCTGCTTTGATGCAGTTGTTGTTTGTTTTGAGGTGGTCTTTTTAGTGGTTTTGCCCTCGGTGGTCGTTTTGGGGCTGCTGCCTGTAGATGTCACGGCGTTTGTTGACTCGGAAGCTTTGCCCTGACCGTCCTCACTGCCCTGTTGTCCGGGATCGTTTTGCTCACCTGAACTGCCCTGCCCTTCGGGGGATTCAGGATCGTCGGGGGGCTGAACCTCCATTTTCTCAATACCGTTTACCGTTACCGACGCAAGTGCTGACAGCTTCGTGGTATTAAGTTCGTAGGGTTCGTCCTCGTCATAAACGGGCTTGTTTTCAAGCAGGTAAGCAACAAGGGCTTCAAGTTCTTTTGAATAGCTTATTATATTTGTTCTGAGTGTTTCGTCCTCAATAGACTCTGCCTTTGAAACGGCAGACGTTATTTCAAGATACTTTTCGTTCAACAGGTTTGTGATATCGGTAACATCACGGTATTTTGTCGCATCTATATCACCTGTGGAAACATAAGTTTCAAGATCGGATATGACAGATGATTCCTCGTTGACAAGGTTTACATAAAGTTCACTGTCAAACTCATCTGCATCTATAACGTACTTTTCGTCCTTTGGTGCGGAAAGTATCCCGCTGTTTGTATGGATATTGCCGTTTAGGTCAACTATAAGGCGGTTGCCCATAACGGTAAATTCTGTCACAGGTTCGTCATTTTCATCAAAGAACCTTACCGAGCCGCCCTTGCTTTGAGCCGTTATCACAGCACCGCTGTCGTCAATGAAATCTGCGGATGTTATCTCCGTCCCGTTTGAATAAAGCGCAAGACCGTCCTCAAGGCTGTATATCAGAAGATCATCATTCAGGCTTACAAAGCTGACAGTTTTTATACTTGCGGCGGGAGAGGTTTCCCCGCTGTCGTTCAAGGTTTCAAAGGATTCGTCAGTTATATATGCTATATTTGAATATTCATAGCCGTTATAGTTAGAAGCCGTCATTGCGGCAAGGCCTGCTGCAAACAGCGCAGCGACATATTTCTTACCCTGCAAGGAACACACCCCCCAAAGAAAAAGTGACAATAATCTAACTTACATTATAGCATGGCAATAGTGCAATGTAAACAGAAGTTTATTAATTTTAAGTGTCTATTTTATGAAGTCGGTCAAAAAACATAGCGGGTGTGATCATATTGAGCTTATTCGTTTTATTGGTGGGTTCATTAAGCGTGTCAGAGCGACTGCCCATAGCGGCAGGTTTTCAAGTGCTTGCGGCATACCGCAGCAGAGGGAAAGGGTAACGGTAGACGGGCTGGGGGCGATAGGGAATAAGCCTATTGACAAATCGGGGGAAAGTGGTATAATAGAAGTAGGAAGTGAGGGTATGTATCGAAAGTCAAAATCCGGAAAAATAGAGCCAATGCCAAAGAAACAATTAAGAAAGATAGTTAAGGCATATAATTCAAATGGCGGCACAATACAAATGAGTGAAGAGATTGATAAATACCTTGATAACAACCACGCCGAAGCAATTACATACAACTCAAAAACCATTCTTTTGAAAAGAAATCCCGGGCGTGCAAGTGTGTATGAAGAACTAATACATGCATCTCAGTACAGAGAAGGAAAAAATGACGGTTCGTATGTATCGAGGCTGAAATGCGAGATTGAAGCTCAAGAAAAACTGATAAAGTATTCAAAGCAGTATAAGCTTACAAATGATGAAATTGTTCAGACCAAAGAGGCACTAAGGGCATATAAGGAAGAACTTGACGTATACTATAAAAATGGAGGTGGCTAAAATGTTAAAAATTGTTGATGTTATGAAAATTGGCGAGATGTTGTCCGTAATAGTTGAGGGTGACTGCAAAGAGCTAAAAAACGGAAGCAAGCTAGTGGATAATATGGGTAATGTTTATACTGTAGAATCTGTTGGAATGGCAAGATATGATGATCCGCATGACATTTCAAAGACTACAACATTATTAGTTACACCATGTACTTTAGAAAAAGGCTCTGAACTGACATCCGCTTAAGATCAATAGCAAAAACCGTTCTCGCAAGAGAGCGGTTTTCTTATACCCAATTTAATACCGTTCACAAGCGTTTTGCGACCGACAATAATGCCCCCGGCAAGGCGCTTTTATTATGCCCTTTTGTACCCGCAGGGCTAAAAGAACGGGGCTCGTGAGCGGTCAGTACAGTCTTGGTCTGAAGCTGCCGTCGTCGGCTGTTCCGAGGTAGAAATCAATATCACCTGTGGCGGCATCAATATTTACATAAAACGGCAAGAGCACCGAACCCGCAGAGATCTCAGCTGCTGCGGGGGAAACATCGGCAGCGGGCTTTATAAGCACCTCCCATACTGTCCTTGTCTTATAGGGGATGCCAAACCCGCCGATAACCGTTTCGTCTGCGGGCACCTCGCGTGAGGGGATATATTTAAGGTTTACCGACACGACATCAAGTTCAAGCCTGTCGGAAAACTCTTTTGCCGCCTTGTCAAGTGCTGCGGAAAGAGGGATAATGCTATCCCTTTTCTGTCCCTGTGTGACATCGAAAGAAAAGCCGCCGTTAGTAAAGCCGTTTACTTCAAGGTCTTTGTTGAGATAGACATCAAGTGTAGCATTTGCTATGTATGTAAAGCTTTCGTTTCCGTTTTCGCCAAAGCTGTTCCAGTCATCACAGACTGCAAGTTTTACCCCTTTATAAAACCGGTAAAACATCACCCGCACGTAAGGTCTGTCCTGATATTCTATAACCCTTATTTCGCATGGGATAAGCGTAAACGGCTGTTCATAAGGGGCGATGGCTTCACCAACAAAGCCCTCGGCGGCTTTTATGGCAGCTGCTGTCGTGACTTCGGAGGCGTCTGAAAAAAGCGGGGCGTTTTCAAAGCCGTCCTCACCGCGAAGGATATTCTTTTGTATATCCCCCTCCATAAACCGCATATCAAACATATCGTATTTGAACATTGCGGTAAAGCCGTTATCTGAAACATTTGCGTGGAGTTTTGCTTTTTCGTCACGGTAGAGCACATTGCCGCCGTTTCGCTCATCACTGGTGAGTGTGTATTTTCCGTCGGAAAGCTTTTCACCGTTTAAAAGTGCGGGAATGATATCATATGCATTTTTTGTAAAATCAGTCTTTGTGGTAAGGGTGATATCGCTTACCTCTGAAGGCACCTGATACATAACTGAGGGGGAGAAGGAAAACTGCCCGTATTCTTTTGCAAGGGCGCCGGTGATATCATCGGAAAGTTCTGAAACGGATATATCACTTTGCATTATATCGCTTGTCGATCCGCTTTCGGTGAGTGAGCAGGCACAAAGCATCATTATGGAAATGACAATGGCAAGCAGTTTTTTTATGATCAATTTATTTCGGTCACGGCACATCATAGTTTTTTCCCCTTTATAACGACACTTGATGCATGGTAGATGCTGTCAGAACCTTCATCCGATAAAAATGCGCAGGTGATATTTTCAAAGGGTAGGTAATACTCTTTGTCAACAAGCTTTCTTGCCTGCTGATAGGTTATTTCGTTTTTGTTTTCGTCCGTCAGTTTTTCGGGGTAGATCGCTGCAGAGCTGCTGCTGTGTCTGCTTTGCAGTTCAAGTTCGGGGGTGTCGGTAAAGTCTGTGAGAACGCCCGAAACATCACCGCCCTTTACCACACAGCAGATATCCCCCTTGTCAAGGTCATCATCATACTTTTTTCCTGTAAGGGGGACAAAGAACACTTTATCGCCTGCTTTGAGTTCACCGTTGAAGCCGTGTATCATCGGAACAACTGTAATGCTTTTATTATCTGTCAGTCTTGTAAGTGTCAGTTCGTCGCCCTGCACATCTTTTACGATACCTGTACCGAAATAGTTATAGTATTCGGTGTTATTGAGTTCCTCGTCTTCGGGGATAATGATTTCTTCGGGGCAGATGTTTACAAGAAGTATATCGCCGTCGGGGTATTTTATTCCTGTTGCGGTATAGGGTTTATCCCTGTAGCGGGGCGAAAAATAATCTTCGGTCATGACCTCGGAAGAAATAGCTGCGGTGAACTGTTCGCCGTTTTCATCAATGCCTGTAAGGCGTGAATTTCCTGCACTTACAAGGTCAAATGTCATATAGCCGTCTTTGCCAAGACCTTTGCAGTTTTCGGGGAGAAAGCCTATATTCGTTATCTCGGTAAGTGCATAGGAAAGGGTGACATCAAGTATGTGCCCCTTGCCGAGAGGATCGGACAGCAGCATTCTGAAGCGCGGCGAGGTAAAGTAGAGGTCGTTGCCGCCTGTGTTTTTATCAATAGTTATTTCACGGTCATCATATTTGAGGGTAAGGGAGTTTTCGTCAAAATGCGTTACCTGGGCTTTTACATTCAGGCCTTCGCTTTGTGCCGGCGGGAGTGGGGCGGCATTGGTCGTTACTGTGGTTTTTACAGTTGTCTGTTCCGGGACAGATGAAGAAATGTCACTGTTTTCGCCGGCGCAGGCAGACATAAGTAAGCAGGCAAGTATCATAAACGGTAAAAGTTTATTTTTCATAAAGCGTCACACTTTCTGTATAATATTCGGGCTTTTGCCATATGTGGGAAGCATACAGGATATCCTTTGCGGCAAGCTCAAAGCGGGCGTTTTTATAACCTGAAAGTGCTTCGGCGGGGATAGCCTGCCCTTTGGTATCAATTAAAGCGGCTGAGTGGAGCCGTACTGTGTCGATATCGGTCTCTCCCCATATATTCAGGCTGCCCTGATAATCGGAAAGAAAAGTACAGCTTCCGCTTATGCCGTTTGTTTTTGCTACCGTACATGGGGTGTTTTCGGGGATATCTCCCTCGTACCCGGAGGTGTCATCAAGCGGTGAGAACAGTATATGATCCCCCGCCTGAAAACTGCCGTCGGGGAAAGAATAAAACGGCAGGATATCAAATTCTTTTGAGTCATTATTTCTTTTTATGTGAAGTGTCTGCCCGTTGTCTTCAAGCACCTGTGCGGCGGTGTAGCGCTCTATCATGGCGTTTTCGTCTGTACCGAAATTCTTTCTGCCGTCATTCTCTGCGATAAGGGGCATGATCTCGGTTATAAGTATATCGCCGTCCCTGTATTCAAAGCCGTCAAAGATATATTCCTTGTTTATGTGGCTGCTGCCAAATGCTTTGAAATCCGCAAGCTTCGGGGCGACGGGTGCGGTGACTTCTTCGCCGTTTAACAGCTTAAAGGTGACACCCCCGCGGGAAAGGCTTACTATGTGTCCCTGTGCCCCGCCGACAGGATCATAATAGGAGGCATTTTCGGGCAGTGGGGCGATATCTTCTATCCTGCCGCTTCCGGCATCATAGGTGATATACAGGACATGGCCTTTTTTCAGCGGATCACAAAGCAGGCCGTAATAATTACGGAAAAACTGAATGTTATCTTCATGTGTGAATGTAAGCTTTTCGCCGTTGTTGTCAAGAGTCAGGGCAGTGCCGTCAAAGGAGAGCACCTCAGCTTGTATGCTGACCTTTGTTTTTTTGGCGGGTGACGGATCTGTCTGTGCCGGCTTTACAGATGCCGGGCGGCTTTCGGCGGCGGGAACGCTTTCGCTTTCACCAGACTGTCTGCCGCAGGAGGTAAGCAGTGACAGCACAAGTATAAGTAAAGTGATACGTTTCATCTTTTTACATCTCTCCGTTCATTAAAAGCACATAGATCTCCCCTGTGAGGGCATTTACACGAACTGATGAATAAACATTTGCCGAAACAAGATCAGTAATGTCACCGTCATCCTGTTCGATATAGAATATCCAGTAGGGGGTATATTCCACAGGTATATCATACTGCATATCAAATTCGTCCGGGGTAAGTTCTTCCTTTTGTGTGTGGACACTGCACAGGGCAAGCTCGCACTTTACAAAAGTGTAGCGGGAATTTTTTGCAAGTTCTCTGTCAAGTATAGCGGCGGCATCTTTGAAGGATATAAGCGAGTCTATCTTTTCACTTGAAACAAAGCGCTGGATATTCCTTGCCACATACGCGTCTGCCCTGTCGGGCGAACAGCTTACCGTCCACATATCAAGCGGCATAAAATATGACATAAGACCGTTAAGTTCGTTATCACGGTTTTTTATATCGCCTGTAAAGGTATAGTCAACAGGCACCCCGCAGTATGAAAAATGCAAATGCGTATAAATACTTTTCTGCCCGTAAGCATCATAGGCAATAAAGGTATCAGGTTCAGCTTTAAGGGGGGTTACAAATTCCGAAAGGCTGTTATTTGCGGTGTCGCTTATAACGTTTTTGTAAGAATCAAACGTGGTGTTCCCGTTTTTAAGCGTAAGGGTACCGGAAAGATCGTCGTCTGCTCTCAGGACCTTGACATTTTCAAGCAGAGATTCACCCTCGTCATTTTGAAAGTTCACCGAACCCGCACCGTCATATAGTTCATACATAAACGAATTGTCATAGCAGTATTCCGCCCATTCACCGCCGTTTTTATATTCAAAGCGGAGTATCTCGTCTTTGTTATCGTCAGAATATACTATAGAACACAGGTCTTTGTCGAAGCTGTCACCGAAGGCGGCTTTACAGATGGCTTCACCGCGGGAGTAATAATCCTTTTCACTGTCTTTTTTGTAGGTCATTATAAGCTTGTTTATGTCGGCAGAACCCGAAACCGTGACACCGTCTGCAAACTTGAAGGCACTATGCGGGGAATTTATGACATCATCAGCACCGCTGTAGATATCGGCGGCGGGGGTGAGGGTGATTTCATCAGATGAATGGGTGTTGCCGTCCTCTGCAAACGAGCAGGAGGAAAGTGCCATGCACAAGGCGGCCATAAGGGGGAGCATTGGTTTTATTCTCATAAGTGTGGGTACTTCCTTTCTTTATGTATCATCTCAGCTCTAATGCAAAGGGGTCAAATGATGTAAAGCCTTCGCCGGTAAGGGCGTTTTCGTAGTATATCTGCTTCCTTCCGTCAGGCAGGGAAAAATACAGTGCCCAGTAGGGCAGGGCGGTAAAGCCGTCCTTTGTGATATATTCAAGCTCTGCATACATAAGAGTCATATGCTTTGCGGCGGAAAGGTATTTGCTGCCTGCGTTTACTATAACATCATCACAGGGAATATGCGTATGCTGCTGCCCCTTTTTATCGGGAACAAGAAGAGCGCTCTGCGATGAAGCCGCAAAGGGCATAGCATCATCTGCAAGGCATATACAAAGAAGTGAATAGCTGTCGGCAGAATTGTCCAGCACAGGCAGGGTCTCCCTTGCGGGCAGGGGCTTTATGACGGAGCATTCGCCAACAGGCAGGGCAAAATATATCTTAGCGTAGTCATTCTCTGCGCCATCGCACTGGCAGGTGAAAATATCGGCGTAGAGGGGTGTTGGTACTATATCAAGGGAAAGTGCCCGCATACAGTCGGTAAGGTATGACTGCGCTTTAAGGGAAAGCTCTTCAAGAGTGATGCTGCCCGTTTCAAGGCGCAGCGTTGTATCCTCAAAGGCGTTTTGAAAAACTGTATCTACAGGGGCGGTCCATTTTTCATCAGGGTCAAGGGCGGGGGCAGAATATTCAAACCTGCCGTCCGGTAAAAGGGTAAGTGTCTTTTGCTTATCCTCTGTGGTGAGGGTATCGCCGTTTTGTATGGCCGAGAGCTTTTCATCGGGTGTGAAGAAAACGGCGGAAAGGGCGCTCAGGCTGTTTTCCCCCGCGGTGAAGGGGGCAAGGGTGTATTCATAAACTTCCTCGTCCTCTGGCAGGGAGAAGTGCTCATCTATAATAAAGCGGGAATACTCTTCGGGTGGCTGCGGCGCTGGGGCGCTTACCTCGCTGCCCGAACAGGAAACAAGCGTTATCGCCGATAAGATAACAGGTATAAACTTCTTCATAAATGCAGGACCTCCTTTTGCTTTCAATAGTAAAGGCGGCAAAGGCGGGGGAAATGTTTCACCTGATATGTATTTTTGTAGGGGTGCACAAATTTCCTTGCCGTGATTACTGCAAAATGTCTTATAAAATGCGGAAAACTTTTTGAAAAAGCTATTGACATAATAGGGCAAAGGTGTTATAATATAATTAAACAAATGAACAACTATTCATATGATAAACGGTAAGGAGGATAATATTATGAAAAAGACATATGCTATTGAGGTGGACTGCGCAAACTGTGCCAATAAAATGGAGGCGGCAGCCAAGAACACCGAAGGCGTAAAGGACGCAAGCGTTAATTTTATGGCGCTTAAAATGAAGGTGGAATTTGACGAGGGCGCTGATGAAAAGACGGTAATGAAAAACGTGCTGAAGGCTTGCAGGAAGGTGGAACCCGACTGCGAGATAGAGTTCTGAATGCACAATGGCGTGACTTTAGCGGAGACAGAATAAAGCTATGAACAGAAAACAAAAGAAAACACTCATGCGGATTATAGCAGCGCTTATCCTGCTTTTGGCGGCAGCGGCGGTGGATATTATCGCCGGACCTGCCCGTTATATAAGGCTTGTGATATATCTTGTGCCGTATATTGTGATAGGATATGACATACTTATCAAGGCTTTCAAGGGGATAATAAACGGGCAGGTGTTTGATGAAAACTTCCTTATGGCGGTGGCAACTGTCGGCGCTATGGCACTTGGGGAATACCGTGAGGGCTCGGCGGTAATGCTGTTTTATCAGATAGGCGAGCTTTTTCAGAGCATTGCTGTGGGCAGGAGCAGGAAGAACATTGCTGCACTGATGGATATCCGTCCCGACTGCGCTTATGTTGAAACAGAGGGCGGCGTGGAGGAGTGTGATCCCGACGAGGTAGAGGTAGGAAGTATCATTGTAGTTAAGCCCGGCGAAAAGATACCCATAGACGGAGTCATAACCGAGGGTAACAGTGCACTCAACACTGCCGCACTTACAGGGGAAAGCCTGCCTGTTGACGTATTTGAAGGCGACAGCGTTTCAAGCGGCAGCATAAATATGACAGGGCTGCTCAGAATAAAAACCACAAAGCCGTTTGGGGAATCGACTGTTTCAAAGATACTTGAGCTTGTGGAAAATTCGGGCGAGCGAAAATCGCGTTCTGAAAACTTCATATCAAAATTTGCAAGGTACTATACACCGGCAGTATGTATATCCGCACTTATGCTCGGGGTGGGCGTTCCGCTTATAAGACTTGCGCTTAATATGCAGGCGGGGCTTGGTATGTGGATAATGCGTGCGCTGACCTTCCTTGTAATAAGCTGCCCCTGTGCGCTTGTGATAAGCATACCGCTGAGCTTCTTTGCGGCGATAGGCGGCGCAGGGAGTGAGGGTATCCTTATAAAAGGCTCAAACTTCATAGAAACGCTTTCAAAGACAAAATATGTTGTTTTTGATAAAACAGGCACTATGACCAAAGGCGTGTTTGAAGTTGTAGGCATACACCACAGCAAGCTTGAAGACAGAAAGCTTCTTGAAATAGCGGCGCTTGCCGAGAAAAACTCAAATCACCCGATAGCACGCTGCATAGTAAAGGCGGCACAGTGTGAACTTGATGACAGCCGCATTTCGGATATAAAAGAGATATCGGGCGAAGGCATAAGGGCTGTTATAGACGGCAAAGAGATCTATATCGGCAATGACAAGCTTATGGCAAGGGCTAAGGTCAGCCATAAGGATTGTTCGAGTGTGGGTTCTGTCGTTCATGTGGCGATAGACGGCGAATATATGGGGCATATCGTGGTCGCAGATGTTCTTAAAAAGGACGCAGCAGCGGCGGTATCAGCCCTTAAAAACACAGGCATATTGCAGACGGTAATGCTTACAGGCGACGGTGAAGCTGCGGCAGAAGCAGCCGCAAAGGAACTTAATATTGACAAGCTTTACAGCAGGCTTATGCCAGAGGACAAGGTAAAAAAAGTCGAGGAACTGCTTGATGACAAGCGGGCGGGCAGCGCTGTTGCGTTTGTGGGCGACGGCATAAACGATGCACCTGTCCTTACCCGGGCGGATATCGGAATAGCTATGGGTGCACTCGGTTCTGATGCGGCGATAGAAGCGGCAGATGTTGTACTTATGGACGACAACCCGTTAAAGATATCAAAGGCAATAAGAATAGCAAAAAAATGCATGAAGATAGTATACGAAAACATTGTTTTTGCGATAGGTGTAAAGCTTATCTGCCTTATACTCGGCGCACTTGGCATTGCAAATATGTGGCTTGCGATATTTGCAGATGTCGGTGTTATGGTTATAGCGGTACTGAATGCCATAAGAATGCTCAGGCGTGAGAAAAGCGTTTATGTAGAGTAAGGATAATAAAAAACAGAGGTATCAAACCACCTCTGTTTTTTTATTGTCCTGTCAGCCAACTTCGCCCTGTTTGCCTAAAAACATAGCTGCGGCGCGTGCGAGCATTTCATGCTCGTGGGTGGCTTTTGAAGACTCATCAGCTGCGACGAGTGCAACGGCACCTGTGCAGTCGCCCGAGGATATTATCGGAACTACTGTAAGAGCGCGTTTTTCTATACCCTCGATAGGCATGAGCGGCTTGGCTGAATCGTTGTCGGCAAAATAAGCGCGGCGGCTTTCAAAAATTTCCTCAAGCGCGGGGGAAACACGGCGCTCAAGGTATTCCTTTTTGTGTGCCCCCGAAACAGCGACAACATGGTCACGGTCAAACACAACTGCGGGCGTCCCGCTTAGTTTTGAAATGACCTGCGCCGCTTTATCCGCACCGTCAGCAAGCTCACTTAACACCGAATATTTTTTGAGCACTACCTCCCCGTCGGAGTCGGTGAAGATCTCTAAGGGATCGCCCTCCCGTATCCTCATAGTTCTTCTTATTTCCTTAGTCGTCGATGCGCCTTACTATTCCTGTTGCTTTCATTTATTTGTACCTCCGTTTTGTTTTTAATTGCGGAAATAGTATGTGCAGAAAATGTAAAATTATGCGTTTTTAAAAAAGTTTGCATAATTAAGGCAGCACCGGCTCTGCAATTTTTATGCCCGATTCAAAAAAGCCCCATAACATTTTCACGATAAGAAAATGTTATGGGGCACGGGGTATGCTGTCATTGCGGCGCGCGCCATAATGCTGAAATGGGCTTGTGCGGAACGGTTTACAGGTGTGCCAACAGCCTACGTGCTAATGAAATAGTGCTGCTCGCACGGCTTCTCATAACGATTCACCAAATTTTCTGATCTTTGCAGCTGTTCCTCTGCAAGTCTGAACTTAGCATCTGCCACCGTTTCGCCGTCACAAAGCAAAAATGCTTTGACAAAGGCGTTTTCTATTGCCGTATATCCACCGACGGTCTTGCGCTGGATAAAACGAGCTGCATTCACATTCGCAGAAACGGTCTTGTCCCACAAGCTCACATAGCCTGTGTCGATGACCTTTTCAGACGGCATATCTTTCATAAGCGTATCGCAAGGCGTGGAATAAACTATCTCCTCCGACACTGAAAGCGGGATACCTGCACCCCTGAAGCTCTCGGCAAGGGCGTTTACATACTTGCCGCCCTCAAAATCCTGAGTGAAGTCAATGATGAAATATCCGCACTGGCAGGTCATGTTCATAACAAGCCCCGACGAGCAGTCGGAATACAGATGCACCGATTCCACATAGCGCTCGTTCTCGTTAAATCTGAACTGTCCGATATAGCTAATCAGATAGGTGTCGAGCTTCAGATCATCAAGTATTCTCATGACCGCACGTTTTTTGCCGAAGGAGTGAAGATGACCTACGGCATTCAGCAGCATGATGATCTTATTGAACTCGTCCTTGCAGCGTTCGGGAGTTCTCTGCTTGTTCATAAGGCGCTTGTAGTAGCTGCAAAGCTCCTCTGTGGACATCTGCGCTTCAGTCTCGCCGTAGGGCAGGCTTATGCTCTTTACGCAGTTTTTATATGTTCCCTCACAGCCGAGGGCCGCCCTTGCATCAACGGGAAAATTGCTGTTGATCACTTCCTTGCTGTCCGGGTAAAGTTCACGGATCGCACGGCTCATCATCACGCTGAGCATCACCACAGGAGATGCACCATTTGCCTTGCAAAGTGCGATAAAATCAGCCTGCGGAAATTTCAGCTCATAACGTCTGTGTGCAGCCTTTGGAGCTTTCGTTTCGGGGAGCGTAAAGCCTTTTCTTGAAACGCCTTTGATCTTTTTCAGATCATTGCGGTCTATCTTATATTTACTGCCGCAGGGCTCAGAGATCTCTGTATCTGCGATAGTGTCATCTGCGGTCAGGATACCCTCACTTTCTGCCATACTGCCATATGCAGCCTGACAGTAATAATAGATAAGCGTTTCAACAAAGCTCTTGACACCTCTGCCGTCAGCAAGTCCGTGGTGGAAGGAAACGCAGATGCTCTTTGCGTGATGTGTCACACCGATCAGATAGTAGTTATTCTCCTCACCGCCCAAAGGGATAAGCTCCTCGCTCTGGTGTACCTCTATGGGAAGATCATTCTCCACCGCATAAAAATCACCCTCGTGCTCCTCATATCTTACCTTGAAATAAGGGTAGCGTTCTATTGCGAGAGCAAGCGCCTCGTTCAGAGCACTGTGTTCCACATTGTCATTCATTCTTATCTCATATACTTCACTGGGGAGGCCGTTCTTTCTGTAAAGATAGGGCTGACCGGCTCTTACCTTTTCCGCTGTCATTGTATTGCTCATAATTTATTCCTCGCTTTCGGTTTGTTGTTTGTTTCAATGTCTGAATTATACAATCCGAACGTTTGAGATATGTTTCAGGAATGTTTGAGAAATGTTAAAAGGGGCTGAGAACCGCTTTATAAAGCGCAGCTCTGAAAAATGGTTGAAGTTTCGGTTGAACACACGTCATTACGATTGAATTTGTCATAGAAAAACAGATATTATTCCCCCTCAGACGTTGAAAACCACGTCTGAGGGGGTTATTTTGAAGTGTAGGAGGTTTTACTTAAATGACAAATAAAATCTGCTGAGAACAATACACTGCGCTTATATAGAAAACATACACCAATAAATATAAATGTTACAGCAGGCTATAAAAAATAGGCAAATATTTCATATGAAGTATCCGCCTATTTGATTTGAGCATTATATTGATTCTATCACTTGTTCAAGTCAATCAGTTTTATCCTGTTCCTTTTTCTTTAGCATATTTCTCTATTTCCTCGGTGATCATAGCGTCTATATCGCACAAGACCTTATATTTGGCTCTTTCAGGGGTGGTTCTGTAAAGC
>CACZFN010000024.1 GCA_902780505.1 uncultured Ruminococcus sp. | reverse complement strand
TTCTTCGCTCATTTGCTATCGCTCCTTTGTCGGTTGATAACTATTATTTTATCATAGCAAAGTAAGCTTGGAAAGTGGGGGTGGGTTTGACGGGTACGTTGATCTTATTGGCACGCCAGTTGTCCACTGTCCACGTTCCGTCCGTTGTAACGCCCGTTCCTGTTGCCGCAAAGCTTTCGGGGGAACTTATCTCGTAACGGTAGACTGCATTATTAGTATCATCCGCCTTAGTGAAAATACTCAGGTAATACCGTTCTGGCTTGATCTCTGATACGCTTGTGACTGTATACCTATCGGCTTCAGCCACGTTCTCATCATCGCGTATCGGGCGGTAATATGTCGTTCCATCAAAGACTGTCGCACCCTCAGATGTATTTTCGTTCGTGGGAGTAAGCGTGCCGTCATTATCCTGTCCGACTGTTACAGTCATCAGTTCCTGCAAATTCACGGGGGTATAATGGTTTTGTGCATCGTCCTTGAAATCATACAGGCAAATAGAAGTTGACCTATCCGAAGGCGGAGAATCGAGATAATAATACTTATCGCTGTTATTGGCATCTACAAGCACCATTTTTGTATTAGCTGCCCAGCCGTTTTCGTTATGGTTTTTCAGATTGAGCGACTTGTAATAATTTGTCAGCAGGCTGTCGCCGCCGTTAAGAGCGCTCACCCACTCGGCAGGTGTCCTGTCATATGCAAATTCAAAAGCGATAGTAACAGGGTTTCCGAGGTTTTCAAACATACCCTGCTGCGACATTCCCGAACCGAGTTTGGAATAGGCTGACCAGTAGTAATCGGTACCCGATTTTATCTCGGCATTAAATGCATAGCGGAGGACCTTCTTTACATAAACAGGTACAAAAAGGTGATATGCGATCTTATCTGTGTTGGCAGGATCTTTGAATTTAACGTCCAAAAGTGTAAACTGCGGTATATCCTTTGTGTCTACATTTCCTGCATCCATATAGAAGAAATATTCATTGTTTATGAATCTGTTTTCCAGGCAGGCCCCGGTCGTATCGACATCAAAGGCACCTTTACTCTCGTTGAAAGTACATTTGTACAGCCCCACCTCAAAGACCGCATATTGGGTTTTGTCAGCAAAATTGTAATTAGTATTTGTGAGTATGCGCAGATAGTTATTGATAAGTCTTGTCAGCGAATCCCTGTTCGTATCCTCTGCAACAAGCAATGGGAAATTCTTGATACCACTGTTCTCATGCTGAGCAAAGTAACCCTTGAATTCATTTGATGAGGTCGAAAGTTCATTCCTTATGTTTGCCAGAGCAGCATCGTAATCCTCACCGTTTCCCAACAGGCAGGTATAAAACTGATATGACTTATCGGTATTCGCTGCACGTTCATCAACGATCTGCCTGAATGCTGAGCTGCTGTAAGCAGCCGCACTTACACCGTCACCTGTGAGGAACTGTCCGTTCGTCATGTTGAATTTAGGGTTGGTGGTGACGTACAATGTGGCTCGGTGGGCATTTTATTTATCTGTCAACTTCCACGTTCATTTCAAACCCGCCCTTGAAAATGATCTGCACCTCGGTCTTTGACAACACCCTGATACACTCAACGACCTTCCTTACAGTCACATCATCATATTCGGTCATTTGGGACTTTGCTTTTTGAAGCTCCTCAAATGCAGACATCAAATGATAGCTTTTTTCATCACTGACATCTGAACTGCGCTGTAATTCAGTGATCTGCTGTTTCAGGAACTTTTCCTCATTTATCAGATCTTCAAATTCTTTATCAAGGGAATCCTCCTCAACCGCACCGTTTGTGATAAGACGAATAAGTCCGTCCTTCGCTTCGCTGATTTCGGACAGGCGGTTCTTGATCCTTTCTCTTTCAGCCGCTGAAACATCTCTGTTTATCATAACAGCTTCGATGTTCCGCTTAATTGTCGCAAGCATTGTCTCACCATCAGCATACGCCCTGTTAAGTGCATCGACAATGGCAGCTTGCAATTTTTTCTCATTTACTGATGGAGAATGTTTGCAGTATCTGTTACCATAATCAAGGCGATTGATGCACCGCCATACAATGAGCTTGTGACCGTGAGAAGTCCACGTTACACGGCGATATGCCGTCCCGCACTCACCACAGATAAGAATATCGCTGAGAGCATATTTGCTTGCATAATGTCCCTGCTCTGTCTCGGTCTTGTCGCTTCTTTTTCTTATCGAGCCACGCCTTGCAAGCTCCTGCTGAACACGGTTATATGTATCACGGCTGATAATAGCAGGGTGACAGTCATACACGATATACTTGTCCTTTTCACCGTTGTTCTTCACCTGTTTATGCAGAATACAGTCCACTGTATAAGTTTTTTGCAAGACCGCATGCGGAGGTCTTTATCCTCATTCGCTTTCTTTAATTCACCATTTTCTTTTTCAAGTTCGGAACACTTTTTTGTGGCTTCTTCGTATGCTTTTTTCAGTTCATCGTAGGTCATAAAAAGCGCTCCTTTCCCCCGATTTTTCAAGGGAAAGAGCGCATTTTACAGCTTCTCGCACATAGAAATATTGTCAACATTTATGTGCAGTTTTTCTGTTGACAATTCAGCAAATATCCACGCCGCCGTCGATCTTTTTTATCGCTTTTGGCTGGTCGATCGAAAGTCCCTGCATCAGCCATACGAACTGCTCACGGGTGAGATTTCTGACCTCCTGCTCGTTGCGGGGCCAGCTGAACCGTCCGCTTTCAAGTCTTTTGTAGAACCAGCAGAAAGCCGTCACCCTCCCAAAGCAATGCTTTCAGACGGTCTCTTCTTCGTCCGCAGAACAGGAACAGACTATCTGAAAACAGGTCCAGTTTGTGCTGCTGCTGAACGATAGCTGCAAGCCCGTCAATGGACTTTCTCATATCCGTATGACCGCACACGATGTAGATATTGGCGGCAGACAAGTCTTTCAGCATTGTTTTAGCCCTCTGAGCAGGGCGAGGATAGTGTCCTCGGAAATGTCTTGCGGCAGTTCGATCTCGATGCCGTCCTTTCGCATTACTACACTGCCTGAAGAATTAAGGGCAGCATGCTGCGGAACAACAGGGGAAGGCGCTTCACAAAGCTCATTTGAAACGCTTATCGGGACAATTTTTTGCGTAGGGCTGTCAGCCTGCTTCAGCAGATCCAGCCTAACAGCGCGGAGGCGGCGATAGTAGGTGTTGCAGCTAAGGCCCTTTGACTGACACCATTCCCTGACGCTCATTCCGCTGTTCTGGCATTCTGCAATCTGCTCCGCCAACTCCCTATGCCGCAGCTCCATCTTAACTTCTTTGATAGTCGGCATATATTCAGCTCCTTTCGGGTAAAACCCTTTGGAACTATTTTACCACATTCCGGCACGACGGTCAAAGTTAGGGAGTGGTTGGCGCTTACTATTCTTCCCATGATATTTACTCCTTTCGGAATTCTATTTTCCTTCAGAGTAATTGTATCATTTTTTTATTCTTTGGTCGAGGGCTGGGGGTGGTTGGCGGTTACGTTACGTTATCATGAACAAGAAAAAGCTCAGGAGTTCATCTATCCTCCTGAGCTTTTTATAATTGTTGTGCCGTGTTATAAGATTTATGAAGCCTTTTTTACATACTGAGCGTTCATCTTGGCATTCGTATAAACGATCCAATCTGTATTGGTGTATGAAGTCCCCGATATCGATGCAGTTACTTTGAGCCTATAATTAGTATACAAATATCCTTCTATTGCTTCAAGTTCACCATTTGTCTTAGCGTTAAACTCTATATTTCCGGTGATGTGTTTCTGCGTTTCGGTCTCAGTATACTTTAATGTCCACTGGCTCTTATCGATCTTCATTGGCATACTGTATGTATAGCTAAGATATGATGTAGTCTCATCAGCTACCAGTGACAACGGTGCTTCTGCCGACTTGCCGTAAAATGCAAACTCACTTAGATACCCCTTGATGAGGTTCTCTTCGTCATCTGTAAAGTCCTCAATATTAACAGGAATGTATTTATAACCTGTTGTTTCATTGGAATCATCGACTTTTTGTTCAAGAACTATCTTGAAGTTCAGCGTGTGTTTTCCGTCAAATATCTCTGCTGGCAAAGCTGATACATCATAATCCAAACCTGCTTCAATATGCTCAAAGTCACCCATAGTGCTGTACTTGGAACCTGTTCCGATATAGTTTCCGTTTATACCCAAAGCGCTCTTGTTATAGCTCTGTTCACCATAAGTATCGTACTCATCGTTTTCTGCCTGATCAAACGCAGTCAGCGTCAGAATACCATTGCTGGTCGTTCTGTCGATGTAGTATCTTTCAGTAGGCTTATCCTCCGGAAGCGGGTCTTTCTTATTATTACTGTAAATAACTCTGTCACGCAGGAAATCAAGCTTGACCGTCGAGTTTATTTCTATACCCTTATAGTCATTTGTTGCTTTATTTCGTGTGGGGAATTCCTTGTTTAGTTTTACTTCATTAGTTCCAAAGTCAATATTTACAGTTGCAGACTGTGAACTCGACCAAGATGTTCCCTCTGCATAAGCCGGTACAACTATCTCAACAGGCAAGACGTAGAGATACGGTGCATTCTCATCAAGTCCGCCGCTATGTGCAGAGCCATAACTCTCACCGTTTATTGAGCGAGTATAGGAATAGTTTGGTTGACCTTTTATCGTACAATCGGATGTTATCTCTCCTTTCTCATTATATCTGTTCAAGTAGAGGAAGAATCCCTGATACAGTTTTTCTCCTGCAAGGTTTTTATGAAAATAGTTTGCACTTCTGCCTGTAAATGCTACCGTTGAACTCAATGTTGCCTTAAGAGTATGATTCTCTGATGAAATCTTAACATTATCATTTACATTAGCTATTGACAACGTTTGACTCAAGAAATTACCAAGGAACATCTCAGTGTTTTTGGCCTGACTTCGCTGACAGGTTATAACATCGCTTGTAAATGTAAGAGGACTTGCAACAGTAAGACCGTATGCATCATGTGTTGTGGAATTATCAGTATCAACATTATCCTTATCGAAGCTGTACATACTCAGATAATATGTTTCGGATATCATATCATTTACGGTGATCGTATATCTTTGAGCTGTTCCTGATTCCCAAGCCTTGAAAAACTTCTTGCCTGTGCTTTCCGCATTTGTGGGCTCAGTATAAACATATACCGTTGCCTCTGACTCACCACACTCAACATAAGCTCCGTTGGGATCCTCAGCATACCGAAGTTTTCTTCCTGCTATATCGTTAAGGGTCTGAGGTTCAAACTTCCTAGCCGGATCAATGGTTCTTGCGCCATCTCTTTCTGTAGTAAAATCTCCGAATTTGATAACATCATATTTGTTTCCTGCTGAGTTCGTTTCAGTAGATATATCGGCCTTAGTGATATAGTATTCCTTATCAACATTGTTGTTATTATCCAACAAAACAAACTGAGTAGAATTTGCGAGTGACTTGTTACCGTTATAATTAAAGTATAACGTCTTTGATGTGTTCCAATTCAACCCCTTTCCTGTTGCAAGAAATGTATTCATTTCTTCTTTGGAATAATCAAATTGAGCGTAAATGGTCTGCCATGAATCAAAACCGGCAGCCAACTTGGAAGTTTTATTCCATTCCGTCGGGAACTTAGCAATGTAATCACTTGGCTCATATTCCGTTCCTTGTAATGCAGATGAACTGAAACTAAATTTCAGCATCTTCTTAGTTAATACAGGAATATAGAGGTGATAAGCGACTTTATTTTCATCTGTTGGATCAAGGAAGCTAATATCGATCATAGTGATCTGATTGTGTCCTGCAACGGAGTCAGCAGCAGTATCGACCATTACATATTTCTTGTTATTTAGCTGTAGTCCCTGTGTCCCTGACACCTTCTGATATACTCCTTCTATACATTGACATGGATACAATGCGATGGAATATTTTCCGGCAACAGGTTCATTATAATTATCGGTAGTATTGGTAAGTGTTCTGATATAAGCATTTATCTCATTATAGTAATCAGACTCAGCTCCATTGATAGCAATTATCGGGAAATCATCTCCCTCATAGCCTTCCGGCTGACCCATTTCGGTAAAGTATGTTGTCAGCTTGATATCATGATCGGCGTTCGTATCTTCACCATCGGATATCATCTGCTTGACTTTTGCAATATCTCCATCAAAAACGGTCTTATAGGCGATCCTGTTATCAGCAGCAGTGCCAGTGTATTCGTCAGTTATGAGCTTAGCGACAGGAACACTTACTGTGACGGTTTCATTCTCTCCGCCCTCAACAGGGACTGTCTTTTCAACATCAACAATGCTGACACCGTCACCTGTCAGGAAATTATCTCCGCCAACAGGAACTTTAGGACTGACAGTAACATACGGGAAATAATTCTTGGTAGCACCCTCTCCGACATTCGTGCCGTTGTCAAAGCCTACCGGCATTGCTGTTCCGTGGCCTGTTCCGGTGCTGATGTTCATGTAGTCAGCGTCGATGATGTAAGAACCATTTGCTGCACCGTTACCCCAGTCCTGGCTGACTGCTGTAGTTCCGAGATAATTATTTTTTCTCGTGAAGCCAACGATTTTCAGCTCTTTACTGTTGGAATTGCCTATAAAACTGCCATATCTTGCAAGCGTCTTGCCACTGTTGCTGAGATATTCAAACGAATTGTTATAAGCAGCGATATTATAACCCCAGATAGCATATTCCGAGTTGCCGACTACTCCTCCCATACCGTGTTTATTATTATCAGCGTTGGCTTTGATAGTGCAGTCATGAACACGTGAGTTAACAATAGTTCTCTGAGCCTGTTTAGCATAGCCGATCATTCCGCCGGCGCCGTACTGCTTATCAACATAAGAGGTCTGTGTTATCGTATAATTATAGACCTCGCAGCCGTCTATATCGTAGACAAAGCTGCTGCCGTTATAGCCTGTAACAGCATCTTTATATGTTTTGCTCGAAATGAACTGACCTGCAAGACCGCCTGAAAAAGCTACGCCGTTAATGCTGAATTTATTCTTTTCTTCAGCATAGACCTTGGTGTTATATATCTTTATCTTAGGAGAAACACCATATTCAGATTTGTCATCAAACAGGTCGATATTGCCGAACAGACCTCCTGCAACAGGACCCGTAACACTTATATCCTTGACAACGCAGTTTGTTATGATAACAGATTCTGCTTTTCTGACATATCCGAACATTCCGCCGGCACCGGACGGGAGCGAATTGGCAACAGTCGTACTTGTGTTTTCGATCTTCGAGGTATCTGTATAGCCGGAGATCGTAACATTATTGACCCAAAGATGTACCTGATAACCGTTACGGATACCACCGAGGATACCGCCGCAGCCGCTTTCTGCTGTATTTGAGTCATTCTTGATGTCAAGCTCCATCGAGCTCTTGAAATAGCCGTCATCTCCTCTTCGCTCAGTATCAGCCGTATTGCTGTTTGGTGCAGTATTTACAAACAGGTCGATGTAGCCGCCTCGGCTGTGACCGACTATTCCTCCGCAGCTTCCGCCGCTGCCTATAAGCTTTGTGCGTGTGGTATTGCAGGCATTTACAAATACATACACTTTATCATTGGGGTTAGTTTTACCTGGGGCATTATTTTCGGCGATATTGTTTCTGCCGATATAGCCGGCAACATTTGAAGAGCCAGTAACTGTAACATCTTCAAGGTCGAGCCTGTAAAGGTTCAGATACTTTTCATGACCGGTACCTGCAACAAATGCAGCTGCCGGCATTCTCTTACGGTTACCGTCTGAATTCTGACCTTCACCGCTCTGACGCTCTCCGCTTTCACTGTACTCATTCACAGTCACATCACCCGAGATCGTGAATTTTCCGATGTAGTATCCATCGTCAAGATAATAAGTTGTTCTGTTATCATCCTTTGGTTTCTGGACAAGATAATTGAACAGCCCGAAGCCGACATATACTGTTGATGCTCCATAGATCTTATTGCTGTAATTATCCTTGTCGCTGATGTAGGTATTATACTCTATGTCGAGATTTATCTTTGCATTGTTGCCATCAAAGCCGTATATCTTCATAGCATATTTGCCGTCAACATCTTCCTGCTGGAAGCGGCAGATCGAACCAATACCTCTGAAGCCCTTGGGCAGATTATACGTTCCGTTTGCAGTAGAAAGCTTCATGAAATTAGTATTGCCTGTAAGCTTTCTCGCCGGATAATTGCCGGAAGAATCCTTCTTCGTATAGTGGCTTACGATATACGGAACTGCCTGCTTGCTGTTCTTTTTGTCACCGGTAGAAAGATAATAGTCACCGGACGTGTCTGTTTTGTCAGCGAACGTAGCATTGCCGACCTTATCATACAAAGCAAGGTGAGTTGCGACATTCTTGGCAGCGCTCTTAGAATCAAACTGATCATCGCCGTCATAGGCGATACCGTGATCATAATCGCCGGCTGCCGTAGTTGCCGTGCCTGCGCCCGTCTGAGTTATCAGAGAAAGGATAAACAGCGACTGTCCTGTAGGGATATTGACCCGGTCATCAGTTGACTTGAAGGTATCATAATACAGTTTTTCAGAATCAGATACATCGACTTTGACATCAGCTATCTGGTAATTCTTAGTGCCGTTGTCGAGAGTGTAATTACCGGAATCTCCGCTGTACGATGCTGAATCGCCGGTAGTTTCATTTATAGCATAGCCGTTGATGACTCTGCCGATATAGGGGTTGACGTACATATGATTATTTTTTGCGCCATCTGTCCAGTTATCTGTAGCAGAAGCTTTATTGAGCGTATCGTGAACCATGAAATTGCTGCTGTTTCTGAAGCTGGTGGAGGTCATATTTCTGAATACAAGTCCGCCGTTTACGATAACGCCTACATAACCGCCTACACAGTCAAGATTATGATTATTGATAAGAAGCACTGTACTGTTGTTGCTGTTGTACTCTACCTTAACATTATCAATAATATTATCTCCGCCCATTATTGTTCCGATAACACCGCCGTAAAAGAGCTTGGTGTTTGCATAGCTGAATGCAGTTCCGGTATCTGCATTATCTTTGTCTACAACTTTTTTGGTATATATGATCTTACCCTGATTATTCTTTTCACTGTGGTCGATCTCAATATTCAAGTCCTTGATAACACAGCCATTGCTCATCTTGACAAAAGGAGTACCGGACTTGTTAGTTATCTTGACCTGACTGTTCTTGCCGACTATGACACCCGTAAAGGCATATGTGCTGTTATACGCTCCCAAGCCCGAAAAGGTATCAAGAGTGATAGGCGTGGTTATCATATAATAAGCATTTGCAAGATACTTGCGGACATTATCGTATTCCCAAGTATATTTCGGGGTCGTGTCTGTTTCATTTTCATAATACTCGTACCGGTTGTTTTTGTAAACAAACAGATAGCAGCTATGGATACTCTTTCCTTGTTCATCAATACCTGTGCAGCACCAATGCGAACCATTATCAGAAACAGGCAGCATTATGCTGTTGATATGTGTATCACCGTCTATCATGGTAGCCAGATCTTTGAGCTGCTTAGGACCGCTTATCTCATACGGATGATCGTATGTTCCGCAGCCTGTATCAAGGTTTGCAGAAACAACATTGACCTTTATCTCATGAAGAGTGTTCGATGCTGCCGGTGCGCCTGAAACACTGGAATTATAATATCTTACATAAGGAAGGAAATTTGAACTGAAATCATAGGCAGTGTTTGTCGGATCAGTAAATGTACTGGAGTAATCAGATCCGGGGTATGTCTCAGGAGCAACATAGTTACCATTTACACCGTTTGCCTCATAGTATCTGTTTTCCTCGCTCACGTTATTATTTCTGAACTCGATCGTGGATGTCAGTTCTTTACCGTAGGTAACCGCACCTGCTCTGGTGGTAGCATTTGTCCAGTCCTCAGCCTGTGAGAAATTGTAGGTAGCAACGGAAGTGGAGTCAACATCATACTTGTTCAGCAATATCGCATTTTTAAAGATAGACCTTGTAGTTCCATAGATAGCGTCAAGAGCATTTGCAACGTTCTCTTTGTTTCTTCCGTCAATTGAGATATTATTAAAGTTTAAGTTTATGCCCTTTCCTACAACATCTCCAATAAGGCTGCTGGCGTAGATCTTACCAGGATAATAATCTTCACCTTGATATATTACTACTCCATTAAGGTCAAGTACTGATTTGTCACCAATACTTTTGATAAGATAAGGCTTTTCATCTTCTTTATTATTAGAATCTTCAAGTGAAAGAGAATAATATTTCACTGTTAACGGCTTCAATTTTATGATTTCAGACCTGCCAAATTCAATATTGCCGGTTTTGGAGGTGTTTAATGTACCATTAAGATTTCCGCAAATGAGTGCTCCTGAATAGGAATCATTAACACCAACAGAGCCTGAAAGTGAAATTGTTCCTTTAGTATTGATAGTCGCAGTCACATTTCTGAACAGACCCATATGCATCATATAATGCTGGGATTTGCCGTCTCTTGTAGAGCACTTGGTGTTTGAATCCGTATCAGTGGCTTCGATGTCTGAATTATAGAATATGAATGAAGAATCATCAATAGTAAGATTCTTTCCTACATCTATAGGATAATAAGAAACATTAAAAAGATTGTATTCACCTTCATCTAAAACGTCATCAGGATATGGGTTTGTAAAGCACCTCTTGATGTTAGCTGCTGCATAGCGGTTAAGGCTCCAGTAAAGCAGATTGTATTCAGGTCGGTCGTTATCATACGAATTGCTGTCTGCGTTATAATAGTATCTCGATCTGTTGTTTACAACAGTCGTATTATATACGTTATTGTAACTGTTTCTTGTGCCTGCGCCATCCATGGAGTAAACTCCGTCGGAAGTGTAATACGAGATAACTCCGGCAGTATTATTTGTCAAGATATGCTCGGCGCTGTCTGAAAGGCAGGCGCAGATCTCATCATATATCTTGCCTGTCATAGTTGGAATATTGGAGAGACCACTTGCAAGAGTATAGCTGTCATCCGCCATAAATTCCATATAGATACCCGAAGTTGAGTAGTAACCGTCAAGCAGAATAATACCAAGACCACCTGAAGGTGTAGCCGTGTCATCTCCATTTTTGAATGCAATTTCATTTATAGCAATTCCTGCAGAATTAATCGTCCAGTGTCCTGTTGCTCTGTAGACAAGTCCGCCAAGATAATTTGCCGACGAATTAAGCTCATTTCCGCTATCTTCAACAAGTACAACATCATCAAATGTAACATCAGTGCCGTACCAGCGGTAGCCGAGGATACCGCCGGTTTCAGTATCAGCCGTATTCTTTACTACTGTTCCGGAAACATCTATGTCATTGAGTGCAAGAGTTCTTGTGTCAGTTGAATTCCATGCGATATCCGAGATCAGACCGGCTGTACCTACACGATTTGCGCTGGTAGCATTAGACGCATCCACAGTCGCAGACAATGTGATATGCTGAACGGTCGTTTTGGCAGCCGCTTTTGATTCAATATAACCTATAAGACCGCCGATAGTCTGATAAACCGCAGTCTTATCACTATTGTTGCCTTCGTTGTTGCGCAGAGAACCTGTAACATTGATCGTCGGAGCTATTGTTGCTTTATTATCCTCATCCTCGCCGCCGATCGTAATATTTTGGCCCTCATCACAATTTGTTCTGCCAACAAGTCCGCCAACGTACTGACCATTAGTATCTTTTTCATTATAATCATGAAAATTGATAGTCTCAGTGGCACTCACATTGGTAAGAGTTGCCTCATTTCGCAGATATGCGATAGCTCCGCCGACATTCATATCGGCAGTTCTTGATCTGACATTCATAAAGCCGCCAATAGAAGCATTATCTATTTCAGCGCCTTCTCCTGTGCGTGCAAAAAGCCCGTTAAATCTATGCTTAAATATAGCGCCTCTGCCGCTGCTGTTAGTGTCAGATACTGTGCTTCCATCAGACAGAACACCATAACGCTCACCTATAGCAAGTTCAACAACAGCATCTGCATCATCTTCACCTTCGGCGGCTTCACCCTTGCTCAGCTTACCGGTAAAGAACTTTATCTCATTATCATCAGAAGATAATGAACCGTCACGCATAAATCCGGTTATACCCGTACCGATAAGATTGATTGTGCCAAAAACTGTCAGGTTTTTATTAGCGAGCAGACTTGTTCTATTTGAACCATTGAATAACAGTGAACCAACATCACTGTCATTCAGCTGCATATTAAGAGCTGTTCTGGTGAAATCGGCAGGACTGCGCATATCTGTTACAGCAGAACCTACAGTAACCGTATGAGATGTACTATTATACACAAGGATAGCATTACTTGTGTCAGTTCCATCTTCGGGGTCTTTTACTTCAACACCTGCTATTCTTACAACTTCACCCCATGTGCCTATATCGTCAACTTCAGCATCAGTGCCTGATCTGATAAGACGCCAGCCTCCTTCGTAGGTAGTACCGTTTTCGTCTTCACCGCTTCCAAGGGCATAGACAAGACCATCGGTACGTTCCCCTACAATTTGACCTTTAGAACCGGCGGTTGCCTGAGAAAGATCAGTGGTTCCGCTAAGGCGCACTACGCCCGTATTATGTTTACCAACTACTCCGCCGCCGTTAAAAGTCGAAAGAGCATTGTTCTTTTTTACTATGACCGTTATATCACCTATGTCAAGCAAACTGCCCTTACGACCGGAATCGCCAACAGCACCGCCAAAATATGAGCAGTCAGAGGCACCGGAGTTTGAAGTGCACGAAAAGTCATTTATCTTTACATACACAGCAGAGTTGCCTGTAATGCTTCCAATAGCACCACCGCAATTTGTAGCGCCACTTCCGCTCATTGTTGCATTTACGTGTTCAATAACAAAGGACTTTGTTAAGTCGGTATTCAAGTATTGACCTACGATTCCGCCATAATCATTGCCCTTTGCGGCAAGTGACGAGATTACAGTCAACTTGTTATCTGAATCAGCTCCTGAGTAAGAGACATTTATCCCGTCTGCTTCAAGCACGCCAACAAGACCTCCCGCTGTTTTACCCTTCAGTGAGCAGCCGCTAGTGCTTGTATAATAATCCGGGGAGAATCTGTTATAGGTATCGCTGATTTTGTAGTATCCAAATACACCGCCGGCAGCTCCGTCAGTAGCCTCAATCGTTCCTAATGCATTATATATAGCTTCTGTTGCGGATTCAGACTCTTCCGTTTCGGATTCGGATGGAGCCATAATAGTAACAGTACCCTGATCATTTTTACCTACAAGACCGCCTGCGTATGTTTTTCCTGTTACAGTCCTCGAAGTGTTGGCATAACTAGTACCATTTGTAACAACATTCAATTCAGAACCGAGACACATTTCGCCAACAAGACCGCCTGCATTTGCACCGCTGGATGTGATATTCGCAGCAGAAGCCTGACTGTTGGCTGCGAAGTCCACATTGACCACTGAGCCGCCGTTGATCTTTCCACAAATTAGACCAGCGTTGTCGGCAGAAGATACCTCAGCAGATGAATTCAATTCTAATTCAAAATTAACAATAGTCTGGTCAGAGCCTGTTCCAACTGTTCCGACAATACCGGAATGAGTTCCTGCACCATCTGTAGATATTTTCCATGTTGCCGGTGTAGACGTTGAATCATGCACAACATTGGTTGCAAACAGCGGAGCATCAGAACTTCCATTTTTGATGAGGTTGATCTTTTGCGCCTGATAATCATTAATATTAACAAATTCAACAGAATCCATGACATAGCCAAACATCGGCGAGTTAACAACAATATTCTGCGTCATTCCGGCAGTTGTACTAAGTGTAATTCGTCCTCCGAACGGTCTGCCGACAGTACCAATAGGATGCCATTCAAGTTCCTCGTCTTCAAAAACTTTAGTTGGAGAAAGTTCAATGTCACCATTTATATTGATTTGAATATCCCTGTACTGAAGTGAACTATCAGAGCTGTACGCAGCTGAGAAACGATATAATTCTTCAAGAGAATTGATCTCCTTAAAACCATTAACAGTAGCACTGGCCTTGATAGTGTTTATAATTTCACTTACATCTTTGCCAAGTTCAGGATAATACAGGCTTGAAATAAGCATTGTCAAGGAAGTAGCGATTGATACTACTCTTTTCATGACTTTGCCAGTATTCTTTTTCATATGTTTCATTTTATCACCACGTTTTCAGATGAATTAAATCAAGTTATACTCCGCAGAGAGATCATGTATTCGGCGTCCAATCATTACTGTCAGGCAAATAGCCCTCTACGTCAGATTTAGAATAGTTATAAATTGGACCCACCTTAAAGAACTGTATCTCATATCTGTTTTTTTCTGTCGAATCAACCTCTAAGGTTAAATACACAAAACCTTCGTCATCAGGAGTTAATTCTGATTCAACCGGAGGTGTATTATACTTCTCAAATTCCTCATCGGAAACTTTGTTATAAAAGACATTCTCAGTATTGCTCAAAAATTCTTTGTTGATCGTCAAACGACTCGCATTCCATTTAAAGGTTATCTTGCCTTTTCCGTTTCCTTCAAGATAATAATTAAAGCCGTCATAGCTATTGATTATTGAATTATTAAGATCTTCAACTTCTCCGCTCCAGCCAACAGATGCCTGTTTTGAATACCTCACCATCACATCGCCGGTCAATCTTGTAAGATCGCTGTCATACGGATACGCCACTAATCTGATGCAGTATTCTTTTGCATTGTTTCCAAGTTCGCTCTTATCAAAAACTAAGGTGAACAAATCAGAATTTGCAGAGTCACCTGCTATTGAACACCCATAGAAAGTGTGATTTGTTCCGTTTTCGCCTCCAAATTTGAATACCTCGTTTTTCGCATTATATTTGATCGAATATGTTAAGTTTTCCAATTCACTTATCTCATTTTCATCGTCCAATTCATGAAACACTTCATTTTCATCAAATTTTCCAATCGTTGCTACGAGATCATACTCCGTCGCACTGCTTCTATAAATAGCCTCTTTGGGATACACATAGTTGTATACATGAACCGTAACCTCCGGATCAGTTGAAGTTTCTGATATTGGTTCTATCGTTTTAGTTCCACCCTCGCTCATATAATCAGAACTGAATAAACTACTCGCTCCGGCTTGGGTTGAAACCACTCGCTTTGCAATCGTTATTCTGGTATATATAGCGTATGTTGTTATTAAAGAAAAGGAGAGGGTGGCGATAATAAGCCAAATTGTTAACCAATATTTCTTTATATTACTAATGATCTTATTCACAGCCATCCTCCTTTCGCTTTTACTTTGAGACTTGAGCTGTCAGATAAACCATATCAGTTTCCTTATCGTTTTTTACATCATTACCCCATGTAACTTCTAATACATAATAATTAATAAATGACCGTTCATCGTCATCCGCATCATAATCGTC
Source organism: uncultured Ruminococcus sp. (assembly GCA_902780505.1). Taxonomy (GTDB): domain Bacteria; phylum Bacillota; class Clostridia; order Oscillospirales; family Ruminococcaceae; genus NK3A76. The sequence goes on along the minus strand of CACZFN010000024.1, from coordinate 31,197 downwards.
ATCATTTGCTTCAATAGCCGGATCTGTCTGCCAATACAAAGGCTCTGCAAATTTTTGCCTTTGATCCGGATTTGTGCCATTTTTATAGCTTTGGTCTTCATATTGGGTATTTCCGACATTACGACCTGACTTCTCATCATATTTATCATTTACGAAATCGCCACTCAAGGGCTTACCTGCTTTTTGATAATAAACAGGGTTACTATCAGATGCCCTAACATATTCAACCCCTGTTTCAGCTTCTTTAGCTTGGTAAATGGTATAAGTGAAATTTATATTTGTTGTATGCGCAAGCTGTATATTATAGAAGCTGATATCCTCTCCTTCTACACAAAACACAAAATCCTTGGAATTTCCCTTTGTAACATCAATTCCAGCCATTTTGAAATTAATGATATCTTCTCTGGCGCCCGCTTTAAGTGAAAGCTTTGCCGGAGAATCCACTTTTGCCATTGTTGCGATTTGCTTTTGTTGTGAAAACCACGCAAATGTCGGTACAGAGATCAAGACAACTAAAGTCAACGTAAAAGCAACGAGCAATTTAATTTTATCTTTGATGTGAAGCTTCTTATACTTATCAATCGCCGTTTCAATAATTTTCAAAGCTATCACCTCCACATTGTTAACTCAATCAGTATTCAGATCAGCAATAAGTTCTACTAAAATATAATTGAAATTATCACCGATAGCTTGATCGGCATCGTTGTACATTGTGCCATAAGTATTATAATTTCTTCCAGAAACCGAGGGAAGAACATATGCGATTCCTGCTTCCTGAGCATCCGCATCTTCATTCCTCTCTACAATTATGTCATCAAAAGAAAAATCGTTTGTGGCCTTCAAGAAATAATCAGGATGCTCAAAGAACAGCCTTCTTACCTCTTTGGAAGCGTTTGTATCATTTATCGCTTTTATATCTGCATCAAGTATTTCTCTAAGAGTTGCCGGCCATACCCAATAGATAGTTACAGGCGTTTCCTCTGACACAGACACATTAAATCCCTCAGAAGTCAATAGGTGCTTTTTATTATCTGCCCCCACATAGAAAAGAAATATATGCGAATTCATATAATGGATCAGGGTTTCATCGGTTACTTTTTGAAGAGCCGTATCAGTTTTATTCCAATCATTATCGAAATCTGCTTTGTAACCAGTTATTTGCACATTAATAGAAATATCAAGATCCTTGGCTTCATTCGGAACAATAGAAAAAACTAATTCGCCGCTATCACCAGGTTTTAAACCGTACTTATCTGAATCAAGCCGTGTTATCTCTTCCAAATCAGTTTCATCGTCCGCTTCACGAACATTATTCATCTCAGAAACATTTTTTGTCAGCTTCCATTTAATTCCTTGAGTTGCACCTGTTGTTTCGGTATTTCCGTAACCTTGTGCCACCTCATCTAAGAAATCATCATATAAACCAGCGTCCCCTATTGTTTTTAATTCAAATGGAAGTGGGGCTGTTTTAGTAGACATTCCTTCAGTGGTCACTTCACGGCTCATCGTGAACCAGGAAAGCGAGGAAAAAATTAACAAAATTAATGCTAAAATCCCCATAGCCCCCATCTTGATAAGCGACTTCTTCTGATTTTTCTTCTTCTCGGCAAGTTCATCAACTTTCGGACTGCTCGATGAAGCAGACTGTGCCAGCTCACCGATAGGAAATTTAAGATTGTTTTCTTTCATCTGCTTCACCTCCCTAATTATCAAAAAGCGACGTATTTACGGCGTTTCAGCGGTCATCTATTTTATTGTCATATGCATTGTAAAAAATATAATTATCACAAGTGAAAACACCGCAAGTGAGCCGAACTTGACAAGGCGTTTTTTTCTGTCCTTTATTTCATCAGGCAGCACAGATACCTGTGTGGTTTTTGTAATATTTTCCGACTTGTTTTGCGGCATCTGTTTCACCTCACTTTTATATTTACGGCAATGGTTTTTACAAGCTGTATCATTCAAAAATCCCCGCAAACGCGGAATTTCCGAATATAGTTACTCTATTTTATTATAGCATTTTTTATTATTTTTGTCAATGTTAATAAACCCCATTTTTTTAGCTTTGACAAAAAATAAAAAAGCGCCTGTCTGAGAATAATTCCGTCAGCAGGCGCACATGATCTATAAATATATTAAACCCGCATACCCACAGTTTTGACCACTGCTGTGATATTTCCGAGTTCGTCTGTCACTGTTATTTCATGACAGCAGACGCGCCTGCCCGACTTTATCGGAACAGCGCGGGCTACAAGGCGTTTACCCTTAGGCGTACCGACAAACGATATATCAGATGTAAGTGACACGACGCCCGCCTGCTTATAATTAGTAGCAACGGCAAAAGCAAAATCGGCAACGGTAAAATACACCCCGCCCATAACTGCGCCCATTGCGTTTTTATGCCTGTCGGTTATTTCAAGGGAAACGACTGTTTCACCTGTTTTTTCGTCAACGCTTTCGATAACCGCACCGTTTTCAGTTGCAAAGCGGTCATTTTTAAAAAATTCCCTTATCTGTTTGGTATCCATAGTATGATGCTCCTTTAAGTAAAGTATATGTTGAAAGACTTCAGATAAGCCCCGTACACTTATTATAGCACAAAAACAACAGCTTTGCAACAAAAAAGAGCAGAGGAAGTATCTCTGCTCTTATCATTATCACGAGAAAATACCGAACGAACCCAGCAAAAGCACAAACAGAAGCACAGGAGTAACGTATTTTATCATTACTATATACAGGTGCTTTCTTGTAAACTTTTCGCCGTTTTTGGTGGCTTCGTCGATTATCGACTTAGGTTTTGCTATCCAGCCGACAAGGATACAGGTGCCTATTGCTACCACAGGCATAAAGATATTATTACTCAGGTAATCAAACACATCGAGAAGCTGTGCGGAACTGTCTGCGGCGGTATTGGGGAGCTTTGCTTCAAAATAGAAAACATTATAACCAAGACAGATGATAACACTTATTATTGTTGCGACTGTGGTTTCGACAATAACAGCCTTTCTGCGCGACCAGCCGAACTTATCCATAAGGCCCGATACAACGGCTTCAAGGATAGATATACAGCTTGTAAGTGCCGCAAACAGCACCATTACAAAGAACACTGCACCGACTACCGAGCCGACAGTACCCATCTGTTCAAACACCTTTGGAAGTGCCACGAACATAAGCGAAGGGCCTGCGGTATTCTTCATAGTTTCAGTACCCATAAATGCATACACGGGCGGGATTATCATAACGCCCGCAAGGAAGGCGACCAGGGTATCGAAAAACTCTATCCTGTTTACGGATTTGAGAAGATTGCTTTCGTCCTTGAAATAGGATCCGTATGTTACCATGATACCCATTGCCACACTTATACTATAGAACAGCTGTCCCATAGCATCAAGCACGGTTATAAAGAGTGTTTTTGCCGTCAGAGCTGAAAAATCGGGAACCACAAAGACCTTAAAGCCCTCAAGTCCTGTACGGCCGTCCTCACCCTTGATAGTAAGGGAAAATACCGCTATGAAAACGACAACGACAAGAAGGATAGGCATAAGTATCTTGGAAAGGCGCTCGATACCGCCGTTTACGCCCATATAGATAACTAAAGCAGTTGCGAGCATAAATATGATATCAAACACAAGCGGCGAGAACTGGCTTGTGATAAAGCCGCCGAAGAAACCGTCCTGTGCGGCCTTAGAGCCGCCGCCTGTAAGGTAGACTGTAGTATATTTGAGCACCCAGCCGCCGATTATACTATAATAAGGCAGGATAAGAAACGGCACAAGGGAAGCAAAAACACCTATCCACCCGCCGCGCTTATCAAGCACGCCGTAAGCTGTAAGACAGCTCTGCCTTGTCTTTCTGCCGAGAGAGACCTCGGTAACAATAAGTGTAAAGCCGAAAGTCAGCGCCAGCACGATATATATCACAAGGAAAATACCGCCGCCGTCCTTTGCGGCAAGATAGGGAAAGCGCCAGATGTTCCCAAGGCCTATCGCACTTCCTGCTGCTGCGAGCACAAATCCGACAGAACTTGTAAACGAGCCGCGTTTAGCCGTTTCATTACTGTTCATAAGAATAACAACCCTTTCACGTAGATATTATACTTTAAATCGCCCATAATACAGACCGCATCTGCATAGCAAACACTCACCGGATATTATACCATATTATTACAGATTTTTCAATAGAAAGACCGGGTTTTTTACATTTTTAAGAATTTTTTTACACATCAGAAATTACTATACTGCCGCTGACCTATGATTTTCACAAAAAGGGCTGCTCAGATCTTGTGAGCAGAGATATGCACTCGACGTGAGCCGTTCTCGGGAACAGATCAACCGCCTGTGCTTTTGTAAGTTCATAGCCGAGTTCTCTCAGGAATGCGATATCCCTTGCAGCGGTAGAGTGGTCACAGGATATCATAACTATCCTGTCGGGGGACATTTTTGCCATATATTCAAGTGTCTGCCTGTCACAACCCTTACGGGCGGGATCGGCAACGATAACATTCGGGCGTTCACCGCGGGAGTAAAAAAGCTGTGCTGCCTTAGCCGCATCTGCACAGACAAACTCGGCATTCACCCCGTTTGCTCTTGCATTACTGCGGGCATTTTCTATTGACGAGGGCACTATATCTGCACCGATAAGCTTTATGCCCTCCCCGGCAAGTGCAAGGCCTATAGTACCTGTTCCGCAGTAAAGGTCAAGCAGGATATCGTTTTCTTTAAGCTTTGCATATTCAGCAACGATCCCGTAAAGCTTCTGTGCCTGTAAGGTATTGACCTGATAGAAAGAAGCAGGCGAAAGGCTTATACGCCTGCTGCACATTATATCCGTTATTGTATCACTCCCCCGAAGGGTGATGAATTCTTTACCGAGTATAGCGTTTGTGTTTTTTGGATTAATGTTTAGCACTATACTTTTTATCATCGGGAAGCTGTGTATAAGAATATCGCAGAGTTCTTCAAGCGCCCCCGCACAGCTTTTTGACGTCACCGCAAGGCAGAGCATTATCTCTCCGCTGTTTTCGCCGCGGCGAAGGTATATATGCCGCAAAAGCCCCGTATTATCAAGTTCGTTATAGGCGGGGATATGTTTTTTATTTGCATAGTCTGTTATACACTTAGTTATCCTTGCAAAAACCTCGGGCTGCAAAGCGCAGTCATCACACGGCACGACTCTGTGTGAACGCCTTGAATAAAACCCGCAGACCACTCTGCCGTCAAGCATTGTTACCGGGTACTGAGCTTTATTGCGGTAGCGGGAGGTACTTTCAGCGCCGAGTATGGTATCGGGGATCAGCGGAAGCTTACCTATACGCTCAAAAGAAGCACGCACAAAGTCAAGCTTTACCCTTAGTTCCTCCTCATATGTAAAATGCCTGAAAGCACAGCCGCCGCATTTGGCAAAGACTTCACAAAATGGTTCACACCTGTACTGTGACGGGGTGATGATACTTTCGATTATACCGAAGCAATAGCTTTTATTAACTTTTACTATCTTACATTTTATAATGTCACCGACTGCTGTAAGGGGGACAAACACAGCCATACCTTCAGCCCTGCCGACACCGTTGCCTTCATTTGTCATACCCGTTATTTCAAGGGTGACGGTTTCATTTTTTTGCATAAAAATCCCCTATCCTGCCTTTACGCCTTATCATCTCCTCAAAGCCTGTTATATATTCACCCGGGTACTTATAGTTGAACACCCTTTCAAGCCTGCCGCCCTTTTTATCGACAAGCTTTGTAGAACCGCCTGCGCCGAGTGCGATGATCGTCTGTACTTCTTCCATGATATAGATATTATAAAGGCTTTCCTTACCGCTTAATGCCCAGCCGATATTTTCCTGATTTTCAAGCATATTCTTCTGCCTGTAGAGATAATACGGCCGGTAGCCCGAAGCAAGGAGCCTGTCTGTTGCATAAGCCACCATTGCGCCTGCCGGGTTTTTAAGTGCAGAGCCTGTCCCTTCCCTATTGAGCCTTGCGGCACGCTTTATCGAAAGGGTATGGACAGTTATATTCTCAGCCTTTTTATCAATAAGGGTATTTACTGTATTTTCAAAGCCATGCTCGGTATCTGCGGGAAGGCCTGCTATAATATCAGTATTGATACATTCAAACCCGACTTTACGTGCAAGGTCATAGCTTTCCAAAAACTGCCTGACTGTATGCTTTCTGCCGATAGCTTTAAGCACATCATCACTTAATGACTGCGGGTTTATTGACACCCTTGTTGCACCGCCCGACTTTACGGCAAGAAGCTTTTCCTCGGTTATTGTATCGGGGCGGCCTGCTTCCACTGTATACTCACGAACACGGGAAAGGTCAAAACAGCGGGCTATCCTGTCCATAACAGCACTCAGCTGAGATGCGGAAAGTGTTGTGGGCGTACCGCCGCCGAAGTAGACACTGTCGGGGTAGATGCCGATTTTTTCACAAAGAGCGGCTGTTGTTTCTATCTCCTCACAAAGGAGCCTCACATATTCAGGGATAAGGTGTCTGACAGATCCGACTGACTGTGACACAAACGAGCAGTACGAACACCTTGTCGGGCAGAACGGCACAGATATATACAGCCCGAAAGAGCGTTCATCAAGGCTGTCAAGCAAAGGCTTCTGCGTATGGGCGGTCATAAGGGCGATATCCGTCTTTTTATCAGAGCACAGGTAGCGTTCTTTCATATACGCCCTTATCCCGTCATCAGTCATTCCCATTGACAGAAGTCTGTTCACCTGCTTTACAGGGCGCACACCAGTTATAACGCCCCACTCGGGTATTTTTCCTGTAAGGCGTGAAAGGCATTTATAAAGGCATTTACAAAGTGCAAGCTCACATTCATTTTCAAGGTCACGGGTATTGCCTTGTAAAAAAGCCCGCTTATGGGCAGTCTTGCCCGCAAGCCTGCAAAGCGCATAGACAAGCACTCTGTCATTCTGGTCTGCACGCCTTACAAATGCATAGTCGCCCTGTATATCCGCAAAGGAAAACCCGGCGTCTGCATACTCTATATCAAAAAGTGTTGCGGGGATAAAAAGCTTCATTACGCCCTCTATCTCATATTTAAAATCATTTTTGCTAAAGATAAGCTTCATTTCTCACCTCAGAAAGCCCGCCGCATTCAAGCGGCGGGGTGTTCAGCAATTCAGATAAGGGTTTACACGTTTTTCGGTATCAAGTGTGGTTGGAGTCATATGCCCGGGGTAGACGGTAAGATCGCCGCCGAGTTCCTTTATCTTTTCAAGGGACTCCTTCATTTTTTTCATATCCCCGCCCGGCATATCTGTTCTGCCTATAGAACGCGCAAAAAGCGTATCGCCCGAGAACATGACATTGCCTGTTATATAGCACACCGAGCCCGGCGTATGCCCCGGGGTGTGCAAAACATCAAATTCAAGTTCGTCAAGCTTTATGACATCATCTTCGGTTATCGGTATCACATTTTGCACAGGCTTTATCGAGCCTACACCGAAAAACCCCGAAAGTGCACTTTTTGTATCCTTCAGCATATAAAGGTCATCTGTATGTATATAGACCTCACAGCCTGTCATTTCCTGAAGATCGGCACAGGCACCGATATGGTCAAAATGCCCGTGGGTAAGCAGTATCTTTTTAAGTGTAAGGTTATAAAAATCAAGCTGTTCCATAATATAATCAGCATCATCAGGGGCATCTATCAGGGCGGCATTTCCATCATCGGAAGCGACGATAAAGCAGTTTGTATCGCAGCAGCTCAGGGGTTTTAATCTGAATACCCGCATAAAATCCTCCTTTTACTTTCCGCTTCTTTCAACGGATATGACATTTCTTATTTTCTTTATCTTAGCGATTATCGTATTGAGCATATCCATACCCGCAATAGAAAGTGTTACGGACAAAATAGCATTGCCGTTTTTAAGTTCGCGGGAGGTACACTCATAGATATACACGTTTATCATGGCAAGTGCCGAGGAAACATCTGCAAGCAGGCCTATCCTGTCAACTGCGATAATATCAAGCGTTACCTTGAAATATGCCGACTGCTTGGGGTTTTCACTTACCTCCCATGATGCCTTTATCCACCTGTCCTTAGCGGCTTCGGAATTACGCTGTGAAAGGTAATTCTGGCAGTCCTTTTTATGGATACTGATACCATGCCCGCGGGTGATAAAGCCGATTATCTCGTCCCCGGGGATAGGGTTACAGCAGCGCGCGAATTTAACGGCGCAGTCCTCAACACCGTCTACCACAACGCCCGAATTGCTTGATGAACGTTTCGGGGCAGTCTTTATTTCTTCGTTCTCGCTCTTTATCTTTTCGGCATAGCGTTTGTTATATTCAGCTTTAAGGCGCTGAATGACCTTTGAAAGCTGAACACCGCCGTAACCGATAGCCGCAAAGAAATCGTCCACCGTTTCGCAGTTATGGCGTTTCATATCAAGGGAGAGGAATTCTTCAAGCTCCTCCTCGGGGACGTGTATCATATTACGCCTGAATTCACGTTCAAGCGCCGCCCTGCCCTCAAAGATATTCTCCTCGCGTCTTTCCTTTTTGAACCACGAGCGTATCTTGGATTTGGCTTCATTCGTCTTGCATATACCGAGCCATGACCTTGACGGCCCATGCCCCTCGACATTTGAAGTGAGGATCTCGACTATCTCACCTGTTTTTATCTGATAATCGTAGGAAACCATTTTCTTATCGACTTTAGCGCCGCACATTCTGTGGCCTATCTCGGTATGGATCGCATAGGCAAAGTCGATGACAGTTGAACCGACAGGCAGTGATATCATATCGCCTTTAGGGGTGAATGCAAATACATCTTCGGGTGCAAGGTCATTCTTTATTGCCCTTACTATCTCCTCAACGTCATTTGATTCCTGCTGGCTCTCTATTATTCGCCTTATCCATGCAAGGCGCTTATCGTCCTTTTCGGAGGTTTTTATACCCTCCTTATACTTCCAGTGGGAAGCTATACCGTATTCAGCCATCTGGTGCATTTCCCACGTTCTTATCTGCACCTCAAACGGTATAGCCTGCCTGCCGATAACGGTTGTATGCAGCGACTGGTACATATTAGGCTTAGGCGTGGATATATAATCCTTGAACCTTGCGGGGATAGGTCTGTACATATCATGGATTATACCGAGCACGCTATAGCACTCTGTCACCGTATTAACTATTACCCTTACGGCATATCTGTCATAGATCTGGTCGATCTCCTTACCGTCGCGGTATACTTTTTTATAGATGCCGTAATTGCTCTTTACCCTTCCCTCCACACACGGAACAGGATCAAAATCCTTTGACAGCCTTTCACGGATAGCTGCAACAAGGTCACGCACAAGCTTTTCACGGGCATCTTTTCTAAGCGCCATCTGCTTTTCTATCTCGTCATATGCAAACGGATCAAGATAGCGGAAGGCAAGGTCTTCAAGTTCGTTCTGTATTGAGCTTATACCGAGCCTGTGCGCGATAGGCGAATAGATATTCATAGTTTCATGCGCTATAGTACGGCGTTTGTTTTCCGAACAGTAGCCGAGTGTACGCATATTATGCAGTCTGTCCGAAAGCTTGATGATGATCACCCTTATATCATCGGACATTGCAAGGAGTATTTTTCTGATATTTTCAGCCTTTTGTTCCTCTTTAGTAAAGATCTCCACTTTGCCGAGTTTTGTAACACCGTTTACGAGCATTGCAACGTCAGAGCCGAACTGCTTATGGAGTTCCTCAAGGGTACACGGGGTATCCTCGACAACATCATGCAAAAGTGCGGCACAGATAGTATCGGTATCCATACCGAGTTCAAGCAGTATATAGGCAACTGCTACGGGGTGGACTATATAAGGCTCGCCCGACTCACGCTTCTGGTCATGGTGATACTTTTCGGCAAGCTCGTATGCGGCAACTATTTTTGACAGGTCATACTGCTTATCGGTATCAAGTATTTTCTGTATAAGGACATCGATCGTATATTCCTTTGGCTCGGGGATAAACTTTGAGCTTGACGTAGCAACAGCTATCTCCTCCGCCTTATCGTCAGCCGCTTTATTCTCCTGTATGTGATCCTTCATATTTTCATCTTCATGCATAAGTATCACCCTTTCATAGCCTTAATCGGCGGACTGTAATTCTTTCAGATGCAAAAGCATCGGGGCGCTTGTTATATCCGCCTTGCCCTTGAAATCCGTAACGCTCACTATACCGCTTCCCGCCTTGAAAGTCATAAGCGCCAGCTCACAGAATATATCTATACACAATCTCAGCTTACAGTAGTTCATGACCTTCGGATCAAACTTAAAGTAAAGGCTGTCTGCATTTATACTGCCTGCCGCCTTTACTGCCTTATAGACACTTACAAGTTCCTCCCTTGACGGGGTAACTTTTTTAATGAAGCTTGCAGGGACTTTTTCGTTTCTCTTTATCTTTTCGTAGCAGTCCTTAGCGCTGAAATATGCATTCTGGTTAAAGCCCGACGGTCTTATATCGAGCACCTTCAGGCTCACGCTTTCATTACCGTTATATGTATTTACATCAAGTGTGACTATCATATCCGCCCGTGAGTTTTTATAAATGGGAAGCTTATCCGGGGATACATTCCACATTACGGCTGATGCGTTCACACCGCCGTAGTTTATCTGTATCCTTGAATGTTTACCGTTCTTTAACGGGTAAACGCCTGTCACCTGCGCGCCTATTATGGCAAACACGGGCTGCGGGTTGCCCTCACCGCAGGGTTCTATCCTGTCAAGACCTTTTATATGCTGCACAGTCAGGTCTGACGGCTGCAAAAGCTTATCGGCATCTATAGTAAGGGCAGGCATCTGTTCAAACTGTGCGGCATACTCACGCACACGGGCTTTGAATTCTTCAAGCTTATCGGGCATGATCGTAAGGCCTGCCGCACATTCATGGCCGCCGTATTTTACAAGAAGGTCACCGCAATACTGAAAGCATTTAAAGATATTAAAGCCCTTTATACTCCTTGCCGAGCCGCGGGCTTCGCCGCCTTCCTCGGAAATGATAACGGCGGGCTTACCGTAGAATTCCATTATCCTTGCGGCAACTATGCCGATAACGCCGTGACTCCACCCCTTTCCATAAAGGATAAGGACACGCTCGTTGAGCATTTCGGGGCAGGTATTTATATATTCAAAAATCTCTTTTGATATATCGGCTTCTGTCTGTTTACGCTGAGCATTGAGGTTTGCAAGCATCCCTGCATATACCTCGGCATCATCCTCCTCCGCAAGAAGCGTCTTTACCGCCGTAACAGGCGAACCGAAGCGGCCGGAAGCATTGATCCTCGGCGAAAGCATAAAGGCGACATCCGACGCCTTTAGTTCATCACCGCAGCCCGCAGCTTCTTTAAGTGCGCGCAGGCCGTAATTGCTTGTATTGTTTATCTGTTTAAGCCCATATCTTACGATATACCTGTTTTCGCCCGTAAGTGAAACGACATCGGCGATGGTAGCAAGGGCACATATATCAAGGTACTGCTCTGTCACCATATCGTAGCTGCCGTCATCAAGGGCAGCACACAGTTTAAGCACCACGCCGCAGCCGCAGAGGTGTTTGAACGCGGAAGGGCAGTCCTCCCTGTGCGGATCAACTATCGCTTCGGCTTTCGGGAGATACTCCCCCGGCTGGTGGTGATCGGTAACAACAAGCTTCATGCCGAGTTCGTATATCTCCTCGGCTTCTTTATATGCAGATATACCGTTATCGACAGTAACGATAAGCGAAACGCCCTGATCGTGAAGATACCTGACAGCGTTTGAATTGAGCCCGTAGCCGTCGGCACGCTCAGGTATATAATACATGGCATTAGCACCGATACTGATAAGATAATCATACAAAACTGCCGTACTTGTAACACCGTCACAGTCATAATCGCCATAGATACAGATAAGTTCATAATCATCGACGGCTTTTATTATGGTGTCGGCGGCTTCACGCATATCCTTTATCACAAAGGGATCTTCAAGCTCACAGCTGTTAAAGAAATCGGCAAAGCTGTCTATATCCTTATACCCGCGCGCCACAAGGACTTCAACGGCAAGCTTATCAAGATCGACACGTGATGCGATATCGTCTGACACTGCCGCATCGGGGCGGGCTATATTCCATTTTTTCATAGCAAAAGGGTTCTCCTTAAAAATAAATGTATTATATTATTATAACATAAATTCAGTAAAAATGCAAGTACGAAAAACACCTTATCAAAAATACCTTATTGACAAAAGTTTACAGCTATGCTATCATAAAGCCATAAACAAAAAAGTGAGGTACATTTATGACACAAAAAGAAAAAATGCTTGCCGGGGAACCTTATGATCCGTCTGACAAAGAGCTTACAGAACTGAGAGTAAAGGCGCACAGGCTGTCACAGCTATACAACCAGACACCTGAGACCGAGGAGGAAAAGCGCAAAGAAATACTTGACGAGCTTTTGCCGAACAGGGGCAAGGGAAGCTTTTTACAGGGACCGATACAGTTTGATTACGGCATATTCACAAGTGTCGGTGAAAACTTTTACTGCAACTTCAATTTCACGGTACTTGACACCTGCCCTGTGATGATCGGGGACAATGTTTTCTTCGGGCCGAACTGCACAGTTGCAACTGCGCTGCACTATTTTCAGCCGTCGAAGCGCAGGATGAGATTCAGACACGACGGTTCTCCATACGACATTGAATTCGGCAAGCCCGTTACTATAGGCAACGACTGCTGGATAGCAAGCAATGTCGTGATATGCGCAGGCGTGACGATCGGCGAGGGCTGTGTTATAGGTGCGGGAAGTGTTGTTACAAGGGATATCCCCGCAGGGAGCATTGCTGTAGGCAACCCTTGCAGGGTGATAAAGAAGGTAACAGACGTAAACCCCGAAGCGCCGCTTAGATAAAACACGGGAAGGTGCTTTATTAACAATTTCTGTCGGCTTTGTTCTTAATATTTTAATTAGAATAATCATTCAACATATGTTTTGACCGATTAACAAAAATAAGCGGGCTGTTTTTGTGCATTTATATGAAACAATTATAAATTGGTTGATTATTGCCGATAATTATGGTATAATGTAATGGGGATTATATTATTACAAGAGGGAAAAATGACAGGCGATTGGAGTGATATAGCATGAAAAAGATGATCAGTAAGGGCTTTACTTTGGTTGAGCTGATAGTTGTCATTGCTATTATCGGCGCTTTAGCGGTTATACTTATACCATCTATGATACATTATGTTAAAGAAGCACGCATTGCAGCCGTAATTGCAGACACAAGGATAATCAAGCAGTCAGTAGAAGCTTCACTTGTCAAGAACATAATGCTTAACGGCGAAACCGGTGAGGACGGTTTTAACAAGTTCCTCTATCTTGACAAGAACAACACAACCTATGAAGCAGTAGGCGCTTTTACAAATGTAAGCTGGGTTAGCTACAGGAAAAAGGAAAATATGACGTCAAAATCCTCGACACTTGACAAGGTAGTTGCAAGTGCTCTGGACGATTCATTTTCAGAAACATGGAAAACTGGCAAAAAGACCAACCCCATGAAATACAATTCATCAACAAGCAACTGTGCAAAATACCTTAAAGACAACAACACGAATTTCGGGCTTGTGGTAATATATAATACAGACGGTACTGTAAAAATGATACAGCTATACAGAAAAGGCATACTTGTGACGTATATAGGCAACGATTATATCGTAAACACAAATGATGATGCACACTTTGTCGGCACTGCAAAGTGGGATACGATATACACAGACGCAGGGGAAACACCTCCCTCAGACGCCGAAAACCTGAGTATCCCGAACAAGCAGATAAATGACAGCGGCGGCACAGGTACATGGTACTAAGCTGCTAAAAGAATAAATAATAAAGAAGAAAGAATAAAGAATAAACAAGGTGTCCGCTTTGCAGACGGATTTTAATAATTTATCGCCGAAGGCGATACCGTCGTTTTTATTTCTTATTTATTCTTTCTTCTTTTTTCTTTTAGCAGGCGCTAAACCTAAGTAATGCAAAGACACTTCTGCCGTGATACAGCAGAAGTGTCAGATATAAAACTTCTATATTGCGCCTGCGCTTATGCTTTCTATCTTTTCTATGACCTTATCACACCAGCTGTCAAATTCTGCATCTTCATTCTGATATTCAGGGTGTTCAAGGATATATCTGACTGTCATATGTATGCCATCCCACGCTGAGATCTCTGCTTTGAAATCAGGCACCAGTGACTTTATTTTAGAATTATCAAACAGCACAGAATTTGCCTTATCGCCGATAAGGCTTCCGACATAATCATAATCGCTCAGGTCTGCAAGCATCTGTGACGACACATAATACGGCTTGAGTTCTGAACCGAGGGCATCTGCTATAGCCCTGTATATATCATTCCATGGGACAGTTTCATCTGATGTGATATGGAATGCCTCACCTATCGCTTTTTCATTGCCGACAAGGCCTGCGCAGCCCTTGGCAAAATCACTGTTATGGGTAATAGTCCAAAGCGAGGTTCCGTCGCCGTGAATAATAACGGGCTTTCCCTCCTTTATACGCTTTACTACCTGCCAGCTGCCGCCGTTCCCGTGAACGCCAAGCGGCACGCTTCTTTCATCATAAGTATGGCTCGGTCGGACTATCGTCACAGGGAACCCGTCCTTTTTATAGCGTTCAAACAGGTATTCCTCGCAAGCTTTTTTATTCCTCGAATACTCCCAGTACGGGTTTTCGAGAGGGGTTTCTTCGGTAATGACATAACCTTTAAGCGGCTTCTGATAAGCAGATGCAGAGCTTATATAGATAAACTGCCTGGTCTTTCCGTTAAAAAGCCTGAAATCCCTTTCAAGCTGTTGAGGAACAAAGCCGATAAATTCTCCGACACAGTCAAAAGTCATTCCATCAAGTTTTTTTGCGGTTTCCTCCTCGTTTCCGATATCTGCTGTTATCGTCCTGACATTTTCAGGAAGTTCATGATTTCTGCTGCCGCGATTAAGAAGATAGATTTCGTGCCCCTGCGATGCAAGCAGTCTTGTTATTGCCATACTGATAGTACCTGTTCCGCCTATAAAAAGAATTCTCATAAGATCCCTCCTCACAGTTTTTATAATTATAGCATAAGATCATTATTATTGCAAGAGGTCATTAAGGCGTCCCCGCCCAACAACCCACCACCCACCAAAACACAGATCCCCGAGCCGCAGCCCGGGGATCACTCATATTGCTTTACAGATTTTCTGCACAGATTCGTTCCAAGGCAGAAGTTCTTCAAGTATATCGGGATTGGTCAAAAACTCCATGCCGGGCAGAACTGTCAGCAGAAGTTCAGAATATTTGAACACATCAAGTCCGTTTGCTTTTGCAGATTCTACGATACTGTAGATATCAGCACTTGCTCCCGCACCTTTAGGCGTATCACTGAACAGCCAGTTTTTTCTGCCGACCGTAAAAGGTCTGATAGCATTTTCGGCGGCATTATTCGAGATCGCACAGTCACTGTCTTTGAAGTAGTTTCCGAGAAATTTCCGTCTCTTGAAAGCATATTCAAATGCCTTTCCAAGCTGCGTTTTCGGAAGAACTGTCGGTACTATCTTTTCAGCCCATGACCAGAAAGCCTCAAACACAGGCTTTTCCTGCGTCAGACGCTCATTAAAACGTTCTTCGGTTGTAAGTCTGTCAAACTCCCACTCAATGGAAAACAGCTTGTCGCAGTAGTTCCTCGCTGTCTTGGCGATGCTGTTACCACTGTCCACAATGATCGCTTCGTGGAACTTTCTGCGAACATGAGCCCAGCAATTGCAGTGCGTGACTTTTGTGAGTTTGTTGTAGCCCGCATATCCGTCTGTGTGAAGATAGCCATCAAGGTTTCCGAGAAACTTCTTAGCTACGTCTCCCGACCTTGACTTGTTGTAATCGTAGATGACGATCTGCCTTCCGGAATGCTTGTGCATCAAATCGCCTGAAAATAAAAGCATAGTGAAGAATTAAAAAAGGGAATGTAGCATCATAATTATCAACACAATCCTCAAAACGCTTTAAGTAATGAGCGACGTCAGCCGTACTTTTTCTATGAGAAGCTGGTTTGAGTTCAGATAAACTAATTGATTCAAGAGTTTCTATTTTCATAGCCTGTTTTTCTTAGTTAAGACAAGACTCGACTCGGACATGACGTGGTTATAGAAAAAGTACCCTACAGATGAAATATGCCGCATCCGCTTTCCTGCACTATTCATAGCGGATCAGCTAACCTCCTGTTGCTTTTTTGTGTAGCAACTTAACTGTAACACAGGTTCATACTGGTTCGCTATCTTTTTTTCTTAATTTTGTCTCACATCTATTGTAAACCTACATTTATTCAAAATTGGAAAAAATGTGCACATAATTACAATTATTTAATCACAGAAGACACTTTTATATGTATAAATTGTCACAATACCATGGGACAAGCTCAAAGCCAAAGATAATACATACCGCGCCGTCCATTCCACACATATGCTAAACCGCACTCTCCTGCATAACCCGTTCCCTCACCGCATAAGCTTTTAGTAACATTATAAATGGGGGCTTTTTTATGTTTGATATGATATTAAGGTTTTTATGCGAGAATCTTTTGTATTTTGCGCTGCACTTTGACGGCAGAAACGTTTTTCCGAAACCTTTGAGTGCCGCTGAGGAACGTGAGTTTTTTGAAAAAATGTCACAGGGTGACAAAACAGCGCGCGACAAGCTTATCAGTCACAATCTCAGGCTTGTCGCGCACATTATAAAAAAGTATTACAACGCATCATCAGAGCAGGAGGATCTGATCTCGATAGGTACAGTCGGGCTTATAAAGGGCGTTTCGACATTTGACTACAAAAAAGGCGCAAGGTTTGCTACATATGCAAGCAGGTGTATTGAAAATGCTATACTATCACTACGGACACAAGTGTTGCACAAAGCCTTGTAAAATACAAAAACGGATATGGTCTTTACAAACTCATCGGCAGCAATGAAGTAATGTACATTCATAGCTTTTGCCCTGCGATGTCAAAGTTTTCGGATAAGAATAATATGACTGTAAACGAAAAGCTAAAATATCTCCGTCTTAAAAGATGCCTTACACAAAAGCAAGCGGCCGAGCTTTTAGGCATCGACCGCTCAACATATATACGCTGGGAAATGGGAAAATGCAAAAAGCTTTCCGAAAAGGATTATTCCGCCTTGTTATAAACCTATTACATATATATGAGGCTGTTGCACCACGCAGCAACCCAAGCCGGCGGCGGTTGAATTTGCAGCAGTATTCCGCAGTATACAACGCCATGTGGATCTTTTCGTTATGCTCCCGAGAAGCTGAATCTGTTTGGCAGCGATGTGACGAAATGTCTGTTCTATGAGAACGGGTGGTACGGCAAGGCGAAGGAAGCAATGGAGGGCTGGGAGAACAGCACGCGGATAGACGAGCTGGGATAAATATTGTGACTCCTGCTTTTAACTATGATCAATACTCTCCTTCAAAATGCAGTCCATATGCAACTAATTTATCCCTCATTTGTGTGTCGTTAGAATTCCAACCTAACAGAGAATTCAAATCACCTCTGGCATATACTTTTCCAGCTTGTAGCTCAACACCAAGCTTCTCTTTTACTATTTTGACATCATCAGGAGTGAATTTGAATCTCATTTGTCGGAACCATCCCGGATCGTGCATTCCAAATCCTCCGGCGATGTTCTCTAAAGCATCAAGCGGCAGCTCAACATCGTATTCCTTGATGAGTGCTTTGATCTCTTCTGCGCTCTCGGCAGATCTGAATTTTTCCTGTACTTCTGGTGACAGGCTCTCGATGTACTTTTCATAATTTTCGTTAATGTTCATAATTATGAACCTCCTATATAAAATATTTCACAAGCGGGGCAGTGTCCGCCTTTAGCTTACGATTACATTATAGCACACCGCCTGCAACAAAAGTGCAACAAATCGGCAAATTTGGTGCCGTGATTTTAAACAAAGTTTTATTGCCACTTTTGTGCATAATGGACTTATCCTTAGTTCTTAATATATCTCGTTCCTCTTCCGGATCCTATCTTTCTGATCGATCCATCCCTGACCATCTGACCGAGCACTGCTTCAACAGTCGTGGCGCTTACATCAGGAAGGATCTTTATGATATCCGCTTTAGAAACAGGCGTCAGGCTGTTGAGGATCGTCGCCTCAACTCTCGCCTGTTTTGTAACCTTGCGGTTTCCAACCACCGCAAACCTCTTGTCCAGTTCCTTGTAGCACATATATACTGTTGTCAGGAATTCCATGATAAAAGCGGAATAGTCATTCTGATTATCATGCCAGCCATCGGAGGACTGCTTCAGTGCATCGTAGTAGTTTCCTTTCCGATTGTTGATCTGTTCCTCAAATGAGATATACTTGCCTGCATCGAAACCGTTTCTGTACAGCAAGAGCAGGGAAAGCAGCCTGGATATCCTTCCATTTCCATCCCTGAACGGATGTATGCAAAGAAAATCCAGCACGACACAGGGGATCAGAAGCAGCTGATTGATATTGGGATTATCCCTTGCCTCCTGATAAGCAAGCACAAGCTGTTCCATTTCGCCGGGAGTATCGGCAGCAGAGGTCGGATGAAACCTCACCCTTCGTCTCCCGTATTTATCCTCCTCGATGATGTCATTGTCATCTGCCTTATACTTCCCGGCAAAAGCGTATCCGGCAATGTTCATCATAATGGCATGCAGTCTCAATATATCACTTTCCCGGAGATCCATATCCGCATATCCTGTGTGAACCTGAGCAAGTGCATCTCTGTAGCCTGCAATTTCCTGTTCATTGTGGTTAAGGGGGGCACTGTTACCGTTGACGATTTCATTGATACGCTCATCTGTGGTCACAATACCTTCTATTTCATTAGAACTCTTTACTGACTGCACCTTCGCAATAGCGGCCAGCTCAGTATAAACATCCATATATTGCTCTTTCCTGTTAAGCGCCATGACCCGCAGAGTGTAAATATCTGCTGTTATATTCAGCAGCCCTGCCGGCAACATCCCGTTGTGTAGAAAAGAATAATCAAATCGATGCATGATCCCACGCTCCTTTCTGCATAATAGTATAGCATTTTTTATGCAGAAAGTCAACGGCTACTGCATAAAATATTTCTCTTTCTTATGCAGATAAATATGTATGCTAAAATAAAACTGAGCCAGTTAGTCTCAAAATGAAAGAGAAAGAGCTTGTGTACAGGAGGAACAAGGAGTGGCAATAGCAATGGAGATCTATGAAAAGATCAGATATTATCGTGAGCATACTGACTACAGTCAGCGTAATGTAGCGAAGATACTTGTACCGCTGTCATACGAACCTGCCGAAGCTGTATAGGTCGACTGGGGCGAAGCAACTATCATACTCGGTGGCTGCAAACAGAAGATACAGATATGGTGTATGCGTGCCGTAATACTCGGCAAGCTTGCGGTAGCTCTCGTTCAACTGGGTTTCATAACGTGTTTTGCAGTAACGCCGGTACGAAGGTTATCCGGAACAAGAATGCGAGTCACGCCGCCGAAGTATTCATAAGCATGAATATGGCACATCAGCCAGTTTTCCTGCTTCATATCGGCGCAGGCTTCAACGTAGAGATAGCTGCTGCAAGGCAGTGCTGCTACGAACAGATATGCCTTGTACTCCTCGCCTGTAACGCTGTCAAAGTACGGAATAGTGCCGCCTGCCCAATCTACCTGCATAACATCTCCGGGCTTATGCGTAACACGCATTGTAGCCTTTGTCACACGAGCCCAGCGGCGGTATTTGTCGCCAAACTGCGTGCTCATGTAGGGAGTTTCACCGTTAGCGTATCAGTCCTATGGCAGCGGAAAGTTTGAGAATGCCGGTTGTTGGTCACATTATCCGAGAAATATCATTATCAGGGGAAGATCGAAAATTCCACGCTATTACGCAGTTTCAAAGTCAGTTGCTTGAATAACGATACCTGTTGTATAATGAATACGAGGTCATTTAGACCTGTATTTTAATACAATAGGAGGCTTATCATGAGCGAAAAACGAACGGATTTTTGGACATTGTCTGAGGCGGTTATCGCTGAACTTAAGAGCTTATGTGCAGTTTTGCAAATGCTGAAAAATCGAGCGAAGATAAGATAATAATGCGGAAGGACGGCATTGAGATCACTTTGCCGAAAAGTATATCCGAGGATACTATCCTTACTCTGCTTAGGGGGCTTAGCCAATGCTGAAAGACCTGTCTGCCGCCAACATCTTCATCGTGTGCGGTCATACGGATATGAGAAAGTCCATTGACGGGCTTGCAGCTATCGTTCAGCAGCAGCACAAACTGGACCTGTTTTCAGATAGCCTGTTCCTGTTCTGCGGACGAAGAAGAGACCGTCTGAAAGCATTGCTTTGGGAGGGTGACGGTTTTCTGCTGTTCTACAAAAGACTAGAAAGCGGACGGTTCAGCTGGCCCCGCAACGAGCAGGAGGTCAGAAATCTTAGCCGTGAGCAGTTCGTATGGCTGATGCAGGGACTTTCGATCGACCAGCCAAAAGCGATAAAAAAAATCGACGGCGGCGTGGATATTTGCTGAATTGTCAACAGAAAAATTGCACATAAATGTTGACAATAATTCTCTGTGCGGCACGCTGTAAAATGCGCTCTTTTCCTTGAAAAAAACAGGCGTTTTGTGGTATAATCAAGGTATCACAAAACAACGAAAAATCGTGGGAAGGAGCGCTTTTTATGACATATGAAGAGCTTAAAAAAGCATACGAAGAAGCCACAAAAAAGTGCTCCGAACTTGAAAAAGAAAACAGTGAATTAAAGAAATCAAACGAAGATAAAGACCTCCGCATAGAGCACCTGACCGAGCTTGTTCTCAAACGCAATAAAATGCTTTTCGGTCAGAAAAGTGAGAAGGGTAAATATCTCTGTGACGGCCAGCTTTCTTTTGAGGGTATCTTCAATGAAGCCGAGGAGCAGACTGATCTTTCCGTTCCCGAACTCACCGAAGAAAAGGTCACGAGAAAGTCAGCAAAGACCGGCAAGCATCGCGGCAGAAAAGAGATAAGAGCAGACCTTGAGACAAAGAAGGTCGTTTACGATCTGCCGGAAGATCAAAGGATATGCAATGTGTGCGGTGAACAGCTTACCGAATATACCGAGGAATATCTGACGACACGTCTTGCAGTGATCCCCGAAAAAATATACAAGATAGAATACTACCGTAAGGTGTATAAATGCAAAAGCTGTGATAAAAACGGCATCAAGTCCAACATTGTTAAGGCGGAAAACCAAACTCCTGCGGCTGTTATCGAAAAAGGTCTGCCGGATCCTTCGCTCGTTGCGGACATAATGCAGAGAAAATATCAGCTCGGAGAGCCTCTGTACCGCCAGGAACAGTATTGGAAACTGCGCGGCATTTATCTCAACCGCACCTCACTTGCAAACTGGGTCATCAAGGGTGCAAAATGGTTTGATCCGGTCATAAAAATGCTGCGTAAGTTTGCATTTCTTGAAGCTGTGCTCAATGCCGATGAAACGCCCACAAGGGTCTTGAAGATAGACGGCAAGCCCACAAAGAAAAAGTGTCAGATGTGGATAGTATGCACCGGGGCAAGCGCTTCAAAGAAGATCGCTCTGTACTACTACCGTGACAGCCGGAGCAAGATAACAGCCGAGAAGCTGCTGGAGGGATACACGGGAGTCGTGCAAACGGACGGAATGCAGTCCTACGGCAGCGGAGATTATGAAAGTGCCGGCTGTTGGGCTCATTGCCGCAGATATTTCTTCGATTGCATACCCGACGGAGACACCGCCTGTCCTTCGGCACAGATAGTTGCTTTGATCGGCAAGGCGGCAGACTTCGAGCAGTCAGCAAAGGAGGCTAAATACAGCAGAGAGCAGATACTTGAAATGCGGCAGGAAAAGGTGAAGCCGCTGCTCGATAAGGTCTATGAGATCATAAATACCCTTCGACCTGGCAAAGGCTCCAGCCTTGGCAAGGCGGTCACCTATGCCCAAAATCAGAAAGAGAAGCTGTATCTGTTTCTTGACAATCCCGATGTAGAAATGACTAACAATCTTGCCGAGAGAACGGTCAAGCCTTATGTCATAAACAGAAAAAACTTTCTGTTCAGCGACACCGAAAAGGGCGCAGATGCAAGTGCGGCTGTTATGAGCATCATCGAAACAGCCAAAAGAAACAGTCTTGATGTTTACGGATACCTTCTTTATCTTTTGACCATACTGCCAAAGTGGGGCAAAGACCCGACCGAGGCACAGCTTAAATCGGTAATGCCGTGGAGCATGGCACTTCCGGCGTATTGCAGGCAGAGTTACAGTGAGGTAAAGTAATTGCCGGTAAGGTATAGTTGCAGTGGTTGGTAGTAAAGTATAGTAACCGGTAGTAAAGTACAGTAGATGGCACTGATGATCATAGCCGAGGTTCAATGTAACCTCGGCTTTTTCTCATTGTGGGCTGGGGGTGGTTGGCGGTTACGGATAAAAGCTGCAAAATTTCCGTCACTGAAAACACTTGATGAGTTTGATATGACAAGGCTTGAAAACGTCAGTGAAAGTACAATACGGCAGCTCGCTTCCTGTGATTTCATAAAACAACGCCAGAACATCGTTATGATCGGCAATCCCGGAAGCGGAAAGACACATCTGTCGATTGCTCTGGGTATGAATGCCTGTGAAGCCGGATACCGTGTAAAGTTCTACACAGCGGTCAACCTCGCATCTGAGCTTGCAGAAGCTGTTCAGATGAACAGGCTTTCAAGGCTGGAGAAAAGTCTCAGTAAGATAGATCTGCTGATAATCGATGAGCTTAGTTACCTGACTTTCAATAGATATCAGTCAGAAATGCTCTTTCAGATCATATCAGAACGTTCAGAAAGAGCCAGCGTAATAATCAGCACAAATCTTGAATTTTCAGAATGGACTCAGCTTTTTGAGAATGAGATGATGCTTGCTGCACTCATTGACAGAGTCATCGACCATGAATAATGATTAGTGGCTCATTATTTTTTTATCAAAACTGGCTCACTTTTTTATTAGCGCTGTGGCTCAGTTTTTTATTGACAAAGGCAGAGAAGGGTAAATATCTCTGTGAAGGACAGCTTTCTTTTGAGGGTATCTTCAATGAAGCCGAGGAGCAGTCTAATCTTTCCGTTCCAGAGCTCACCGAAGAAAAGGTCACGAGAAAGTCAGCAAAGACCGGCAAGCATCGCGGCAGAAAAGAGATAAGAGCGGACCTTGAAACAAAAAGGATAGTTTTTGATCTGCCCGAGGATCAGCGTATCTGCGATGTGTGTGGAGATACTCTTACCGAGTATACCGAGGAGCATCTGACAACAAGGATAGTAGTTATCCCCGAAAAGATCTACAAGATAGAATACTACCGCAAGGTATACAAGTGCAAAAGCTGCGATAAGAACGGCATAAAGTCCAACATAGTCAAGGCTGAAAACAAGACTCCTGCGGCTGTTATCGAAAAGGGTCTGGCAGACGCTTCACTTGTTGCGGATATCATGCAGAGAAAATATCAGCTCGGTGAACCTCTATACAGGCAGGAGCAGTACTGGAAGATGAGGGGAATTTATCTCAACCGCACCTCGCTTGCAAACTGGGTCATCAAGGGTGCAAAATGGTTTGAGCCTGTTATTAAAATGCTATGGGAATACTCATATCGTGAGCCTGTTCTCAATGCAGATGAAACTCCCACAAGAGTTCTTAAGACAGATGGCAAGCCCACAAAGAAAAAAGGTCAGATGTGGGTAGTCTGCACAGGCGCAAGTGCTTCAAAAAAGATAGCGCTTTACACCTACAAGGACAGCCGCAGAAAAACCGTTGTCGAAGAACTTCTCGGAGATTATACGTGAGTGGTTCAGACAGACGGGTATCAGTCCTATGGCAGCGGAAAATTTAAGAATGCGGGCTGCCATTCGCATTTAAGACGCAAGTTCTTAGACTGCATACCCGAAGGTGACACAACCTGTTCTTCTGCACAGATAGTTGCCCTGATCGACAAGGCTTTTGCATATGAAGCCGAGGCTAAGAAAGCAGAATACACCGAAGAGCAGATACTTGAGATGCGCCATGAAAAGGTAAAGCCGCTGCTGGACAAAGCCTATGAGATCATAAATACACTCAGACCGGGCAAAGGCTCAAATCTTGGCACGGCGGTCACTTATGCCAAAAATCAGAAAGAAAAGCTATACCTGTTTCTTGATGACCCGAAGGTCGAAATGAGCAACAATCTTGCCGAGAGGACGGTAAAGCCTTATGTCATCAACAGAAAAAACTTTCTTTTCAGCGACACGGAAAAAGGCGCAGATGCAAGTGCGGCTGTTATGAGCATCATCGAGACAGCCAAAAGAAACAGTCTTGATGTTTACGGATATCTGCTTTATCTGCTTACCGTACTGCCAAAATTGGGAACGGCTCCGACTGATAAGCAGCTTAAATCAGTTATGCCCTGGAGCATGGCGCTTCCGGCGTATTGCAGGCAGAGTTACAGTGAGGTGAAGTAATTGCCGGTAATGTATAGTTGCAGTGGTTGGTAGTAAAGTATAGTAACCGGTAGTAAAGTACAATATGCGGCACTAATAATTATAGCCGAGGTTTAATTGGAATCCTCGGCTTTTTCTCATTGTGGGCTGGGGTGGTTGGCGGTTACGCTCAAAATCACGGTTAGACATGTCATGGTTAAAGCATAGCGACTCTCCGGTTGAGAGTCAATCTGTCTAACGAAATATTCACTATTAGACATGGCGCAGTAAAACACAAGGGAGAAGTCAGACCGGCTCCTCCCTCTGTTTTTTATTTCAGCAACTCCAGTATCTCTTCTATGCTCTTACCGGACTTCGCAACCGCGTCCAGGATGGCTTGCTTATCCTCCTCGGCCTTCTTAGCTGCCGCTGCAGCAATCGCAGCCTCTTTCTCCTTCGCCAGAGCTTTCAGCTCGTCCTTGCGGTTCTTTAGCTGTGTCTCTTCAATCGCAGTAGGATCGAGGATGGTGGGCGTGAGGATGGCCTTGGCTTTATTCTTGCTTCCCTTCGGACGCGGCATGAAAAAACACTCCTTTTATGATCGGTCTCATGCTGTAACGCACAGCTATACCGATGATTTGTGTCCATAGCATACCATGTATCTGTCTGGTTTTCAAGATTACCTGTGTTATTACTTTCGCAGTCCACACCATCTCTTTCGTACAGCAGGGGCTGATAAACAGCGATGGGGAGCCGTTGTAGGACTGTGATAAACACACTTCTGTGCAGTCTGTGCAGTCTTCTTCTGGTTACTGTTATATATATCTTCTTCAATAAAAACTAGATAAAAATATATATAGAGTAACCGGAAATAGACTGCACAGACTGCACAAAACAGACACTACTCCATCTCTCGAAACTGAATATCCCTCCCCAGGAATGACCAGTTCCTTGTGGTTATCCTGTCTGTCGCATCCTGGGATGGTCGCAGCTGCGAAAAAAGCGATCTCGTTTCTACGCCCCCTACGGCGCGTTCTGGCGCGTCCGGGAGTTTACACTCACTCTCTATCACCCGCAAGCCCCGGACGCGGTGACGCCCCCCTCAGAATCGCTCACAGCGCGTTCTGTTAGCAGACGATGTTATTGAGTGCTAAAGACGTGCGACGACGTGTCTATTTCTTATGCTCCGCCCAGTACCTGGCAAAGTACTGATGATAGTATCCTCTGTGCTGCCGCGAGTAAATCATCCGCGTACTCTACTCTCTCATACTCGCCGTTCTTTACTGCTTCTATCACTTCAGTCTTTTCATTGTGATGGATCAGATAGCCACGACAATCAGTAGAGTTGCAAATTGCGCAATCCCGGATTTTATCGCCGATTGAGAAGCTAGCTCCAATATCAATGTTGAAATCCTTGATTGCCTGCTCATACATACCGAGCTTCGGCTTTCTACAATCACAATCAATTCTATATTTCTCTACGGCTGCTGTCGGGTGGTGCGGGCAATAGTAAACAGCGGTAATATCGACACCCCGCTTTCTCAGCTCTTCCAGCATCCAATCGTTGTGAAGCGTGTGTTGAAGCTTGCCCTAGGGATGCTATAAAAATGGTTCAACGGAAACCTCTCGCAATACAAATTCTTATCGAATCTTTATAGCTAAGACCGTTGCACTCACCTGTATCGATCAAGTGATCTGCCGCTACGACAAACACATATTCAGATGGTTGTAAGCTGAGGCAGGAAAGCACGATTGCTGCCGTCGTTTTCCTCGGCTCTTCCTCATAAACACATCGATAAGGTAACCCCTGAAAAGCTTCCATCTGATTGGCAATAATCGCTCGATACTCATAGTTTGTGACGATAATGAATTCATCACAGTATGGAATGTTTCTCGCAATAGTCTCTTGAAAGACGGAATGGTTCTTCTGTACCTTTATGAACTGTTTAGGAAAGTTCTTTCGGGATAACGGCCATAATCGCTCGCCCATACCTCCGGCTAAAACGAGACACTTCATAACAGCTCTTTCCTTCCTGCCTCATTCAAAGCATCTACGATTTTCTTTACCTCCTGCGCCTTATCTTTACGGCAAACCATGATGGCATCAGATGTTTCAACGATGACGATGTTCTCTACATCAACAGCGGTTACTGCTCGGGATGAGGAATAGATAACTGCATCTTTCACATCAACCGTCACCACGTCACCCAAGAGAATATTGTTATTCTCATCCGGATCATGAAGGACATCCATCATGTCCCAGGAGCCGACATCGTTCCAGCCACAGTCGCCGGGGATAACCAGAACATCTCCTTTTGCTGCGCTCGGCTCCATGACTGCATAGTCGATACTGATCTTCCTTATATTCGGGTAAACGTTGTGAAGAACTTCCTGTTCTTCCGGCTTATTCATCGCATCGCCGATTGTTTTCAGGTCTTCGTAAATATCAGGTGTGTATTCTTCAAGCTTTTTTAGGATCAGAGATGCTTTCCAAATAAACATGCCGCTGTTCCAGGCATAGCGTCCTGACTCTACATACTTCTTCGCTGTCTCTTCATCCGGCTTCTCACGGAATTCAATGACAGGTTTCACTGTGCCAGCCGTCTCCGGATCATACTTTATGTAGCCAAAGCCAGTTGACGGGAACGTCGGCTTAAGACCAATTGTCACCAGCTTGTCCTGCTCTTCCGCCGTAAGGATTGCGGTCTTGAATATCTCTGTCAGGGCCTGGACATCCTCAATATAGTGATCGGCGGGAGTGATTATCATCACACCGTCACCGTATTTTCGGAGAATCTCCATAGCAGAGTACCCAATGCACGCAGCAGTGTTCCTCGCTGCTGGCTCCGCTAATATATTTCTCGGAAACACCTTCCCTTCCTTATTTGACAGTGAGTTCTTACTGATTCTTTCTAAAATTTCTGTTGTTGGTTGCAATGAGGTATTCCTCCCTAATCAACATTCATTTTAGTACACAATAACTGCGCCCCTTCGCCATGTAAGGGTCATTACCCCTCGCGGACTACTACGAGCGCTCCGTACCCATGCAGGATTTTCAGACTCTACAGTCATAGCCTTTTCAGGCGTTCCTGTTTAGGGTATCCCCAGTTAGCATCGTGTGTAGGGAAGTGCGGATTGTCGGTATGCGCTTTCGTTTCGTTACCATAGGTTCTCCTACAGATTTCATGAGTTATTCGATAACCAATGGATGGAAGAACATCATCCATTGCACTCATGACAAAGGTTACAGACAGATTTCCTTCGCTTGAAAATAACAAGAATTAGAAACTTGCGTATCAGTAAACCCAACTTCATCCTCGTATCCGCTTAACATTGCGGTTCAGTCGCACCAAACTGTCTTTAGATGACTTACCGCTTTCCTGCCGTGCTCTGTTCCTGTGTCAGCTTTCGCCTTTCAGTTAGGCAGGCTGTTTCCCGCGTTATCTTACGGGGGTAGTCCCTTACGCTACACTGCACAATGCCCTATCTGGGCGCACATCTTCAATATTCATCATGCCGAAGTGGGACAGGACATACGGGAAGGGCATGTCCTCAAAAATACTCTCGTCCACAGGCTCATATCCACCCTCAGCCTTTCCAAACTTCATGACATGGCAGTTCGCCACAGCGCGGGCGGTGGGTTCGCCCTGGTCATCGATGTAGGCAAAGAAACCGTTCTTGTACACGATGACCATGCCGCCGTCCTCCTTGACCTTGACCAGAATCTCGCTGTCGGATCTGATCAGGGCTTCACCCTTGGGCGTATGGACTGTGCTGGCATCGGGAACCATGCTCTTGAGGGTCTTGTAGCTGGTCTCAGGGGTAATCTTCTGGTTATTCATAATCTGTTGTCCTTTCCGGCTCATGGCCTTTGTGGGCCCGGCTGGACAGGACAACGGACAGAGGGGTAGCTTTAGCTCCGGCTTTGGCTTTGGCTTTAGCTCCGGCTCCCGACTCTCACCCTCAGTTGTGCGGACAAAAAAGGCGCACAAGACCGAGGGTCCTCAATAACGGTATTCCTATCTGTTCGGTCTGAATTGGATAGAATTCCGATATTTGTGTATACGCCGTCGCGCCAGAGCCATCTGCACGGACTTCCAGAGCCACTCTGCCGCACTCCGAGAGCCACTTTCACGGAGTAGAGAACCACAATAAAAATGAGCCCGCCTGACTTATCACCAAGCAGGCTCACCTATCAATGTTTATTAATACTTGCTGATGATCTTCTTCATCTGCTCATAGATATCTTGCTCCGACCACTCATGCTGTCCATCAGGTTCTTCGGAGAATAATGCGAGTATTTCAGCTTTAGCGGCTTCGGGGTCTTTGCAGTGCAAGAATAGCAACCACCACTTGTTGTCCAGCTCGTCTTTAGTGATCGTCACGGCTCAGCCCCCTCCGGCAGACCGTGACGCTTTCTCATGGAGACTTCGCCGTCAATCATGATGTCATAGGCGTTGTTGACGATCCTGTCTATTATCGCTTCGGAGATGGGACTGCCATTATCCGGTTCGGAATTGATACGGTCATACCAGCCCTCGGTGTGGTACTGTGTGCAGAATATCATAGAACGCGACACACGGGCTTCGATGATCTCCAGCAGATCAATGCTCTCACTTGGCGTGAGCTTGCGGATAAGCCACTCGTCAAGGATAAGCAGATCGACCTTTTTGTATGCCTTGATGACCTTGGCAAGCTCATTGTTCGCTCTTGCAATTGTAAGCTCGTCAAGCAGTTCTGGTAGTCTGATGTATCTCACGCTTTTGAACTTGCGGCAGGCGGCGTTTCCGAGAGCACAGGCGATGTAGGTTTTACCGTTTCCGGACGCACCCTTGAGTATGATATGCCTGCCCTCGTCGATGTAGTTACAGGTCGCAAAACGAAGCATTTTTCCTTTGTCGAGGTGCCTGTCCTCAATGTATTCGATGCCCTCTATCGTGGCGTTAGCATCTGAAAATCTGGCGTTTCTGATGTACCTGTCGAGCTTGTTGTTCTGCCTGCGATTCCATTCGGCATCGACAAGAAGTGTAAGTCTGTCTTCAAATCCAAGCTGCTTGTAGCTGTCATAATCTTCGATCTGTCGCTCCAGTTCGCTTGCAAGAGCGTTCATTTTCATAGCTCTCAGACGCTCAATAGTGTTGTTTATCATTTGCCCTCACCGCCTTTCTTCCAGTAGGCGGCACCTCGGGTAATGCCGTATTTGTTGCTGTTATCGCTTGCCACAGCTGACTTGTTGTGTTCGCTGCTGTTCTTCAAAAGCGTTGTTATCGTGCGAATTGACGGTGACGATGAGAATGCCAGCATACGCTCGCAAGCGGCTTCAAGCTTCTTCTTTCCGTAACGCTTGCCGAGCTTAATCAGGCTCACACAAGCCTTGTACCCCTGTTCGGGAACGCTGCCGGAGGTCAGGAAATGCTTCACGACTTCCTCAACGGATTTGCCAACCGTTGCCGCCCATTCCTTGAATTCTTCGGCATTGCAGTTCAGATATTCACGGTGATTTGAGGGCATATGCTCGGGCTTCACAACAGGCTGAACGCTGTACTTTTCAAGGCGCTTATGCGAAGTCATACGGCTGCCTTTGAAATACACCTCTACAAGATCTTTGGTCAGCCTGATTTGCACCTGTTCACCGATCAGATCAAATGGGACAGAATACTTGTTGACACCGTCTGAGATCAGATAGTCATTTCCGACTGTCTGCTGCTTCCACACAGCGGGCTCATAAGGGTGCTTAGGCAGCGGCAGCATGAATTCCTTTTCTTCTGTGAGATATGCTTCTCTGCGGCTGCCGGGTCGCTTCTGAAAGGGCTTTGTGTTGATGAATTCAAGTCTTTCAGCAACAGCGTCTCTGACCTCAGCAAAAGAGAAGAATTTGCGCTCACGCAAAGCGGCGGTTATCCAAGTAGTCGAGAACCCGACCGAACGCTCGACAAGACCTTTATCCTGCGGCTTACGCACGCGGGCAGGAACAATAGCGGTGCCATAATACTCGGCAAGTTCACGGTAACTCTCGTTCAGCTGCGTTTCGTAGCGTGTGTTAGCCGTCACGCCTGTTTTCAGATTATCCGGAACTAAAACTCTCGTAACTCCGCCAAAATATTCGTATGCGTGGACATGGCACATAAGCCAGTTCTCCTGCTTCATATCGGTGCAGGCTTCGACGTAAAGATAGCTGCTGCACGGCAGAGCCGCCACGAAAAGATACGCCTTGTATTCTTCTCCTGTAACTGAATCATAGTACGGAATAGTTCCGCCAGCCCAATCCACCTGCATAACATCTCCGGGTTTATGCGTGACACGCATAGTAGCCTTAGTGATACGAGCCCAATGACGGTACTTATCACCGAACTGCGTGCTCATGTACGGCGTCTCGCCGTTTGCGTAGGCGCGCTCGCAGTATTCCTGCCAGAGCAGAGTGAGGGTAACGCCTTTCTTTGAAAGCTCGCGGTGGATGTAGTCAAAGTCGATGACCGCATACGGCGAAGGACTGCTTCTACGATTGCCGTAAAACAGCTCGTCCAGCATTTCATTGGTCGCATCGTCTTCGAGCGGCCAGGTGATGTTCAACTGTTCCGCTTTTTTCAGAACCTCGCTGACAGTGTTGCGTGAGACTTTGGCACCGGACGCGATACTTCTTTGGGTGTATCCGAGTGATTTGAGCCTCAATATTTCCCGATAATTTGTCATATCAGGACCTCCTAATATCAAAGTCACA
>CACZFN010000023.1 GCA_902780505.1 uncultured Ruminococcus sp. | reverse complement strand
AGAATCATCTCTTTTTCAGCTTGTGTATGCTCTTTTGGGTGATGATGAGGTCTGTGGCTTCGCTCCACCAGGCTTTTCCAAGTCCCGTCATACCTCGCCACCCAATTATACACTGATTGACGGCACACCTTGAAACGTATCGAAGCTTCTGTAGCCCCGTGTTTGTGAAAATATTTCACTACCCGTTGACGAAATCTCTCTTTTCATGATATTTGTTTTGGTGGTACTTAACATTATATCATATTGAGAGTTGTTTTTCTATTTTGGGTGTCTATGATCTATTGTAACATAACAGAGATCGTGGCTCTTGTGAGATGTGAGAAATAACAAAACCAGTGTAAGCCTACAGCAGGCTTTCACTGGTTTTTTGATCATTTGTGAAAAGTTTAACAATATTTTATCCGCTGTTTTTATGTGCGAATTTTTTCTGCAATGAGCTGAAAAGCGTCAAAAATCTCTTCTCCCGAATGTCCCAAGGCTCTTATGGCTATGCCACGTTCCGTGTGAGTGGCGCAAAGCTGTGCGCTGTCAGGGTCGCCTGTGTAGTCGGCTTGGTAAATGCTTTCCAGCATTGTCTTGTCAGGGGTGTAGATATACATAAATCCCGTGTGGGTGAAGCCCTCGAAAAAGCCTTTTTGCCGTATGGGCAGTGCGGCTGGGTCGATAAGAGTGTTGTCGATAAAATCCGCCCTGCCGTCAATTGCTATCTCGGTGCGTGAGCGAAAGCGCTTCAAGCCAAACTCCTCCCCCATTGCAGTTCTGCCACAGCAGTATATCTCAGAGAAAATAAGCTCAGAGCTTTCTGTGATGTTCACCTTGCCCATAGAGATATGCTCACAGCCTGTGAAAGTCATAATAGGGTGGGGCATATAGCAAAGCCTTGCGTTTTTGCGCACAACAAGCTTTATGCTCTGTTTTGATATGCCGCCGTTTGTGTTGAAAAGCTTTTGATAGCCCTGATCTGTGAATATGACCTTGCAGTTTTCCCCCACAAAAAGCTTTATCTCGTTTTCGTCACCTGCCAATACTCCTGCTGAGCCGCACATTGAGATATATTTCGCCCAGCCTTTATGGTCATAAAATGGTGAATACACCTTGAAAGGGGGAGCAAAATATAAGTCCTCAGTAACGGTCTTTTGTCCGTCAAAGGCTGTTGACAGGCTTAGTCTGCCGTTCATTTCAGATCCTCAAAAAGCACTGATTTTTTTATCCAATCTATGACCTGAGAAACGCCCTCACGGCTCATGAGATTTGTGAAAAGAAACGGTCTGTCGCCCCTCATGCGCTTTGAGTCGGAAGCCATTACTTCAAGGGAAGCTCCAACAAGTGGCGCAAGGTCTGTCTTGTTGATAACAAGCAGGTCGGAACGTGTCACGCCAGGGCCACCTTTTCTTGGTATCTTTTCACCCTGTGCAACGTCGATAACATAGATAGAAGCGTCTGCAAGGTCAGGGGAGAATGTGGCGGATAGATTGTCGCCGCCGCTTTCAATGAAAACGATCTGCGTGTCAGGGTGCTTTTTCACCATTTCGTCAACGGCTTCCAGGTTCATGGAGCAGTCTTCTCTTATGGCAGTGTGAGGACAGCCGCCTGTTTCAACGCCAACTATCCTGTCAGCTGGCAGGCATGAGTTTTTTGTAAGAAATTCTGCATCCTCTTTGGTGTAGATATCGTTTGTTACAACGCATATGGAATATTCTTTTGACATTTCTCTTGTAAGGCGTTCGATAAGTGCGGTTTTTCCCGATCCCACAGGTCCGCCTACGCCTATTTTTACATAGCTCATTTTTGGTACTCCTTATTATATTATATAAATCATAGCTTATGACATATACTGTCTTGAATACAGTCGCTCGTGCTGCATTGCACGCAGGTCAAAGCCTGCGCCGCTTATGCCGATATCGTTTATATCAGTGGAAAGGGCTTTTTCTGAAGCGGAGGATATAAGCTCAAAGCTCTCTCCGAGAATTTTCTGCCCTGCAAGCTGACTTAGAGGTACAAGCTTCACGCAGTTTGTGACTATGGCGGAGCATATGGAATAGCCGTATACCGCAAGCCCCTCTGAAAGCTCGATGCCATTGTCACGCATATAAAGCCCATAGGCGATGCACTGATGGCCCTTGCATATGCCTTGCTCAGTCAGGCTTTTATAAAGCCCTGTGAAGCTTTCCCGACCATTGTTGCATATTTTGAAAAAACGCCTTGTGACCTTTTCTGAGCCGCTTCGTATCTCAAATGGTGTTTTCGCCGCAGAGTATATCTCATCAAGACGGCAAAGCTCCTTTTCGTCAGCATTGTATGCCGCTGCCGCCGCACCAAGCTCATTGTAGGGCAGCACTGAGATGTAAGAATGGAGATATTCTTCAAGCCCTTTTGGCGAAGTGATGATATCATGCTGAACGTAGGTTTCAAGCCCATTTGAAAGCGTGAACGCACCCACAGGGAAAAGGCTGTCGCATATTTGCAGAATGTGAATAAGTCCTGCGGTATCGGTCATTTTTTATCAGCTCCGTTTAGTGTGAATGTTCGTGGTGATGATGTTCCCCATGCTCGTGGGAGTGGCTGTGTGAGTGTCCGTGAGCTTTGCAGACGATAAAATCGTCAAATCTGCCTATGATGTTCTCGCACTCAAAGCCGAGGTTTTTCAGGTGCTTTTCTGTAGGCTCGTCATGTGGGATAAGCACGTTGTCGTCAGATATTTTAAGTGACAAATGCCTGTTGCCTATCTCAAAGCAAAGCCTGCCCATTTCCTGCATAGTGTGAACGTTTATCTTTATAAGGGGACAGCTTGTGAGCTTCACTGCTACGCAAAGCTTATCGTCAAGATAGATGATATCCCCGTCCTTTAGGTTTTCGTCAATGGCAATGCCTATGTCACGTCCTCCTGCGGTGGTTTTTCTTATGCGCTTTTTCTCGGCTTCAAACCAATCAAGCTCAACTGTGTCTACTTCTACAGAGGTGGTGCTTTCAGAGAGATTGCCTAATATTTTTTCTGCTATCATTTTTGTTTCCTCGCTTTAGAACATAAAGTAACGCTGTGCCAATGCAAGCTCGTCAAAAGGCTCGCAGGTAATAACTTCGCCGTCAACTGTGACAGTGTAGGTCTCAGGGTCTACTCTTATATCACCGCAGACGTTGTTGTATACCATATCAGCCTTTGAGATGTTTCGGCAGTTCTTCACAGGAAGCACCTGCCTTTTAAGACCAAGCTTCTCCTTTATGCCGTCCTCGTAGGCGTATTTTGATACGAACGTGATACAGGTGCTTGAAAGGGCAAGCCCGTGACCACCGAACATTTCTGTGTAACACACAGGCTGAGGGGTAGGGATAGAAGCGTTTGCGTCGCCCATTTTTGATGCGAAAATAAATCCGCCCTTTATTATCATGTCAGGCTTTGCTCCGAAAAATGCAGGATTCCAAAGAACAAGGTCTGCCACCTTGCCAACTTCCACTGAGCCTACATATTCTGATACGCCGTGGGTTATAGCAGGGTTGATAGTGTATTTTGAAATGTAGCGTTTTATTCTGAAATTGTCGTTTCGCTGGCTGTCCTCAGGGAGTGCGCCACGTTGTTTCTTCATTTTGTCAGCGGTCTGCCATGTTCGTGTGATGACTTCGCCTACACGTCCCATTGCCTGAGAGTCGGAACTCATCATTGAGAATATTCCCATATCGTGCAAAACGTCCTCTGCGGCGATAGTTTCAGGACGTATCCTTGAATCCGCAAAAGCAATGTCCTCTGGTACGTTCTTGTCAAGGTGATGACACACCATGAGCATATCCAGATGTTCGTCAAGAGTGTTTGCGGTGTAAGGCATTGTAGGGTTCGTTGAGGAAGGGAGAACATTCGGGAACGCTGCCGCTCTGATAATGTCAGGAGCGTGTCCGCCGCCTGCACCCTCTGTGTGATAAGTGTGGATAGTCCTGCCCTTGAAAGCATTGACGGTATCTTCAACAAATCCGCCCTCGTTAAGAGTGTCGGTGTGGATAGCCGCCTGAACGTCATACATATCCGCAACAGTAAGTGCGTGGTCGATAACGTCAGGGGTAGAGCCCCAGTCCTCGTGTATCTTCAAGCCTATACAGCCTGCCTTTATCTGCTCCTCGAGAGTTGTGATGTCGCTTGAATTTCCCTTGCAGAGATAGCCGAAATTCATTGGCAGGTCTTCGGAGGCTTCCAACATTCTGTGGATATTGAACTCGCCGGGTGTACAGGTGGTGGCATTGGTGCCGTCGGCAGGACCTGTACCACCGCCTATCATGGTGGTGATTCCGCTGTAAAGGGCTGTTCTCACCTGAGTTGGAGAGATAAAATGAATGTGCGTGTCAAGTCCGCCGGCGGTGAGGATAAGTCCCTCGCCTGCGATAGCTTCCGTGGAAGCGCCTATTATCATGTTTTTGTCAACGCCATTCATGATGTCGGGGTTGCCTGCTTTGCCTATTCCTGCTATCCTGCCGTCCTTTATGCCAACGTCAGCCTTTATGATGCCTGTGCTGTCGATGATAAGAGCGTTTGTGATAACAGTGTCAAGGCACTCCTTGTCAGTGGCTTTGCAGGATTGCCCCATGCCGTCACGGAGAGATTTTCCTCCACCGAACTTTGCTTCATCGCCATGAACTGTCAAATCTTTTTCCACTTCTGCAATAAGAGAAGTGTCGCCCAAGCGCACCCTGTCGCCAACTGTCGGACCATACATATCGCAGTAAGCTTTTCTCGATATCTCGATCATTTCCTACACCCCCTTGAAGCCAAGCTTTTTAGCCTTTTCAAAGGCTGCCTGCTTGATGTTTTCATCGTCCATTTTTCCGTTTACAAGACCATTCAGACCATAGCCTATGCGGTCGCCGCCGATAGGTATAAGACGGACGGTCTTTTTCTCTCCCGGTTCAAATCTTACCGCTGTGCCTGCGGGGATATCAAGTCGCATACCATAAGCCGCCTTGCGGTCAAACTCCAAAGCCTTGTTTACCTCAAAAAAGTGGAAGTGGGAGCCTGTCTGGATAGGTCTGTCCCCTGTGTTTGAGACTGTAAGCTCAATGCTTTCTGTTCCCTCGTTGAGCTTGACAGTGCCTTCCTCAACGATAAATTCCCCTGGGTGAAGCTTGCTTGCACCCTTGATAGGGTTGTGTACTGTCACAAGCTTTGTGCCGTCGGGCATTGTGGATTCTATTTGTATTTCGTGTATCATTTCAGGAACGCCGTCCATGACGTCATCAGCGGTAAGAAGCTTTGTGCCGTATTGCATAAGCTCAGCGGCTGACGCTCCTGCTCTTGCTTTTTCCATTACTTCCATGCTTATGTATGCCACAGCTTCAGGGTAGTTGAGCTTTAATCCCTGTGCCTTTCGGTCACGGGCAAGCATGCCCGCATAATGGAGCATAAGCTTATCCTGCTCTCTTGGAACAAGTCGCATTATTATTCCTCCTATTTATATAGTATAGTGTCTCTACTGCTTTTTCTCTGTAAGGGCTTTTTTTACTACTCCCTCAGGGTCGCTTATGAGCATAGTGCCGAGCCATACGACTGTGCCGAGTGCAACAACGCAGATTCCTAAAAAGCTGTCGTTTATCATGTCTGCGGTGGCAGGGGTGAAATATCCTGCGCCCTGCTCTTTGTATTCAAAAAGTGCGTCCACGAGCCACATTATAGATGCGCCCCAGTACATATAGCACATCAGCCCCACTTTAAGATTTCTGGCTTTTGGTGATGTGTACCATACTATGGTAATGATAACGGCTGCTATGAGAGTGATAAGAAGTGTCATACGGCGTCACCGCCCAGCTTTGCAGTCTTTTTTGGCTTACGTTTCAGTATCTTGTCAGACACCACCGTCAGCACAGCCCATACCGCTGTCACAAGAACAGCCATTGATGTTCCGACAGTCGCCATTTCGTGGAATGCTACTGCCATTTCCGAAGGGTCGTTAGCCGCTGTCAGGAATGGGAAGAACGGTGATATCTCGCCATGCCACAGATGCTCAAATGCCAAAAGTCCTGAGCCGCCCCACAGAAAGCCTGAGAGCCTTGTTATCTTTTTAGAAAGAGGAAGCTTGTCCTCCGAAAGAGCTTTGACCTTTGTCTGCTCCTCTGTCTTTGCCTCGTGAGACTTTACTGCCTTTGCCACAATAGTTGTAACGATCGCTTCTGTTGCTGGTACTAAAAAACAAGCCATAATAAAACTTCCTTTCAAAATTGTTTTCTGAGTTTGACCTAGTGATAATAAAAAAACAACGCCCTTATAAACCGACAGGCATTGCCGTATCGGTTATAAGAGCGTCATTGCTTTGATTATCAGTATAGCACAGAGCTTTTTATTTGGCAATAGTGTTAATGAAAAATTCTTATTTTATTCAGCTTTGAATAAAAAATAGATGTGAACAAAATGAAAGTCTGACATCTGAATATTGCATTATTGCCATTTGTAGATTTGCACAAAGAAACTATTCAAAAATGAATAGTTTCGATTTTGATATGGACGAAATAGCGTAAATACGCTATATAAGTGATAACAAAGCTTATTCCAAAGTGAATAATTTTCAGAAAAATTGAAAAATAGCTCTTGACAACTTGCAGGAATGGTGATATAATTCTGCACATAGAGCAATTCAGAAATGACTTGAACGGTCATGCGGATATGTTCCTCAGTGATTTTGAAAGGAAAGTGACCTCAAATGATCAACAACAATTGTCAGCCACCGAGCGCCTCAGGCTCTCCTCGTTTTTGTAATATGGGTAATTTCATGAGGCTTCCTCACGCGACCTCAGCAGAGGGATTGGATTTCGCTATCGTTGGTATACCATTCGATACCGCCGCTTCTTTCAGAGCAGGCGCAAGATTTGGTCCTAACGGTGTAAGAAACATCTCGGCAATGATAAAGCCTAACAATGTTGCAATGGGCGTCAACATTATGGATTCACTCAAGGGCGCAGACCTTGGCGACGTTCCTGTGATCCCTGATTATATCCACGAAACATATTCAGCTATCGAGCAGACCTTGGACGGTGTTCTTGAATGCGGTGCAGTTCCAATAAGCATTGGCGGCGACCACGCTATCACCCTTGGCGAGCTTAGAGCTATCGCAAAGAAGCATGGAAAGGTAAGCCTTGTGCATTTCGATTCACACCTTGACCTGTGCGATACGGTTTTCGGTCAGAAATACAATCACGGCACACCATTCAGAAGAGCAATGGAGGAGGGTATTATTGATCCTGAGAAGTCGGTTCAGATTGGCATGAGAGGTTCTCTTTACGATCCTGACGATTTCAAGATCGCCGCAGACCTTGGCTTCACGGTTATCCCAGGGGACAAGCTCCACACATATTCTCCTGAAGATCTTCTCAAGGTCATAAAGGAAAAGGTTGGCGACAACAAGGTGTTCCTTACATTCGATATCGACTTTGTTGACCCGGCTTATGCACCAGGTACAGGTACTCCTGAGGTGGGCGGATTTACTTCCTTTGAAACACTTCAATATATAAGAGCGCTGAAAGACCTGAACTTCACAGGCTTTGATGTAGTAGAAGTTGCTCCTCCATATGACCACTCAGAGATAACAGCTTATATGGGCGCAAATATCATTTTTGAGTTCATGTCTATCCTTGCTTATCAGAAGAAGATCGGCAAGAGAAAATAAAGATAGAAAAATAATTCACTCTCCAATAAATATAATATCAAACGCAACGGAGCGTTGACGGCGGCACTAGGGTGTCCGGCTTGTCAGCGCTCCGAATTATTTAGAAAAGTAAGTGAAAGGTTGGAATCAGTTATGAAAAGCGGAAGAAGATTTGGAATTTTAAGAAAAGTTTGTGCAGTGGCAGTGGCTTCGGTACTTGCGGCAGGATGTCTTACAGCCTGCGGAAGCAGCAAGAACGCAGGTCCGCTCACACTGGATCAGATCAAGGAAAACGGTAAGCTCACAGTTGCGACAGAAGCCGCTTATGAGCCTTTTGAATAACATGGACGGCGATAAGATCATAGGCTACAACGCAGATCTGTTCGCTAAGATTTGCGACGATCTGGGGGTAGAGCTTGATTATATCGACCTGCCGTTTCAAGGAATACTTGCAGGACTTGAAGCAAAGAAATATGACGTTGTTGGAGCAACACTCGGCGTAACTGCTGAACGTGCAGGCAAGTACACGATGACTTATCCTATCCAGAACGGAACTACAGTTTTCGTAAAGAGAAAGGGCGATGACAGCATCAAGTCTATCGAAGATATGTCGGGCAAAAAGGTCGGCACACAGACTTCTTGCTACAATGAGGACGATACAAAGAAATTCAACGAGAAGCTAAAGTCAGAGGGCAAGGACGGCTATGCTGAACTGCTCAAATACGACTCATTCCCTGAGGCTTTTGCAGAGCTTAAGAACGGCAAGATAGACCTTGTTGCTCAGAACTATGCAAGCTGCGCCGCAGTTGTAATGAAGAATCCTGACGATTATGAGATAGTGGCTGACGATTCAGGCAAGGCTGAAATGGTCGGTACAGACACTTGGGTATCATGGGCTGTTCGTAAGGAAGACACAGAGCTTTCTGACTATATCAACTCTGAGATACACAAGTTCAAAGAGGACGGAACTCTTGCAGAGCTCCAGAAGAAATGGTTTGGTGAAGCCGTTGACCTGCCTGAGAGCGATTATATCCCTGCCGAGTAAAAAGCACCTTTGAAAGGAGGAAATGCTCCGTCGCAAACGGCGGAGCATTATATATCAATGGAGAATTTCAACATAGTATGGCATTATAAAGACCTGCTGCTGAAAGGTCTTGGCTATACAGTATTCGTATCCGTTGCAGCGATACTTATAGCGCTTTGCGTTGGTATACTGCTTTCGGTGATGAGAATGGGCGGCGACTCGCTTCCTTCAAGGATACTGAAAAAGATAGTCGCAGTTTATATAAGCTTTGTCCGTGGCACACCTGTGCTGGTGCAGATATACATTATATATCAGGCGCTTGCAGTAATGGGTCTAAACCTTTCAAACCTGGCGTCAGGCATAATCGCTCTTAGCCTTAACAGCGGCGGATTTATCGCAGAAATAATCCGTGGCGGTCTTACGGCTGTGCCAAAGGGTCAGACGGAGGCGGCCAGAGCCTTGGGCATGAGCGAGCCAAAGATACTAATGAGGATAGTTTTCCCACAGGTATTCAAGGTAGCTTTGCCGCAGCTAACAAGCGAGTTCATAAACGTTATAAAGGTGTCGCCGATGCTTTCTGTGTTGGCAATCGTAGAGCTTACAAGAACGGCTCAGCGTCTTGTTACGCAGACATACATAAACCTGCCTTTCTATATTGCTATCGCAGTTATGTATTTTGTTATCTGCGCAGGACTTGAAGAGCTTGTAAAGCTTCAGAAGAAAAGACTTGAAAGAAGATAAGGAGGCGCAATAATATGGACGAATTTATGCACGTTGCGGAAATAGCGCTTCCGCTGCTTTTACAGGGTCTTGGAACAACGGCGGCAATATCGGTGCTGTCTATCCTTATTGCAATGGTGTTAGGCTCGGCGGTAGGCTATATGTGCCTTTCAAAAAACAAGGCTGTTGAGCTTATCGCAAGGGCGTTTATAAAGATATTCAGATGCACCCCTTTTATGGTGCAGGTATATCTTGCATATTACGGACTCCCTGCTCTTGGTCTGAACGTTTCAGCGTTCTCAACAGGCGTTATAATTCTTGGAATGTACACAGCGGCTTATACCGCAGTTATCCTTGAAAGCGGCGTCAGCGCTATCCCAAAGGGACAGTTTGAAGCTTCATATGCAATGGGAATGTCAAGATTTAAAACAATGGTGAGAATAATTTTCCCTCAGACTTTGAAAATAATCGTTCCGTCACTGACAGGACAGTTTGTTCAGACTGTTAAGGACTCATCTATCCTTTCTATCATCACAGTTGCAGAAATGACAATGATGACAAAAGAGGCTATCGGTATAACTTTCAGCCCTCTGATAGTTTATATCTGTGCAGGCGTTCTTTACTGGGCGCTGAACCTTGTTATTGAGTTCGCATCAAGATGTATAGAAAAGCACAACAACCGTGTTGCTATCTGACAAAAAAGGAGTGTAAAATACAATGGCTGAAAGCAGAAAGCCTGTTATATCGGTTCACGATCTGGCAAAGAATTACGGGGAGCTTAAGGTCCTCAGAAAAATAGATATGGATATTTACAAGGGCGAGGTGGTAAGCGTTATCGGCCCTAGCGGCTCTGGCAAAAGCACTTTTCTCAGATGCCTGAACTATCTCGAGGAGCTGACATCAGGCGAGATAGATATAGGCGGAGTTTCCCTGAAGGGCATCGACGAGGACAAGCACAACAAAAAGCTCAACGAAAAGGCTGCAAAGGTCATAAGAAAGAACGTTGGAATGGTGTTCCAGCAGTTTAACCTTTGGCCGCACAAAACAGTGCTTGAAAACGTCATGGAGTGTCCTGTTCAGGTTAAAAAGGCT
The DNA here is from genome assembly GCA_902780505.1 of uncultured Ruminococcus sp. Classification (GTDB taxonomy): domain Bacteria; phylum Bacillota; class Clostridia; order Oscillospirales; family Ruminococcaceae; genus NK3A76. Next base: position 48,833 of record CACZFN010000023.1, on the reverse strand, counting down.
AACAAGGAAGAAACAAAGAAGAAAGCCATGGAGCTTCTTGCGAGAGTTGGAATGGACGGCAAGGCAGACGCTTATCCTACTCAGCTTTCAGGCGGTCAGCAGCAGCGTGTGGCTATTGCGAGGACCCTTGCAATGGAGCCTGAGGTCATACTCTTTGACGAGCCGACTTCCGCCCTTGACCCTGAGTTCGTTGGCGAAGTTCTGAACGTTATGAAAGACCTGGCTCAGGCAGGAATGACAATGATAGTTGTCACACACGAAATGGGCTTTGCGGCAGAGGTAGCAAACAGAGTCTGCTTTATGGACGGCGGCTATGTTATCGAGGACGGCACCCCTGAGGAAGTGTTCAAGCACCCTAAGAGCGACCGTGCAAAGCAGTTCTTCTCAAAGATACTTAATGTGTAAACTATAAAGCCGCAGAAAGGAGTGCAGACAAATGGATTATGAGCAGCTAGGGCACATTCTCGAAAGTATCCACCCAGGAGTGACTATTGCCGACGGCAGCGGAGTGTTCAGATTTGTTTCAAACTCCTATCTCAGCGGCAGAAGCGTAAAAGGCTCTGACATAATAGGTAAATTCGCAGGCTCAGAGGAAATGATGAAGATGTTTTCCCCTTGCGTGACGCAAATGGTTTTTGAAAGCCACAAGCGTGTCACAACAGTGCAAAAAGGCGTTGACAATGACGAAACTTTTGTCACGGGAATACCGGTATTCAAGGACGGAGAGCTTGAGATGATAATAAGCTATTCCTCTTGGGAGATAACAGGCTTTGACGACCTGCGGGAGCGTTACAATGTTTTGCAGTATCAGAACAAAAAGCTTCTTGATGAAATAGAGCTTATGACAGGACGTGACGGCGGACAGCGTTATATCGCCCAAAGCAGCCGTTCAAGAGATGCAAGGCGGCTTGCAGGAGTTTTCTGTGACGCAGGCTGTCCATGTTACATCTATGGTCCGACGGGAAGCGGCAAAAGCTATCTTGCTTCCACTATATACGGCAAAAAAGGAACGCTTTACACCTATGACTGCGCACCTGTCGGGGAAGAAGTCATAGAAAAGGAGCTTCTTGGAGAGAGGTCGATGATATCGCCGCTTTCGGGCATTTACGCTGTGATAATAAAGCATATAGACAGGCTGTCGCCTAGGCTTCAAAGGGCAGTCCTTGAAAAATGCGCAAAAGCAGGCGTTGTGCCTGTGGGGCTTTCTGAACATTCAGTGGAGGAGCTTAAAGGTGCTGACAAGCTGTCGGAGGAGTTTATAAGCGAGTTCGAGCCTTATCAGGTGCAGATGTATTCTCTTGGCGAGCGTGCTGAGGATCTTAAAAGCTTTATCGACTATTATCTCGGCTCGGCAAACAAGAAATACTCACGGAGCGTTGAGTTCACGCCTCGTGCCATGGGCTGTTTGTTGGGATATGATTGGAAGGAAAATATCGACGAGGTGCATAGGACTATCGAGCGTATCGTTCTTACTACCGAGAAGAAAAAGGTGGACGTTTTCGACTTGCCTGACAGGATAACAGGCGGTTCGTCTGAGGTATTTGCACAGAATGCTTCCCTAAAGGATATGCTTGAATTTTACGAAAGCGGACTTGTGATGAGAGCCTATGAAAAATACAGAACATCTGTGGCTGTGGCACAGAAGCTTGGCATAAGTCAGGCGACGGCGGTGCGGAAGATACACAAATATGCAGGCAGGGACGTTGAATGAATGAGCGTTTTGATGTTATCGTTACGATACTTGAACTTATCGGCACTGCAGCGTTTGCGGCAAGCGGTGCGCTGACAGCGATAAAAAGGCGTTTTGACCTTTTCGGCGTTATAATAATAGGAGTGACAACGGCTGTGGGCGGTGGGATAATGCGTGATATCGTCATTGGAAGTCACCCTGTGGCGGCGTTTCGTGACCCCCTTGCAATGAGTGCGGCGGCTTTGATATCGGTGCTTGTGTTTGCTGCCTTGGCTGTAAAAGGCGACCTGGGGGGCAAGGCGTTGAAGCTTTATGATACTGCAATGCTCATGCTCGATACTATAGGGCTTGGCATTTTCACTGTTACAGGTATAACAGCGGCAATGAGGAGCGGCGTGTCAGACAACACTTTTTTGCTTGTGTTTTCGGGAGTTATAACAGGCGTTGGGGGCGGAGTTCTCAGGGATATTTTCGTGAACAAGAAGCCTGAGATATTTGTGGGCAACATTTATGCCTGCGCTTCTGCCACAGGTGCAGCGGCTTTTCTGCTTTGCTATGGCATGATGTCGTTCATGCCTGCCTGCATGGTGAGCCTTGCGGTGACGTTTTCCCTAAGGCTCATGTCGGTGAAATTCGGCTGGAATTTGCCGAAGATCCAGATAAAAGCCAGACAGGAGCGGAGGATAGCCGCCACGAAAGAAAATCTCATAAATAAAAAAGGAGCATAGACTATGAAAAAGTTTATTATTACCATAAGCCGTGAGTTCGGCTGCAACGCAAGAGAGGTCGCAAGAAAGGCGGCTGCTGAGCTTGGCATGGAGTTTTATGACAAGGATCTTGTAGATATGGCGGCGGAGCGTGCAGGCATAAGCCGTGACTCGTTTCTTGACAGTGAGGAAATGCTTGACAAGAACGCTGACCGCCTGCTGAAGTCATTCGGCTACGGCTCATCAACGCAGTTTTATTCCGACAAGGCTGTAAAAGCGCAGGTCGATATCATCAGAGATCTTGCAAACAAGCGTGTATCCGCCATATTCTTCGGCAGATGTGCAGACTATGTTCTCAGAGAATATCCAAACCACATGAATGTTTTTCTCTATGCGCCTTTGGAAGCAAGGATAAAGCATATGTGTGAAACTTATGACCTTTCATGGCCGGAGGCTGACAAGCTCATAAAACGTGTTGACCGCCAGCGCCACAACTATTATAAATACGTCACAGGCAAAAATCGTGGTGACCGTGACAACAAACATCTTATGATCGACGTAAGCGAATACGGCACTGATCTCACTGCCGAGATGATATGCTTCGCTGCAAGAAAGATGTTCGAGGACTAAGCTTTCTACTGATTACCAAATCTTCATTTGTGGGGGGCTTCTGCTTTGGAGCGCCCCTCTTTTCTTACATTTGTGAATATGAACAAAATGCAGGATATAAAACTTCTTTATTCATACAACATTTTCTGTAAGTTTAAAAGACAGCTTGCGTTAATAAAAAGTTTATATATAAAATATAGAATGACTGATTTTAAATATTGCAGTTGTAGTTGCTACAGGATATATCATAGGTATATCGAAAGAAAAGTTTCGTGGAGTAAATTATTTTCAAAAAGCAAAATGAAAGTCAAACAAGAAAATCCTGCAAAGTGCAGCTGTAAATATAGGAGGAATGTAAAGTGAAAAGGTTCAGATTTATAATCAAACGGCTGCTTTCAATGATAGTCATAATGTTTTTGGTATCCTTTCTGGTGTTCGTTGTTCTGAGAATGTCAGACGCAGACCCTCTCACAGTAATGATAGGAAACAATCAATCCACTCCTGAACTCAGGCAGGCTCTTACAGAAAAATATCACCTTGACGACCCTGTGCATATACAGTATCTCAGGTGGATAAAGGGAGTTCTTTCAGGCGACTTCGGCACAGACTATGTTGACGGTCAGGACGTAAAAGGTCTTGTAATGTCAAGGCTTCCAATAACATTCGGACTTGTGATAATGAGTTCCGTCATAGGCTCAGTGATAGCTGTTATAATGGGAGTTGCAGCGGCGCTGAGAAAAGGTAAACCCTCAGACGCAGCAATTTCAGGACTTATGCTTGTGCTTTCAGGTGCGCCGTCATTTTTGGTAAGCATACTGATACTTTTTTTCATGACAAAGTACGTTCCTGGATATTCGTTTATCGGAACATATACAAATTTCGGAGAGTTCTTACAGCGTATAATGATACCGAGCCTGATAATGGCGCTGACGTTCGTTGCGATGCTTGGACGTATCACACGAAGCAACATGATAAATCAGCTTCAATCCCCCTATATCGCAACAGCGGCTGCAAAGGGATTAAAGCAAAGCAACATAACCTACAAGCACGCTTTTCACAACGCCGTTATTCCTGTTATAACAGTTGCAGGATATATGATAGCAGGCTCTATAGGCTCGACAGTAATAGTTGAGCAGGTCTTTTCTCTTCCCGGTATAGGCGGTCTGCTCATATCGGCGATAGAGGAAAACAATTTCCCCATAGTTCAGATACTTGTGCTTTTCATGCTTGGAGCTTATCTTGTAATGAGTTTTGTTATCGACATACTTTATACCGTTCTTGATCCGAGAGTTGATCTTAAATAAGGTGGGATTATTAATGAAGAAGAAAAATAAAGCAGGAACGTTTTTCACACCTGTTGTGGCGGTGACGGGAATATTCCTTGCGGTCATAGTTTTCGTATCGCTCTTTGCAAGCGTTATCGCACCGTATGACCCTCTTGCCACAGACGTGAATGCCATATATGCTCCCGCCTTTTCTGAGGGACACATTTTCGGAACTGACGGACTTGGCAGAGATCTTTTTTCAAGGCTCATATGCAGTGCAAGAACTTCCATTCTGAATGCCTTTCTCATAGTTGCCATAGAGGTAGTAATAGGTGTTCCTCTTGGGCTTATATGCGGATACTACAGAGGTCCTCTTGACAGTATCGTAATGAGGGTGTGGGACGTTATAAGCGCAATACCGCCGCTTCTTCTTTCCTTTATCCTTATTGCGGTAATGGGAAAGGGCATGATGACAGGTATCATCGCCATAGGCATTTCTTATATCCCTCTTACAACAAAAACCGCAAGATCAATGATAATGACAGAGAAAAAGGCGGTGTATGTTGAAGCCTGCAAATCAATGGGCTTTTCAGACGCAAGGATAATTTTCGTGCATATCCTGCCGAACATCATCACACCTATGATATCGCAGTTCACACTTGATATCGGTACGGCTATCACATCAATGGCTACTCTTAGCTTTCTGGGACTTGGCGTTCAGGCTCCGAATGCCGACTGGGGAACGCTTCTCCGTGACGGCATGGGCAACCTTTATAATAGCTCGGCACTGCTTTTTATACCTGCAATATGCGTAATACTTGTAACAGTATCCATAAACCTTTTCAGCGACGGTGTTCAGAACTATCTTGACCCGTCATCAAGAAAGCTTCCGTCATTCAAGAAATACGAAAAGAAACACGGCATAAAGAAGCTTTCAGCAGTTAAGGCAAATGGGGAGGCGTAAAAGATGAAAAAAGGAAACGTTCTTGAAATAAAAGACCTTTCTGTAGACTTTATGACAGTTAGAGGTATCGTATACGCCGTTCAGGGCGTTGACCTTGAAGTGAAGCAAGGGGAGATACATGGTATCGTAGGCGAGAGCGGCTGCGGAAAAAGTGTAACATCAAAGTCGGTCATAAGGCTCCATAACGAGGAGACCACCAGATATGCAGGGGATATCTACATAAGAGATGACAGCGGCGAGAAGGATGTTCTTGCAATGAGCAAAAAGCAGCTCCGTGATTTCAGGGGCAGCACAGCCGCAATGATATTCCAAGACCCTATGACTTCCCTTGACCCTATCATGAAAGCAGGCGAGCAGATAGCAGAAATGCTAAGGGCGAAGAAAAACTTAAATCGCCGTGAAGCAAGAGAAAAGGTCATCGAGATGTTTGAAAAGATAGGCATAACACCTGCGGAGAAAAGATACGAGCAGTATCCGTTTGAAATGAGCGGAGGAATGTTACAGAGAATAATGATAGCAATGGCGCTTATATGCGAGCCGAAGCTTCTTATTGCAGACGAACCTACCACGGCGCTTGATGTTACTATCCAGGCGCAGATACTAAAGCTTATAAAAAAGCTCCAGCAGGAAAGCGGAACGTCGGTAATATTCATCACTCACAACCTTGGTGTTGTGGCTGAGATTTGCGACAGCGTAACTGTAATGTATGCAGGAAAGGCTGTTGAAACCGCAAGCGTTGTGGATATTTTCGACCACCCTGCTCACCCATACACAAAGGCGCTCCTTGAAAGCAATCCAAGAGAGAGCGACACAGAAAAAAGAATGAAAAGCATACCTGGCAGTCCTCCGCTTCTGTATGAAAAGTTCAAGGGCTGTGCCTTTGCACCAAGATGTAAGTATGCTGACGATAAATGCAGAAGCTGCGTGCCTGTTACAGAAAATGTGTCTGAGGGACACAGCACAGCTTGCTTCAAGTGGCGGGAGGTGACATCACAATGAGCAAAGAAAAAGACAGACAGCCTTTTATAAGCGTCAGAGATCTGAAAAAGTATTTCTGCCTTGACAATTACAAGCTTGCAAAGGCAAAGACGAGATATATCCATGCCGTTGATGATGTTAGCTTTGATATCTACAAAGGCGAGATATTCGGCATAATAGGCGAGAGCGGCTCGGGCAAATCAACCATAGGAAGATGCGTTCTGAAGCTTATCGACGTTGATTCAGGCGAGATATATTTTGACGGCAAAAACATAACTCATGTGAGCCGCAAGGAACAGCAGGAACTGCGTTCAAGAATGCAAATGGTCTTTCAAAACCCTCTTGCTTCCTTTGACCCGAAAAAGACTATACGCTTTAGCCTTGAAGAATCTGCAAAGGTGCATAAGATAAAGCCTGAGGTCTACAAGGCGAGGATAAAACAGCTTATGGAGTATATAGCGCTTCCGGAGGACTTGCTCACAAGATATCCTAAAGACCTTTCGGGTGGTCAGCTCCAAAGGCTTGCAATAGCAAGGGCGCTTATGCTGGAGCCTGATTTCATTCTTGCAGACGAGCCTGTTTCGGCACTTGACGTTTCTGTGCAGGCGCAGATATTGAATCTTATGCTCGACCTGAAAGAGGATAAAGGGCAGACGATACTTTTTATCTCCCATGATCTGAACGTTGTCCGTCACGTTTGCGACAGGATAGCGGTGGTATATCTGGGAGCGGTAATGGAAATGGGTACGGTGGAGCAGGTATATAACAGCGTTGCTCACCCTTACACTCAGGCACTTATTTCAGCAAAGCCAAAGGAACACCCTCTTGAAAATAAGAACCATATCCTGCTGGAGGGAGATATACCGAACGCAGTGGATATCCCCGAGGGCTGTCGCTTTGCAGGCAGGTGCAGATATTTCAAAGAGGGCTTGTGCGACAACCGCACGCCAAAGCTCAAAGACATTGGAAACGGGCATTACGTTGCCTGTCATTTCCCACTAGGCATTGACCGCAGCAAGACTGCTTCGGATATGTAATAAATCTTTTGAAGAAAGGAAAGTTATCATGAAAAAATTCTCACGCAAGATCGCGGCCGCTGCTGCATTGGCAATAACAGTTTCAAGCTGTATGACAGGCTGCTTCAACAACACAGGTTCCGGTTCAGGCTCAGGTTCTTCAGGAGGAAATTCAGAGACAGTTCTCAGAGTAGGCTATACTCAGGAGCCGTCATCATTTGACCCTGCCGACTTCACTATCGTGGCAGCAACTCTCACAGGTTATGACTGCTATGACACGCTTCTTAACTTCTCACATGACGGCACAACAGTTGAGCCTGCCCTTGCAGAATCCTGGGAGCAGGTTGACGATACTACATACACATACAAGATAAGACAGGGAGTAAAGTTCTCAGACGGCAATGAAATGACAATGGACGATGTGCTTTATTCTCTTAACAGAGTAACAGAAGACAACTATTATATGAGCTATCTTTTTGCAAACGTTGACAGCTTTGAAGCCGACAACGATACTTGGACGCTGACAGTTCATCTTAAGCAGCCTGACTCATCATGGCAGTATGTTCCTGCAACATCAGCCTGCACTATAGTCGAGAAGTCTGTAACAGAGGAGCAAGGCGACAAGTACGGCACTGCTGACGGAAAGACTGTCGGCACAGGTCCTTACAAGCTTTCTTCATGGTCATCAGGAAGCGAGATAGTTCTTGAAAAGAACGAAAACTGGTGGGGCGACCCTGATACTCTCGATATCGACAAGGTAGAATATTACGTTATCGAGGACGAAAGCGCATTAGCACTTGCGGCAAAGGGCGGACAGATAGACTTTGTCGAGGGTATGTCAAACAGCGTTATGTCTGTATATCAGAGCTGTCAGAACTTCAATATCCTCTCATGCGAGGGAACGACTTCAAACTATATCGCATTCAACACAGCTTCAAAGCCGTTTGATGACGAGTGGGCAAGAAAGGCTGTTGCATATTGTATCGACCGTTCCCAGATAACAACAACTATCGGCGGCGATTATGCAAAGCAGTCGGCTGTTGTTCCAATGAGCGAATCCATGATGTATATGGATAAGGATAAGTGGGATTCAACTATCGCCGAAAGCGATGTTTATACTCAGGATTATGACAAGGTAAAGGAATGTCTTGCAAAGTCAAAGTATCCTGACGGCTTTGAGTTTGATTTCTATACGACTTCACAGACGCAGAAGCAGGCTGAGCTTCTCAAGTCAATGGTAGACGCAAGTGGCTCTATCACTATGAATCTTGTGGAAGTGCCTGACAGCGATATCTTCAGCTATATGTTCGGCTACAAGACAAAGGATAACGGCGAGAGATATTACAACGCAGTCGGCACATACATGATGTCAGACTTCCTTGACCCTATGGGAATGTTAAAGACATTATATGCAGGCTCTAACGCTTGCGAGGGCGGAACGAATGAAACACTTTGGTCAAGCACAGAAGTAGACGGACTTCTTGATAAAGCGGCTCAGACAACAGACGACGCTGAGAAAATGGGTTACTATACTGACGCATATAAGATATTTGCTGATGAGTGCCCTTACCTTGGACTTTACACATCATCTGATGTTTACGCAGTAAGCGATAAGTTCACATATGACCCAAGCCCGATGTTCTGGTATAACTTCAGTTACGCAGACGTTCATGTGGCAAAATAAGAAATAATATGAAAAAGGAAGTGCGATAATGTATTCATCTCTGGATACCGTGTGGGTTCTTCTCTGCACAGCTTTGATATTCTTTATGCAGGCAGGCTTTGCAATGCTGGAAACAGGCTTCACCAGAGCAAAAAATGCAGGCAACATAATAATGAAAAACCTTATGGATTACTGCATAGGCTCTGTTCTTTTCTGGGTTATCGGCTTCAGCTTTTTGTATGGCGACTCCATAGGAGGATTTATCGGAACGCCAAGCCTGTTCGCAGCAGGAAAGTTTGCAGCCGCAGGAGATCTGCCTAAGCGAGTGTTCCTTATGTTCGCAACTGTCTTTTGCTCAACTGCCACGACTATAGTTTCAGGAGCAATGGCAGGTAGAACAGAGTTCAAGGCTTATCTTACATATTCGGCTGTTATGAGCGGAATAGTTTATCCTATAACAGGTCACTGGATATGGAACAGTGCAGGCTGGCTCAAAAGTATAGGCTTCCACGATTTCGCAGGCGGAACTGCCGTTCACGTTGTTGGCGGAACTACCGCACTTATAGGTGCGCTGCTTGTGGGAGCAAGGATAGGCAAGTTTGATAAAAACGGCAAGGCGAGAGCCATACCGGGACATAATCTCACTATCGGAGCTTTGGGCATATTCATTTTGTGGATAGGCTGGTTCGGATTTAACGGTGGCTCGCTTCTCACCGCTCAGGGCGACAATGCGGCGGCAAAGCTTGGGGATATCTTCTTTAACACAAACATATCTGCGGCGGCTTGCGCAATAGCTGCAATGTTCATCACATGGGTGCGCTACGGCAAGCCTGACGTGACAATGACCCTTAACGGAGCACTTGCAGGACTTGTGGCTTCAACCGCAGGCTGTGACACAGTTTCGGCAGGAGGAGCATTCTTTATCGGCATAACAGCAGGCTTTGTAATGGTGTTTGGTGTTGAGCTTATAACAAAGCTAAAGGCTGACGACCCTGTGGGTGCGGTAAGTGTTCACGGTCTGTGCGGAGCATGGGGAACGCTTATGACGGGCGTTTTCGCAAAGAAAAGCGGCCTTATATATTCAGGCAGCCCGAAGGATCTGCTTATACAGCTTGCAGGCGTGCTTTCAGTGGCGGCATGGACAGCGCTTATTATGGTGATAATGTTCACAGTGATAAAGAAAACAATGGGTCTGAGAGTTAGCGAGAACACAGAGATAGTTGGTCTTGACAAGTGCGAGCATGGACTTTCAAGCAGCTATGCGGATCTTCTCAACACTGCTCAGTTCATCACCGCTGCCGCTGACGAGCCTTCAAAGGTGAGGGCTATAGACGAAGCCTCAGAGCTTAACGCTTCTGACTACAAGGCGGACGGAAAGATGCACAAGGTGGTCGTTCTTATGAACGTCGCAAAGTTCGAGATGCTGAAAAATGCTTTGGATAAGCTTGATATAACAGGTATGACAGTTACACAGGTGAGCGGCTGTGGAATACAAAAAGGAAGCACTGAGCTTTACAGAGGCTCTGAGCTTGAATCAAGGCTTCTGCCTAAGATAAAGGTGGAGATAGTTATAAGCACTGTTCCTCTTGGACTTCTTATCGACACTATCAGAAAGGTGCTTTATACGGGCAAGATAGGCGACGGAAAGATATTTGTTTATGACGTTGCAAACGTTGTGAAGATAAGAACAGGGGCAGAGGACGAGCAGGCTCTTGAATAAGCTGCCATAATAATTGGAATGGGGGACAAGATATGACTGATGATATGAAATACACTGTGTTTTATACAGACGAAAACGGACAGCTTGTCCCGAATGGGGAAAAGCTTCTGAGCATAACCGAGATAGCAAAGTATCGAAACATACCTACCGAACGGCTTAGATATTACGATAAGATAGGGCTTTTAAGACCTGACTATGTTGACAAGCTCACAGGGCGGAGGTTTTATTCGGCACAGCAGTGTGAAAAGCTTGGCACTATAAAAGAGCTTCGCAGTCTGAACTTATCACTGAAAGAAATAGAGGACTATTTCAGCGACAGAAACCTTGAAAAGTCCGAGCGTGTTCTCAGACAGCGTTATGAGCTTTTACAGCAGGAGATAGCGGATAAGCTTGAAATAAGCCGTGTGCTGAAAGAAAAGCTTAAATTTATCAGAGAGCTTAACAACACAGATTTCAAGCTTGATGACCCTGTTATAAAGGAGCTTCCTGAACGATATGCCCTCAAAGGGGAGAGCAACAAGTTCAGAACAAATCTCACTGGTATAGAGTTTATGAAGCTTGAGGAGGCTATAGGCGGAACTTCGCCTGTGCTTGCCACTGATAAGGTGGCAATGACCATAAAAAACTCAGTTGACCCTGACGATATGGACTCCGAGGTCTGTCCTATGGTGTTCTGCTCGGCAGATCAGGCTGACAAGGAAAGCTTCACAACAGTGGCAGGAGGAAAATACGTTTGCGCTTTTCACAGAAATTGCTACAGCTATTTCGGTGAGCTTATAATGAAAATGCGCTGTCTTGCACAGGAGCATGGCTACACCCTTGGAAACGTCGGGGTGATGATATACCGTATAGACATAACCCTTACGGACAACAGTGATGAAACTATTGCGGAGCTTCAGTTTCCGCTTATAAAAGAAAGCAGGGAGAAATGATCATGATAGACAGAAATGAACTGCACGCCATGAAAACGGCGGCAAGATTTGATGAATTTGGCAACACAAGATTTCCTACAATGGCAAAGAGAGCCGTTGAGCTTGGATTAGAGCCTGCGGACAGCATTAAAAGCGAGGGCATGAGCTGTTTTGCAAGAACAAATCTCGGCCCTACATACACAAGCCACGAAACTTTTCTCAGAAGCCCTTTCTGCGAGGATATCCATAAGGTGTCGGAATATGACGTTGCAGTGGTGGGTATCCCATATGACAGCGGTGCGTCAAACCGCTCAGGCACAAGACTTGGTCCTGCCGGCATAAGACACGCTTCTTCGCAGATATCCCCTTTCAACCCTGACTATGGCGTTGACCTATACGAAAACATAAAGCTTTGCGACGCAGGAGATATTTACACACTTCCTGCAAATGCCGAAAAGACTTTCGACCAGATAACAAAGGGCATAGGATATATATTCTCTCAGGGAGTAACGCCTATCGTTCTTGGTGGCGACCACTCTACCACTTTCCCTACGCTCAGGGGCATTTCAAAGTATATCGACGGCAATATCGGCGTTATCCATATCGACCGCCACAGTGATTGCGACGCTATCCAAATGGACGAAAAAATGCACGGCACAGAATGGTATCATTCCACTCACCTGCCTAACCTCAGCGCAAAAAATCTTGTGCAGATAGGCATAGGCGGAAACTGCTGTAAGTCATGGTCAAAATTCACCCGTGACAGCGGCTGTACTGCGATCTCAATGGAGGATATCGATAAGTATGGTATCGACAAGGTGGCAGAGCTTGCCCTCGATATCGCATGGAAGGGCTGTAAGGCAGTGTATGTGAGCCTTGATATAGACGTTCTGGAAGCTGCTTTCTGCCCAGGTACTGGCACACCTGATTTTGGCGGTATGCTCCCGAGAGAGCTTTTAAGGCTTCTCAAGCTCGTGACAGCTCCCGGTATCTGTGGAATGGACGTTGTGGAGGTATCTCCTCCGTTTGATGTGAGCGAGATAACTTCACTTGCGGCGTCAAGATGTATAATCAATGTGCTTTGCAATCTTGCGCTGAACAAGTCGCTATATAAACACTGATAATATTTGTATCTGAAAGAGGCAGCTTATGAATGATCGGCAGCTAAAGGAACTTATACTGGCGGCTAAGGGTAAGCTGCCTTTTGATATTTATTTTTACAACGCAAGAATAGTTGACGTTTACAGAGAACGGATAATAGACAGCGGCTCGGTGGGGGTAAAAAACGGCATTATCGCCGCAGTTTGCCCTGACTTTGAGCCTAGAGCAACAGAGTTTATTGATTGCAGAGGAATGTATCTTGCGCCTTCTTTTATCGACGCTCATATGCACATAGAGTCCTCAAAGCTCACGCCTTTTGCATACTGCGAGGGCGCAGTGCCACACGGAACGGGCTGTGTATTCTTTGACCCTATGCAGATGTCCAATACACTTGGTCTTAAGGGCATAAAAGCTATATGCGAAATGCTTGGGGAAATGCCCATAGAAAGCTTTTTGCAGCTTTCTTCGCAGTATCTTTCCACCCTGAAAACGCAAGACGATATCACCAATGTTATCAAAGAGTGCAGGGCGAAAACTGTGGGTGAGATAAGCGGTGCTGTGGTGGGGAATGAGGAGATAATAAAGCTTCTCGGCGCGGCAAAAAGGGCAGGTGTAAAGGTGAACGGTCACTGTCCGTCAATGGGATTTCGTGACGTTCAGCAGGCGGCTTGCGCCGGGCTTTGTGACGACCATGAGTGCGAAAGCATAAGTGACCTTGAGCAGCGGCTAGCCTGCGGAATGGCGGTGTTGGTAAGAGAGGGAACTATAGAGCCGAACTGCCGAACTCTTTGCGAGGGGATAGTAAAAAATCATATCCCTACGGACGATATAATGTTCTGCACTGATGACAAGTCTGCGGAGGATATAAAGGAAAACGGCTGTATAGATAATGCTCTGCGCATTGCAGTGAAATGCGGTATTTCCCCTGTGTCAGCAATAAAAATGGCAACTCTCAACGTTGCAAGGCACTATGGTGTTGACGATATCATAGGCTCGGTCGCTCCCTCAAGAAAGGCGAATTTTCTGCTTATGGATAGCCTTGAAAATATGACAGTGAAAAAGGTCTATCATCAGGGTAGGCTTGTGGCTGAAAACGGCGAGTTTCTTTGCAGGCATGAGTTTGACATAACTCGCTATCCTGAGCTTAAAAACACTGTGATATTGCCCAGAGGGCTTGACAGCCATTCTTTTGAGATAAAAGCAGGCTTTGAGAGGGGCTATGTTACTGCAAATGCAATTGAAATGCCCGAGGGTGGCATAGTCACAAGGCTTGTAAAAGGCAGACTTGAAGTCAGCAACGGCATTGTATGTGGTGATACAAAAGCCGATATTCTGCCCATATTCGTTGTGGAGCGTTTCGGCAGGAGTGGTGAGATAGGCAGTGGCTTTATAAAAGGTCTTGGCATTAAAAGGGGAGCTGTTGCCGCAAGCTTTGCTCAGGAGAGCAATAATGTCGTTGTATCGGGCGTTGCCCCTGCGGATATGCTTTGCGCTGTGAAAGTTGTTGAAGCCAACGGCGGCGGTGCGGCTATGGCTATTGACGGCAAGGTGGCAGGGCTTTACTCCCTTCCAGTGGCAGGCATACTAAGCGGTGAAAACATCACAGGCGAGATAAAGGCACAGAAAGCTTTCAGAGAAGCCCTTGCCCTCACAGGCGGAAACATACAGCGTATGACGGCGGTGCTTACAGTGTCGCTGTGTCAGACTATCCCGGAGGTGGGGCTGACGGAGAAAGGGCTTTTTGACGTAAACCAGCAAAGATACATACCCACATTCACAGGCGGTGAAGAATTTGAAGAATAAGCCAGAAAATGTAATAATGACAGAGGGCGACCCTAAGAAAATAATATTCCGATTTGCACAGCCTCTTATATTTGCAAACCTTTTTCAGCAGCTTTACAACACCATGGACACCATAATAGTGGGCAAGATAAATGGTGACGAAGCTCTTGCGGCGGTGGGAGTTTCCTTTGCAGTGACAATGGTCATGATAGCCGTTGCAACTGGTACGGGCATAGGAACATCGGTGCTTATAGCGAAATACTGCGGTGCTGGGAACAAGTCAAAGGTCAAGACGGGCATTTCCACTGTGCTGATATTTTCACTTATGGTCGCAGCGTTGATAGCGGTGCTTGGTGTGGTGCTTAGTATGCCGCTTTTAAGGCTTCTGAAAACGCCGCAGAATATCATAAATGACGCTGCGGACTATCTGCGGATATATTCCTTAGGTATGCCGTTTATGTTTCTTTACAACGTGCAATCGTCGGTATTTAGTGCCCTTGGCAACTCAAAGACGCCTTTTCATCTGCTTGTGATGTCCTCTTTGCTGAACATAGGGCTTGACCTTTTGTTTGTAGGTGGATTTTCCATGGGCGTATCAGGTGCGGCATGGGCGACTTTCATTGCTCAGGGAGTATCGGCAGTGATATCGTTTCTGCTTCTTACTGACAAGGTATACAGAAAAGACACAGAAAAAGCAGAGTTCAGCTTCTTTTCGGGGGCAGTGTTAAAAGAGATGTCGTCCTATGCGGCAGTATCGGTGATACAGCAGTCAGTGGTGTCGGTGGGAATGTTAATAGTGCAGTCTGCGGTCAATCCCTTTGGCTCGGACGTGCTTGCAGGGTACACGGCGGCTTCAAAGATAGATTCCTTTGCCATAATGCCGTTCATAGCTTGCGGAAATGCGGTATCCACCTACACGGCACAAAATCTTGGGGCAGGCAAAAAAGAGCGTATCAGAGAGGGCTACAAGGCGAGCGTGCTGTTATGCGCAGGCATAGCGGTGATAGAATTTGCAGTGATAATGCTTCTCAGGCGGCGATTCTTAGGCTTTTTTATGGACTTGTCAAGCTCCTCAGCTTCCGCCATAGAAACAGGCATGGGCTACATGACAGACCTTGCGTTTTGCTATATGATAATGGGAATAAATTCAAGCTTCAACGGAATGTTAAGGGGACTTGGGTGTTTGAAGCTGTTTTTATCCGGAAGCATAATAAATCTCACGTTCCGAATTATTTTCACCTACGCTCTGGTATCGGTCATAGGCGTATCGGCAGTATGGCTGTCAATGCCGGCAGGCTGGGTTCTGAGTTTTATTTACGGGAGAGTGGGGTATAGGATCATGTGCAAGAAGAAAGATAGTGTAGGGATAAGCGATATATGATAGGTAAAGCATTAGCTTCCGAGCAGTTGTCAGTGGCTGTTCGGAAGCTGTTTTTATTGTAAAAAAAACTCGCAAACCCTCGTAAATAAAGGATTTGCAAGCTTTCCAACTTGGTGCGGCAAACGGGACTTGAACACTCAAGTCTTTTGAAGAAATAAATGACAAAGGGGGAGAGAAATCATGGGCAATGCGTTGGTTTTGAATAAGGACTTCAAAATAGTCATGTCAAACAGCATGGTCAAGGGCAAGCAGGATATGCTGACATTGTGGCAGCATAAGATTTTTCGGTTATTAATTTCGCAAATAAAGCCCTCAGATATGGGATTGGAAACATACACTTGCAAGATAACGGACCTTGCGGAGTATCTCGGAATGAAACCTAAGTCCATGTATGGTGATATCAATGAGCTTACGGATAAGCTTATGCAGGCTTTTATCAAGATCAATACAGGTGGCAAGGGAAATCGTGAAAATTGGTTAAAAATCAACCTTATTTCTTCCTGCTCATGCAACAATGGAATACTTACGATCAGGCTTAACGATGACGTTAAGCCTTTTGTTTTGCAACAAAAAGGATTCTATACGCAGTATGAGATAGGCAGTATCCTGAATTTCAAATCTGTCTATGTCATCAGGCTATATGAGATATTGCTTTCCGACTTCAAAGCGAGTTTCTTTTCAAGCAGTAAACACAAGTTTGAGTACTCGATTGAACAGCTCAGACAGCTTATGGGCTGTGAGGATAAGCTGTTAAAATTCAGCCAATTCAAGGATAAGTGTCTTAGCAAGGCTATTATTGAAATCAACAACTCTGATACATCAGAGTTCACGCTGACAGCCAAGTATCACAAGAATGGAAGAGCCGTTGAGGGAGTTTCATTCATTCTTCTCGGCAGAAGCGAATGTTTTCTGCCGTGTGATGATTACTATGATATTATCACAACAACCACAGAATGGAATGAAAGTTGGGCTGAACCTGACGCCCCGATTTAAAAACCACCTTTTCCTAACGAGGTGGTTTTTAAAGTTAGGAAAAAGTGGCTCTAAAACACGAAAGTGTGTTGAAAGTTAGGGAAAGGTGGTTTTTCGTTAGGAAAAGGTGGTCTTTACACAGACAAAAAACAGATTTTTCTGCTCTGAATTGTTGAAAGTTAGGAAAAAGTGGCTCTAAAACATGAAAGTGTGTTGAAAGTTAGGAAAAAGTGGTCGCTACGTTAGGAAAAGGTGGTTTTTCGTTAGGAAAAAGTGGCTTTTGGTTAGGAAAAGGTGGTCGATTGGTTAGGAAAAAGTGGTCGCTGCGTTAGGAAAAAGTGGTTTTTAAACGCTTGAAATGGCGTATCTACGCTGTTTGCGACCTCCCTAAGTATATATAAGTAATTAAAGTAATTAAAGTATCTTAAAGTATATAAGTAGCGGATCGCTGAAAAAAGCAACATGAAAATTGTCACTAACAGCTTGTCGGTGATGATTTTGATGATGTTTTCATCATCATGGCATAGAACAGGGTAGCTCCCTGACAGGCAGATTTAGTGTTCTTCATCTGCCTTTTCTATGCTTTTTTAGATTATTATGAAGAACACAAGATATCTGAAAGGACGATGTTAAAATGAAGAACACAAAAATTATTGCAGTAGCTAATCAGAAGGGTGGAGTTGCAAAGACTACCACAGCTATCAACACAGGTGTTGCACTTGCTATCAGGGGACGCAAGGTCCTGATTATCGACTTTGACCCACAGGAGTCACTGTCACAGTTCTTTGGCTGTTATGCGGCTGAAAAGAATATTGCAGGACTGATGTATAACGTTATCAACAAGCGTGATTGCAATATCTCAGATTATATCGTACATAATGATGTCAACAAAATCGACTTCATACCCTCAGAGCTTAACGCAATGAACAAGCTTGAGAAAGACCTCATTTCGGTAAGGTCTAAGGAAACAGTGTTGAAAAGAGCGTTTGCAAAGGGCAAGGAAATCATAGAGAACTATGACTACGTTATAATTGATTGCCTTGCAAGTCTAAATGTTATGCTTGACAATGCTCTGACTGCCGCAGACCATGTGCTTATACCTTGTCAGGCTTCGCCTATGTCTTTTGGGGCTTTGCAAAATTTGATACTTCAGGTCAAGGAAATTCAGGAAGAACTGAATGACAGCCTTAGCATTCTTGGAATTGTTACAACAATGTACGGCAGAACTAATATCTGCAAAAATACAAAAGAAATGATTGACAATACCTATGGTGAGTTGGTATTCAAAACATACATAGAGCAAATGTCGGCTGTAGCTGAGTCACCTATGAAAGAAAAAGCTGTGGTGCTGAGTTCAGCACAGCGTAATAGGGTGTCAGCCCAGTACAAGGAACTTGCAGCAGAAATTGAGGAAAGGGTGTGAGCATATGAAATTTGATAAGATACTAGCAACATCTCAGAGCCGTACAAAAGCTCTGACAGAAGATACTGTTATTGAGGAAAGCAGAATAGTCAAAGATAATGCGGAGATACCGCTCACGGAAATAGAGTTTTATAGCGACAATAACGTTGCACAGCCTTTTAACATTGACGAGGACGAACTGAACAGGCTTACAGAGTCTATCAAAAGCATGGGACAGCTTACGCCTGCCACTGTCAGAGAGCTTGACAGTGGCAAATACGAGTTGCTTTCAGGTCATAAGAGATACATTGCACTTCAGCGGCTGGGATATAAAACTATCCTTTGCCGAGTTTGTGACTTTAATGACAAAGAAGCTTTAAGGATGCGGTTATAGGTAACGCAGATCTTCCTACGAATAATTGGATAAATACATTTTATTCGTTTGAAGATATTATAACCGTACTTAAAACAGAACTGAATATTCATACTGATTTGTCGTATAAGCGATGGGACGAGATAGTTGTACAAGAAATTTCGCATAATTTAGCTCACCTTACACAAAAGACAGATGGAAAAATATATCCATTTTATGCTTTGGCAAGTAACTACTACAAAGCTTTTCCTGATAAAATTGATACTGATTTTACCGTAAGCAAAAAAGATTCTTTAGGTGCATACCTCTTTATCATTAAAAGTTGTATGCATATAGATCGATTAAATTCAGAAATGACAAAAGGAGCAATACGATCAGGTGTATTTCTCCAATACGATAAAAACAATCAGGATTTTAGGTCAAGAAATATTCAGAAAGCACTATATGCTTTAGTGGATAATATTGTTTTGGTCAAAAGAGCATATGATATTATGCAAAGGAATGAGTATTTAGCACGTTTAAAAACAATTCTAAAAATTGACCATAGGGAATTCATTGTTCACAATAGTGGTGACTTAAACATAGTTTGGTTAATAGCATTATATAACAGTGAGTTTAATGTAATTGAATTGTCAAGATATCTCTTTGCTGTGTTGAAAACAGGATATGATGCTAACGAGTACCCTGATTTAAAATCAACATTAGTGTTTAAAAAAGATGAAAACAATGAACCTATTACGAATGATATTACACCGGAAGATATCTATAATTATTTTGTAAACAACAAACAATCAACGGCTGCACCCGAAGGCACAGCCGATTTATAATGATATAGTGGTCGGTTCGACATTCTTCCTTAATGGAGGTTCATCCCCCGAACCCCCTTCCAAAGACTTCTAATTTATTTTTTATAAAGGGCATTACGCCCTTTATGAAATAACAGGTCAAAAGTTTTAGGAAAGGGGCATGGGGGAGAACCCTTTTTCGGGAAGGGTTTCCCCCAGTAAAACACGTAAGTTCTTTTATACACACACCCGTATTTGCGGGGGTGCTTTTATGTAAATTGTTATAAAGCGGGCAGAGCGTTTGTGAAAAACGTATATTGACAGGTGTTATAAAAAGTGGTACAATATAGTTAGCATATGGTAACTGTATTGTAAACAGGAGGCTGATACTATGAAACGAAGAATAATAGCAGGTGTACTTGCTTCATTTATGGTGGGCTGTACAAGTATTATAGGTGCTGCTGCAAAAAGTGCAGTGCCCGAAGTCGGCGAGGACACAAAAGCACAGCTCAATGCGGCGATAGAGGGCTCACTTGAAAGCAAAAAAGGCGTGCTTGACAAGGGATTTGTTTTTGAGGGTTATGATATAGATACTGCTAATGAAGTCTACGGGCTTGATTTTGAGGAGTTTATCGAAGGCGGCGATCTTAATGCAGCACTTGACAGCGACAAGCCGTTTTACATCGTTTCCTTTGACAATGGCAAAAACACGGGTGAGATATACCTTTCACCTGATGAAAACGGCAGCTTTTCTGTGACTGACAGCTTTATCTATGATGATTCACGAAGCAAAGACAGTGCAAAGTTTAATTTTGACAGGACAGAGCTTGATGAAAAGCTGCAGCAGTCCCGCGAGGTATCGGACGTAAGGCTTTATCAGGACGGTACGGCAGGTGTGAACCTTGCGGCATTCAAATCTTTCGGTGAGGAGTATGTTATACCGTACTTTACACTTGGTGACAGTGAGCTTACAAGCAAAAACGGCACAGTATACACAAAAGATGAGTTTATATCCCTTATGGGCGAAGGCTTTAAGCAACAGTCAGCCGATGCCGCAGGCGGCAGCCCTGTCAGTGCAGGGAATACACAGCCCTCGGTAGAACAGGTGAAAAACACAGATGCTGAGAATGATGAAAGTGGTCTGCAAACTATTATAGTGTGCGCGGGAATGATCTGCGCGGCGGCACTTACAGCGTTTATCCTTCTTAGAAAAAAGAGCTGAAAACGCCGAAGGTGTTTTTGGTATCCATAAAAAGGCTCAGGCGTTTTACCCCGGAAAGCTTTCCGATAAGACGCCTGAGCCTTTTATTTATGCTGACGATAGCCTGTGCTTTATCTGGTGCCGAAAATCCTGTCGCCTGCGTCGCCGAGTCCGGGGACGATATAGGCGTTTTTGTTCAAATGTTCATCAAGAGAACCTACGTAGATATCTATATCTGGGTGGGCGGTCTTTAGTTTTTCAAGACCTTCGGGGGCAGCGATGATGCACATGAATTTTATGCTCTTACAGCCCTTTGCCTTTATAAAATCCACTGCCTGGATAGCAGAGCCGCCTGTGGCAAGCATAGGATCTGGAAGGATAACAAGGCGCTCGCCGATATTTTCAGGGAGTTTACAGTAATACTCGTGTGGCTCGTGAGTGACTTCATCACGGTAAAGGCCGATATGCCCTACCTTTGCCGAGGGCACAAGTGCAAGTATACCGTTCACCATACCAAGACCTGCACGCAGTATAGGCACGACCGCAAGCTTTTTGCCCGCGATCACAGGCTGTTTTGACTCACATATCGGCGACTTTACCGTCACTTCCTCGGTAGGCAGGTCACGAAGTGCTTCATATCCCATAAGCATTGCTATTTCTTCAACAAGTATCCTGAAATCCCTTGTGCCGGTGTTTTCATCACGCAGAAGTGATATCTTATGCTTTACAAGCGGGTGGTCGATCATCATAACTGTTCCCATTTTCTGTTACTTCCTTTCTTGATCATTTAACGCCTGCCTTGGAAATACGGGCAGTTTTTCGAGGAATATAATATCATCACGGCCGGCTGCCTCGCCTTCTGCCAGAACTGCGGCCTTGCCGGCTATCTTCCCGCCGGCAGCGTCAACAAGCTTTTCAAGTGCAGTAAGTGATTCACCTGTACTTATAACATCATCAAGTATAAGGACACGCCTGCCCTCTATCCTTGAAACGTCCTCTTTTGACAGGTAAAGTGTCTGAAGCCTGTCTGTGGTTATGGATTTTACATTTACTGATATCGGATCGGTCATATAAAGCTTAGTTGATTTTCTTGCTACGACATAGTTTTTGCCGGACTGCCTTGCGGCTTCATAGGCAAGGGGTATGCCCTTTGATTCAGCTGTTATGATGATATCAAAAGCGGGGCATTTTTCCAGGAGTGCTTCTGTGCATTTAACAGTCAGCTCAACATCTGAAAACATTATAAAAGCGGCAATATCAAGTGTGTCTGTTGCCTTGCAAAGGGGAAGCTCACGGGTGATACCCGCAACATTAAGTGTATAAGTCATTGTAAAACTCCTTTTCTTACAGGAAAATATATTTGAGCACAAAAAGTACGGCAAGAACATACATAAGCGGGTTTATAGCCTTACGTTTGCCGCAGGCAAGGTTTATTACAACATAGGATATAACGCCTAAAGCGATACCTTCTGATATGCTGTAGAAAAGCGGCATAGCTATAATGCACAGGTATGCGGGGATAGCTGATGCAAAGCTTTTTTCATCAAACTTTATATCGGTGATAGTTGAAAACATAAGGAAGCCCACAAGTATAAGTGCCGGTGCTGTTGCAAACGACGGGATAGCAATGAACACAGGTGCAAGCAGCGTTGATGCAAGGAACAGAAAAGCCGTGGTTATAGCGGTAAGGCCGGTTCTGCCGCCTGCGCCGACACCTGCTGCGGATTCGACGAAAGTCGTGGTGGTCGATGTGCCGAGGACAGCACCCGCTGTAGTAGCGACGGCATCTGCCATAAGTGCCGGCTTTATACCGGGGAGCTTGCCGTCTTTATCAAGCATACCCGCCTTTGTGCTGACACCTATAAGTGTACCGATAGTATCAAAAAGGTCAACGAACAGGAAGGAGAATACCACTACTATAAAGTTGAATATGCCAACATCATTGAAATCGACATCAAAACACTTGCCGAAGGTCTTGCCGAGGGAGGAGAAATCCGTCATTGAAAAGCTTGGTATAAGTGAGAAGTATGCCGTGCCATCGGGCTTGTAAATGCCGATAAGCTCACAGATAATACCGAGTACCCATGTGCCGATAATACCTATCAGGATAGCCCCGGGGACTTTCTTTATATAAAGGACAGCCATACCGAGCGTGCCTATTACAGCAAGAAGTGCACATATGCCCGCAGTAGAGAAATCGTCCCTGAAACCTATCAGTGAAACAAGGGTGGCGGAATCAACTGCAAGCC
The DNA here is from genome assembly GCA_902780505.1 of uncultured Ruminococcus sp. GTDB lineage: Bacteria > Bacillota > Clostridia > Oscillospirales > Ruminococcaceae > NK3A76. The sequence continues at coordinate 26,064 of CACZFN010000023.1, read as the reverse complement.
CTGCGTTTTGAAGACCTATAAAGCAGATGAACAAGCCGATACCGACTGACACGGCTTTTTTCAGTGCAAGCGGTATACAGTCAAATATAGCCTCACGGACCTTGGTAAGTGAAAGGATTATAAACACAACGCCTTCGATAAACACAGCAAGCAGAGCCGTCTGCCATGTATAGCCGTAGCCCAGAACGACTGTATAAGCAAGGTAAGCGTTAAGCCCCATACCTGCCGAAAGCGCAAAGGGAAGGTTTGCCATAAGTCCCATACACACAGTACCTATAAACGAAGCAATACAGGTAGCAAGCAGTACCGCAGAAGGATCCATGCCCGCCTGTGAAAGGACATTCGGGTTTACGGCGAGGATATATGCCATAGTCATAAATGTGGTTATACCCGCCATTATTTCTGTTTTTACATTAGTGCCGTGGTCTCCAAGCCTGAAAAGCTTTTCTGTCATATCATTCACCCCTTTGTTTATATTCTGCTATGTACGGGAGGTTTCTGTAGTATTCACCGCAGTCGAGCCCATAGCCGATAACAAACCTGTCGGGTATAGTGAAAAGCGATACGTCAGCATCAAAATCCACAACACGCCTGTCGGGTTTATCAAGCAGTGTCACGACTTTAAGTGAAAGCGGCTTTCTGTCAAGCAGCATATCATAGACTTTTGAAAGAGTACGCCCTGTATCAACGATATCCTCAACTATGATAACATGATATCTGCTTATATCCTGAATGACATCATAGGTTATCTCAACCTCGCCGGAGGAGGATGTGCCTTCAAAATAGCTTTTTGCAGCCATAAAGCCTATTTCGCAGGGAATGGTTATTTCCCTGCAAAGGTCTGACAAAAAGACAAAGGCGCCCTTGAGTATACTGAGCAGCAGCAGCGGTTTTCCCTCGTAATCCTCACTTATCTGTCTGCCGCAGTCGGCAATGGCGGCACGAAGGTCATCTTCACTTATTAGAACGTTTTTTATTCCTTCTTCATAGAGCTGTTTATCTGTAAGCAGCATTTGCTTCACCCCGTATTCTGTTGATTATTGTCATAATTATAACACAAAATACAGATAATGTCAAAGTATATAAATACTTTTTTGTATAAAAATATGAAACGGCGTTTTATACAAACAAGAGGGCGCTGATTGATGTAAAACGCTGAATATGGAGAATATTTACACTATTTAGTTGAAAAATAAAAGCACAGGTGATATAATAATATTGATATATCAAGGGAGGGATTGTGATGAAAAAATTTTTTTGCATGGCATTATCTTTGGTTTTTGCTGTATCGGCAGCTTCCTGCGGGGGGAGTGAAAGTTCGTCGCAAAGTGAAGCAAAGGGCGGCAAAAAGGAGTTCCACGCAGCGGCAAGTACGCAGGCTTTTGTTGAGAATATGGGCACAGGCTGGAACCTCGGCAACACCCTTGATCCGACAAACTGCACATGGGTAAGCGATGACCTTGAATACGAAACCGCATGGGGCAACCCGAAGGCGACAAAGGAACTTATTCAGTTTGTAAAATCCGAGGGCTTTGACACCATACGCATACCCACGACATGGGGAGACCACACCGAAGGTGATGACTACACCATAAAGCAGCCGTGGTTTGACAGGGTGCAGGAGGTAGTTGACTGGGCGATAGAGGAGGATATGTATGTCATCCTCAATATCCACCACGAGGACAGCTGGCTTACAAAGGCTTCAACAGATTATGACGGCACCATGAAAAAGTACAGGGCGATATGGACACAGATAGCCGACAGGTTCAAGGATTATGACGAGCATCTTATATTTGAATCCATGAACGAGATAGGCTTTGATGACTTGGGCGTTGAAAAGGGCTGTGAGCTTATGAACAAGATAAACGGCGAGTTTACTGACCTTATCAGAAATTCAGGTTCAAACAACAAGGAAAGGTATCTTTTGCTTGCGGGGTACTGGACGGACATTGACAATACTATCAAGGGCGGCATAAAAATGCCCGACGGCGATGACAGGACGATACTTTCGGTACACTATTATTCGCCTTCGACATTTGCGATAGCTGACCTTACTTCGACCTGGGGCTATCAGGAATCCTGGGGCACAGACGAGGATATGCAGTACCTTGACGGGCAGATGAAAAAGCTTAAAGAAAACTATGTTGACAAGGGCGTGCCTGTTATAGTAGGCGAATTCGGTGCCACACACAAGGATAAAGACCTTGAAGCTGTTGTAAAGTACACATCAAGTGTTATCGAAACGGCACTTAAATATCACCTGTGCCCCGTATGGTGGGACGCGGGGACCGAGATAGACAGAACTGCCCTTACATATAAGGTGGACGGAATGCAGGAGGCTGTTCACAAGGCAATGGAACAGGGCATGGCTCAGAGATAAGAAATGACATAAAGGCAACACCGCACGACTGCACGTCATAAACTTGCATATTTTCCGTCATAGTAACCAAAAACTCCTTGACTTACGTCAGTAAACCTGCGTCGTTTTTAGTCACTCTGACGAAAAATCCGACTGCGTTTCTGACGTACAATAGTCGTGCGGTGTTGCCTTAATACCGCTGCATGGCTTTTGCAAACAGCTGTGCGGCGGTGTTTTTTGTCTTGACAAATACCTGCGTTTAGCGTATACTTTTTATGGGGTGAGGGAAAAATGACAGGGGAGTTTTTTACGCTGAGGGACAAAGTTCTTAAAGCGGCACTTGATATGTACGCTGCCGCACCCGAATATCTATGGGCGAAGTTCCCGAATTATGCAGTGCTCAGGCACAAGGAAAACAGAAAGTGGTTTGCACTTATTATGGATATCACCTATGAAAAGCTGGGCGAGGAGGCTTTAAGCGGGAAAGTTGATGTGCTTAATGTAAAGCTTTCAGACACGCTTTTGCTTGATATGCTGCTTACAAGAGAGGGGTATTACAAGGGGTACCACATAAGCCGTGGAAACTGGCTTTCCGTCACACTTGACGGGCGGGTGTCTATGGAAGATATATGTGAGCTTTTAAGGATAAGCTTTGATACGACCGATGACAGGAAAAGAAAGTGAAAAAATGAAGATGCATATAAGAAGGATACTGCCTGCCGCTCTTGCACTCGTTTTGTGCGGGTGTGGTGCGAGTGGGGAAGAAAGCGGGAACAACTGTTTTTATGATTCATCCGCTGCCGGCACAGAATTTGATGGTATGACCGCCGACGAGGTATGGCAAATGTATGCTGATGATGACTTTGCATACTATTTCTCGGGGGGCGGAAAGCTTCGGTGAAAAATCAGAACTTATATAAAACGCAGATGTCAGGGAAAAATATATCGAGTAACAGAAAAGCCGTCCAAAAATATGGACGGCTTTATATTTTGGCTACAGATTGCTGTAGCCCATAAGGGAGAGATCGACTTCCTTTGCACAGTCACGCCCCTCACGGATAGCCCTGACAACAAGTGACTGACCTATATGCATATCACCGCAGACAAAGATATTTTCCATGTTTGTCCTGTGTGTTCCTTCGGCGGTCCTGACATTGGTGCGGGTGTCAAGTTCTACCTTGAAATCGCCGGCAAGTGAGCTGTCACAGCCCGTAAAGCCTGCACAGATAAGTGCTGTGTCGGCTTTAAGTTCGTACTCGCTGCCTTCTTCCTCCTGCATATTCAGCCTGCCTGTTTTTTCATCGCGTACAGGTTTCAGCTTTACAAGCTTCACTGCCTTGAGTCTGCCGTTTTTATCCTTGATAAATTCCTTTACAGTCGTCTGATACTTTCTGATATCTCCGCCGTAGACGTGTGCGGCTTCCTCCTGGCCGTAATCTGTTTTGGCAATGCGCGGGTACTCAGGCCATGGGTTGTCGGGCTGTCTTGTGTCAGGCAGCTTTGGCATCATTTCAAGCTGTATTATGCTCTTTGCTCCCTGCCTTACACAGGTGCCGACACAGTCGTTGCCCGTATCGCCGCCGCCGATAACTATAACGTTTTTGCCTTTGGTATCTGTGTACTTCTTATCCTCAAAGCCCGAATCGAGCAGTGACTTTGTAACTGATGACAGAAAATCCACAGCAAAGAATATCCCTTTTGCATCTCTGCCCTTTGCCTTTATATCACGCGGTGTTGAAGCGCCGCAGGCAAGTATGACTCTGTCATACTGTGAAATGATATCCTCAGCTTTGATATCCTTTCCTACACGGGTGCTTGTTTTAAACTCCACACCCTCCTGCTCCATAATATCTATACGCCTGTCGATGATGAATTTTTCAAGCTTCATATTCGGTATGCCGTACATAAGCAGACCGCCCGCCCTGTCACTTTTCTCAAAAACAGTAACACTGTGGCCGCGGTGATTGAGTTCGTCGGCAGCGGCAAGTCCCGCAGGGCCTGAGCCGATAACTGCAACACGCTTGCCTGTTCTGACCTCGGGCTTGTGTGCTGATGCAAAGCCGTGTGAATAGGCGTGCTCGATTATGGCAAATTCGTTTGCCCTGACAGTAACACTTTCGCCGTGTGCCGAGCAGGTGCAGGCCTTTTCGCACAAAGCGGGACATACACGTGATGTGAATTCGGGAAAGTTATTTGTAGCACGAAGCCGCCTGTAGGCTTCCTCCCATGCGCCCTTGTAAACCAGGTCATTGAATTCGGGGATAAGGTTGTTTAAAGGACAGCCTGATATCATACCGCCAAGCTTTACCCCTGCCTGACAGAACGGCACGCCGCAGTCCATACAGCGTGATGCCTGAAGGCGCTGACTCTCCTTGTCAAGTGGTGTGTGGAATTCGTCATAGTTTTTTATGCGCTCCTCTATGCTTAACACGCCGCCGTCTTTGCGGCTTTCTTCCATAAATCCGTTCGGGTTTCCCATAATTTTCACTCCTTCCCCTTATGCCTTTGAACCTACAAGCTGATAGAAGGCTTCTATCTGTGCCTGTTCGTCTGTCTTGCCTGTGTTTTTAAGCGCATCTATCGTTGCCGTTATAAGCTTGTAATCACGGGGGATTATCTTTTTGAATTTCCTGATATAGTTATCAAAATCGTTAAGTATCATTTCGGCCTTTTTTGAACCTGTTGCCTGATAGTGTTCGGTTATTAGCGCTCTGAGTTTTGTGATATCACGTTCGCTTGTAACATCTGTAAACAGGATCAGTTCTTCGTTGAGCTTTGTGTAGAGGTCGCTGTTCTCGTCAAGAACATATGCAGTACCGCCCGACATTCCTGCGGCAAAATTCTTGCCTGTATCACCGAGAATGACAACAGTTCCGCCTGTCATATATTCGCACCCGTCGTCGCCGACACCTTCGCATACAGCCTGGGCGCCCGAATTCCTTACACAGAAGCGCTCGCCTGCAATGCCGTTTATAAATGCCTTGCCGCTTGTTGCGCCGTAAAGGGCAACGTTGCCGATTATGATGTTTTTGTCGGCTTCAAAAGCACATTCTTCCGGCGGGGTGATTATAAGCTTGCCGCCCGAAAGTCCTTTGCCGAAGTAATCGTTTGAATCGCCTTTTAGTGAGAGTGTCAGCCCTTTTGGGATGAACGCCCCGAAGGACTGCCCGCCGGCACCTTTGCAGTTGACAACAAAGGTATCGTCATCAAGTGTATCGTTGTATTTTCTTGTGATAAGCGAGCCGAACATCGTACCGAAGCTTCTGTCGGTATTTGTGACATTTACTGATATTTCGGACTTCTGCTTTTTATCAAGTGCTTCTGACAGCTTCTTTTCGAGCACTGACATATCAAGCGTCTTTTCAAGGCCGAAGTCATAAAGCTTCTTCTTATCATATGCCACCCTGTATGAAGCAAAATCCCTGTTTATCACAGCATCAAGGTCAAGCTCTGCGGCGTGGCCGGAAAGATCGTCTTTTACCTTTAAAAGGTCAGTCCTGCCGACAAGTTCGTCAACTGTTCTTACGCCGAGCCTTGCCATGTATTCCCTTAATTCCTCGGCTATGAACATCATAAGGTTTATAACATATTCGGGCTTGCCCGCAAAGCGCTTTCTCAGTTCGGGGTTTTGTGTTGCAACACCGAACGGGCAGGTGTCAAGGTTGCAGACACGCATCATAGCACAGCCGAGCGCTATGAGCGGTGCGGTCGCAAAGCCGAATTCCTCTGCGCCGAGAATTGCGGCTGCGGCAACATCACGGCCTGTCATAAGCTTTCCGTCCGTTTCAATAGTCACCTTGTCACGAAGCCCGTTTAAGATAAGTGTCTGGTGTGCTTCAGCAAGGCCTAATTCCCACGGAAGGCCTGCGTTGTATATGCTGCTTCTCGGGGCAGCACCGGTACCGCCGTCATATCCCGATATAAGTATGCAGGCAGCACCAGCCTTTGCAACGCCTGCTGCTACCGTGCCGACGCCGCATTCGCTTACAAGCTTGACAGATATCCTTGCATCACGGTTTGCGTTTTTAAGGTCATAGATAAGCTGTGCTAAGTCCTCTATCGAGTATATATCGTGGTGAGGCGGGGGGGAGATGAGCGACACGCCCGGTGTGGAATGTCTTGTCTTTGCTATCCACGGGTAAACCTTTTTGCCGGGAAGGTGCCCGCCCTCGCCGGGCTTTGCGCCCTGCGCCATTTTTATCTGCAATTCATCAGCAGATGAAAGGTATCTTGAAGTTACCCCGAACCTGCCCGAAGCTATCTGCTTGATAGCCGAGCATTTATCCTGTGACGTGCCTTTGGTGAGCAGCCGCTCTGTGCTTTCGCCGCCCTCACCGCTGTTTGATTTCCCATGCAGGCGGTTCATCGCAAGGGCAAGTGTTTCGTGGGCTTCCCCCGATATAGAGCCGTATGACATAGCGCCCGTTTTAAATCTTCTTACAATGCTTTCGGCGCTTTCGACTTCGCTTAACGGCAGCGGTGTATCTGCGTAGTTGAATTCAAGCAGCCCGCGTATATTCACAGGCGACAATTCTTCGTTTATAAGGCGTGAGTATTCCTTATACTTTTCGTAGCTGCCTGTTCTTGCTGCCGATTGCAGAAGATAGATGCTCTGCGGGTTATAAAGGTGCTTTTCCTTTCCGCTTCTTGATTTATGTGAACCGAGTGAGGGGATCTCGTCATTTGTGCCGAGTCCGAGCGGATCAAAAGCGGCAGTATGAAGCTTATCACTGACGGCTTCGATATCCGAAAGTGTAAGCCCGCCTATCCTGCTGACTGTGCCTGTGAAGTATTTATCCACGACTTCACGGCTAAGCCCGATCGCTTCAAATATCTGTGAACCGAGGTATGACTGCAAAGTCGAGATGCCCATTTTTGAAGCTATCTTTATAATGCCGTGAACCACAGCGTTATTGTAATCGTCAACTGCCGCATAGTAGTCCTTGTCAAGCATATCACGGTCAATAAGCTCATGGATAGTTTCCTGTGCAAGGTAGGGGTTCACGGCTGTTGCGCCATAGCCTAAAAGTGCCGCAAAGTGGTGTACCTCACGCGGCTCGCCGCTTTCAAGGATCATAGAAAGCGAAGTCCTGCGCTTTGTCACCACAAGGTGCTGATGAAGTGCCGATACTGCAAGCAGCGAAGGGATAGCGAGGTGGTTTTCGTCAACGCCCCTGTCGGAAAGGATAAGGATATTTGCGCCGTGTGAATATGCCTTGTCAGCTTCGATGAAAAGTCTGTTTATTGCCTTTTCAAGCCTTGTGTTCTTGTAGTAAAGTATCGGGATCACCGCTACTTTGAAGCTTTCTAAGCGTATACTTTTGATCTTTAATATATCGGTCGATGTAAGGATAGGGTTGTGTATTTTCAGCACTTTGCAGTTGTCGGCACTTTCTTCAAGCAGGTTGCCGGATGAACCGATATACACTGTGCTTGATGTCACGATGCTTTCCCTGATAGCGTCGATAGGCGGGTTTGTGACCTGTGCGAAAAGCTGTTTGAAGTAATCAAACAAAGGGCGCGGCTGTTTTGAAAGAACAGCGATCGGTGTATCGGCGCCCATTGAAGCGATAGGCTCGGCGCCGTTTTGTGCCATTGGCAGGATCGAAGTCATTATCTCCTCATATGTATACCCGAAGGCTTTTTGCAGCTGTTTTCTCAAAGGTTCACCATGCTCGTGGACACGCTCGTTTGGTATTTTCAGGTCTTTGAGCTTTACAAGCCCCTTGTCGAGCCATTCGCCATACGGTGCGCGGGAAGCGTAATAGTCTTTAAGCTCTTTGTCATCTATCACCCTGCCCTCACGGGTATCAACAAGAAGCATCTTTCCGGGACGGAGCCTTTCCTTTGAAGCTATACGCTCAGGTTCTATCGGCAGAGCGCCGACTTCGCTTGAAAGGATTATACAGCCGTCAGTCGTCACATAGTACCTTGACGGGCGCAGACCGTTTCTGTCAAGGACAGCGCCCATAACATCACCGTCTGAAAAGAGTATGGATGCGGGGCCGTCCCAGGGTTCCATCATAGTTGCGTAATACTGGTAGAATTCGCGCTTTTTGCGGGACATATTCTTATTGTTATCCCACGGTTCGGGAATTGTTATCATAACTGCATGGGGGAGATCCATACCGGACATTACAAGAAATTCGAGGGTATTGTCAAGCATAGCCGAGTCGGAGCCTTCTGTGTTTACAACAGGCATGAGCTTGTCCATATCCTCCTCCAGATATTTAGAGCGCATACGTTCCTCACGGGCAAGCATTTTATCGGCGTTGCCTTTTATCGTGTTGATCTCGCCGTTGTGGACTATCATTCTGTTCGGGTGGGCACGCTGCCAGCTGGGGTTTGTGTTGGTAGAAAAGCGTGAGTGCACCATAGCTATAGCCGATTCATAATCACTGTCACGCAGGTCATCAAAGAAAAGCCGCAGGTCACCGACAAGGAACATTCCCTTATAAACGATAGTCCTGCTTGAGAGCGAAACGACATAGGTATCCTCGTTTGACTGCTCAAACTCTCTCCTTACAACGTAAAGGCGCCTGTCAAAGGGGAGGCCTTTTTCAACACCTTCAGGCCGCCTGATAAAGCACTGCATGATATACGGCATACATTCAACAGCCTTGCTGCCGAGCACCTCGGGGCGTGAGGGGACTTTCCTCCACCCCATGACTTCAAGCCCGTCCTTTTCTGCTATAAGCTCAAACATCTTCTTTGCCTGAAGCCTGTCAAGCTCACGCTGCGGGAAGAAGAACATACCTACAGCATAATCACGTTCATTGCCGAGCGAAAAGCCGAGTTCGTTCTTTGCTGCCTTTGAAAAGAATTTATGTGATATCTGCAAAAGAATACCCACGCCGTCACCTGTTTTGCCTTCTGCGTCCTTGCCTGCGCGGTGTTCAAGTGTCTGTACGATAGTAAGAGCGTCCTCCACTGTTTTATGTGTTTTTTCGCCCCTGATGTTCACTACCGCACCTATACCGCAGGCATCATGCTCGAAAGCCTCTGAGTAAAGCGTGTTCCCCTTATAGGTGCCGAGTGTCGGAGTGTTTTGATCCTTTTGCACGTTCATTAGTTTTCACCCTTTCAGAAAATATATTGTAATGATTATAGCACAGTATATACAAAAATGCAAGAGCAAAAAGCAAATCCTGCAAAATATTTTTCTGAACGTTTTTTAAACAGATAAAAAGAAAAGCTATAATGTTTGCGATTTTCATACACTTTTCACATAAAGACTTATTAACTGACGGCTTTTAGTGTCTTTGTGTTATTTCAGACGTACACACCACGGTAATAAAATACATATATATTTATGAAGGATATTGCCCGAAATGAATTATCAGGCTGCCGAAAATGCAGGAATAACATTCAAAAAATGCAAAATCCGAGATTTGCCGTAGATTTTGCACAAGAAAAAAGCCACTGTAAAAACAGTGGCCCGGATATTTGATCATAACAGCCCTGCGGCTTTGAATGCCTGTTCGAGATCCTCGATAAGATCTTTTGCATCTTCAAGGCCTGCGGAAATGCGGATAAGGTTTGCGGGGATATCGGCAAGGCGTTTTTCTTCATCGGTAAGCTCTGAATGTGTGGTGTTGGGCGAATCAACTATAAGCGACCTTGCATCGCCCAGGTTTACGTGATAGTGGAAAAGCCTGATGTTGTTGAGGAAATCCTCCTCCTGCTTTGCGGTCCCTTTTATCCCGAACGACAGTACCCCTCCGCCGCCGTTTGTAAGGTGCTTATTTGCAAGGGCTTTGAACTTATAGCTGTCAAGGCTCGGGTGTCTTACCCATTCGACTGCGGGTGAGTTTTCAAGGTAGGCGGCTATCTCTGCGGCATTTTTTGACTGCTTTGATACACGTTCTGAGAGCGTTTCAAGCCCTATTATGCCGAGATATGCGTCCTGCGGGGAAAGTGCCGCACCTAAGAGGTTCAGATAAACAAGTATGGCGCGGAAGATAAAAAAGTTATCTGCAAATATATCTTTAGCCGCCTTGCCGCCGAGCATTACCACAGGCTCGTAAAACTGCGGGTAGCGTTCTTTTGTATAATAGGACATATTTCCGTTGTCAAGTATAAGCCCCGCTATAATGTTGCCGTGGCCTGTAAGCCCTTTTGTTGCGGAATACACAACTATATCCGCACCGTGTTCAAGCGGTCTGTAAAGGTAAGGTGTGGCTACAGTGTTGTCAACTACAACAGGTACACCGTGACGGTGTGCCGCTTCCGATATAGCGTCGATATCAAGCAGATAAGCATTCGGGTTTGAAAGTGACTCGACAAATATGCCCTTTACATCATCGGTTATCTCCTTTTCAAGCCTTTCGGGTTCCAAAACGGCGTCGGTTATCTTTATGCTCACGCCAAGTTCGGGGAACAGCCTGTCAAACGCATCTATCGTGCCGCCGTAAACATAAGGAGATGCGAGTATAGTTCCGCCCTTTGCGGCAAGGTTTAAAAGCGTATAGGATATTGCCGCCATGCCCGAACCTACTGCAACGGCGTTCTTTGCGCCGTCAAGGGCTTTTACGCGCTCAGCAAAATAGTTTACCGTCGGGTTGCCTACCCTTGTATAGAGGTAGCCTGCTTCCTTGTAGGTGAAAAGGTTCTGTGCGTGTTCTGTGCTTTTGAAATCATAGGCGGCTGTCTGGTATATCGGCGGGGATATAGCCTGATTGTTGTCGAGCGGGCTGTAGCCTGCCTTTATCTTTTTTGTGTCAAATCTGTAGTCTGCCATTTGTATCAATTCCTTTCGTGTGTACTAACGTCTTGCGTTATGCTAAGTTTAGCGTAAGGCGGGAATAAAATCAATACTCAAAACTGATAACGTTAGCACAGAATGCGAAAAAGACAGAGCCGTGAAGGCAAAAATGATGCAAATAAGCGCAGGGTGAAGAACGTATTTTGGCGCACAAATGTAAAATATGATAACGTTATCTTAAAGCTTTTCCGCGTAACTGCGCTGTTACAGGCGTCATGCTATGATAAATTCACAGCCGCAGGGGGTGCGATATAAGATAACGCTATCATAAAATGCGTTTTATATAAAAAATACTTATAACCAGTGATAAGAAACTTATATATAGTATTCGGGTTCTGACATATCCCTGAGCGGGCGGCAGCTTTCACGTATTATAAGTGTGCCTTCAAGCTCAATGCGGGAAACTATCTTATGCCCGCCGCTTATCCTGTCAAGAAGAAGCATAAGTGCAAAGCGCACCATTTCGTTTTTGGGCAGGGATATAGTTGTGAGCATAGGTGTGGTATACTGTGCTTCGTCGATATCGTCACAGCTTATGACGGAAGGGCAGTAGCCCCTCTGCCTTCTGCGGCTGAGTGCTTTGAGCATACCTATAGCAAGGATATCATTGGCGCAGTATATGCCTGTAGGCGGATCGGAAAGCTTTGAGAAATGTTCAAAAGCAAGCAGCCCGTTTTCTTCGTTAGGGGCGGTGTCAAAAATATAGTCGATATCCGGCGAGAGATGCCCCCTCACCATTGCCGACTGATAGCCTGTGAAACGTGCTTCGTTGTGGCAGTCGCCGACATATGCTATTTTGGTATGCCCGAGCCTTGCAAGATAGCTTACAGCATCTGATGCTATCTTACTTCCGTCGCAGAGCACTTCGTCAACTTCATAATTCGTGGAGTTGCGGCTTATAGTGATTATGTTCTTTTCATACTTTTTAAGCACACGCACAGCCTTTGCGGTGCACTTGCCTATTATCATAAGCCCGTCTGAACGCCTTGCCCTGTCTTTGTAAAGTGAAGCGACGATCATTTCGATATCGGATGCCTTTTCATCCGAAAACTCGGCTTTATGCCATACGTTTGAAACTATACATCCTTTGTTTCTGAGTTCTTTTTCCGCAAGCATCAGAAGTTCATCATAAAACGGATCAGCGGCTTCCTGTGCAAAACGGGTTAGCAGGATATCTATGCTGTATATCTTTTCCTGCTGGTTCCCGCCTGATTTCAGGCTTCGTGCGGCGGCATTGGGTATATAGTTTATCTCTCTTGCGGCTTCAAGGACTTTTCTGCGCGTTTCCTCGTTTGCACACTTGCGTGAGGGATCACTGAGTATACGCCCGACAGTTGATACCGAAACACCTGTAAGCCTTGCTATCTCTTTTAATGACATGATATCACCACCATATTAAAGTATTCATATATGTTTAGTATAGATTATATCACCATTTACAGCAGATGTCAAGCCCTGCCTGAAGCCCGGCACGGAAATCAATTTTTACAAAATTATTTTCCGAGAGGTTAGAAATTAGAGGTTAGAAGTTAGATAATGAGTCCGCATAGCGGACGAAAGTTTTAAGGCAACACCACACAAAGACCGCCTGAGGGCTTTGCGGCACATCTACTTGCAGATTTTCCGTCATATTACCCAAATTTACCTTGAAATACGTTAGTATTCCTGCGGCAAATTTAGGCAATCTAACGAAAAATCTGCGTGCTTAGCAAAGCTAAGCAACCGTATACTGTACCGCAATCTTTGTGCGGTGTTGCCTTAAAAATCGTGCCGCAGGCACTCCTTGTCTAACCTTTAACCTCTCAAAAGCGCAAGCGTTCTAACCTCTGGAAGCCCGGCAGGATAGTACATTTCCGGTATGACTATTATAAACAAGAACGCGTTCACAAATGCCCGGTACGCTGTGCGGGGGAGTGACAACGTTATCACAAAAATGCCGAAAAGCGTATTGGTAAGTTAATGCTTACTTGTTGAGTTGCGCTGGGTTTGCACTGACAACGTTATCATAAATCAGAGCGATTTAATCTGCGCTTAATAATCTGTTCACTTAGGACAGGTCTGTTTTGCGGGACGGACAGGCAAACGGGCTGAAAATCACGACACAGCTGACAACGTTATCACAATACAATCTTGACTAAACCCCTATGATTTGATAGAATATACACATACCAAAACTACACTAAATCTGTAGGAAAACTATGAAAGGAACTGATAACAATGGCTGTATATAAAAATATAGAAACAACACTTATACACGGCGGCATACCGATAGACGAAAGAACGGGGGCTGTGAACATTCCCATTTACCAGACCTCGACATTCAAGCAGGACGGTCTTGGCAAAATGCGCGGGTACGAATACTCCCGCACAGGCAACCCCACAAGGGAAGCGCTTGAAGCGCTGATAAGTGACCTTGAGGGCGGTTGTGCGGGCTTTGCGTTTGCTTCGGGGCTTGCGGCTGAAACTGCGGTGTTTTCGCTGCTGCATTCGGGCGACAGGGTGCTTATTTCATCAAATGTTTACGGCGGCACGTTCAGGCTGTTAAATCAGGTGTTTGACCATTTTAATATAAACTACACTATTTCAGATACCGAAAACCCCGAAAGCTTTGAAGCTGACATTACTGACGATGTTAAAGCTGTGCTCATAGAAAGCCCCGCAAACCCGCTTATGACGGTGACGGATATTCGTGCCGTGGCAGATATTGCACACAGACACGGGCTTTTAGTGATAGTTGACAATACGTTCATGACACCTTATATTCAAAGACCGCTTGAACTTGGTGCTGACATTGTCGTTCACTCGGCGACAAAATACTTAGGCGGGCACAGTGATGTTGTGGCAGGGCTTGCGGTAGTAAGCACCGATGAGCTTGCACAGAAGCTTGCCTTTATTCAGAACTCAACAGGCGGCGTGCTTGCACCGTTTGACAGCTTTCTGCTTATAAGAGGTATAAAGACGCTCGGCGTAAGGCTTGACAGGCACGTACAGAATGCCCTGACAGCTGCAAAGTTTTTAAGCACACACCCCGCTGTAAAGAGTGTTCACTACCCGGGGCTTGAAACCGACAGGGGCTATAAGGTAAACAGGCGGCAGGCTAAAAACGGCGGCGTGATGATATCCTTTGAACTTAAAGAAAACTATGATATAAACAAGTTCTTTGAAAGCCTTACGCTTATCACCCTTGCTGAAAGCTTAGGCGGGGTAGAGTCGCTTGTGTGTCACCCGTCAAGTATGACACACGCATCTATCCCTGAGGAAATAAGAAAAAAGGTCGGCATAACAGACGGGCTTATAAGGCTTTCGATCGGAATTGAGAACATAACCGATATCCTTGCTGACCTTGACAACGCAATAGCACAAAGTGAGGTCTGATAAAAATGAGCGTTTACACATCTATGCATAAGCTTATCGGCAATACACCGATAGTAAGGATAAACAATATGGGGGGTTCCCCCGACGTAAATATTTATGCTAAACTTGAAATGTACAATCCCTCCGGTTCTGTCAAAGACAGGATAGGCGAATATATGATAGCCGCCGCCGAACGTGAGGGAAAGCTTAAACCAGGCGGCACGATAATCGAAGCTACAGCAGGCAATACAGGGCTTGGCATAGCCTTTGCGGCACTTGGCAAAGGGTACAGAGTGATATTTACCGTACCTACGAAATTCTCCCGGGAGAAGCAGGCGCTTATGCGTGCGCTCGGGGCGGAGATAATAAACACCCCGAGAGAGGAGGGTATGCTCGGCGCTGTCAGAAAGGCTGAAGAACTCAAAGCTCAGATAGAGGGTGCTATATCCCTTGACCAGTTTGAAAACCCCGCAAACCCGCTTGCCCATTATGAAACCACAGGCAAAGAGATATGGGAGGATATGGGAGAGAAGATCACACACCTTGTTGCAGGTGCGGGAAGCGGCGGAACTTACACGGGGATAGTAAGGTACCTCAAAGAGCAAAACCCCGACATCAAAGGCGTGCTTGCAGATCCCGAAGGCTCCACGATAGGCGGGGGAGAGCACTTTGACTATAATATCGAGGGTATCGGCAATGATTTTATTCCCGATACTATGGACATAAAGCTTGTTGATACGGTCGTAAAGGTGACAGACGAAGAAGCCTTTGCAACGGTAAGAGAGCTTGCCGCAAAGGAGGGCATAATAGTCGGTTCGTCATCAGGGGCGGCTATGGCTGCGGCGCTGAAGCTTTCAAGGAAGACAGAGCGCGGAAATATCGTTGTTGTGTTCCCTGACAGGGGCGACAGATATTTCAGCACAGGTTTATTTTAAAGGAAAGATGCATATGACCTACAAAATAGCATTTGCAAGCAATGACGGTGTGCAGGTAAACGAGCACTTCGGGCGTGCAGGAAAGTTTTATATCTACAGCCTTGATACAGAAAACGAGGATTACAGCTTTCTTGAAGCAAGAGATGTGCCGCCGCCATGCAAGGGCGGGACACACGAAGCTGCGGGCTTTGAAGCGGTTATGAATGTGATTGGTGATGTCAGTGCTATTGTTGCACAAAGGGCGGGGCAGGGCGCAGCCGCTTTTATCAGACAGAAGGGCACAGCGCTTTATCAGATACCGCTTGAAATAGAACAGGCACTCTGTCTGCTGCTTGAGGACAGAACATGGGAGGTGGACAAATGGCAATATCATACGAAGAACTGACAACAAAGCACCCGTGTTTTGCAAGGGGCGCGAAAAGCAACAACGGGCGGATACATCTGCCAATAAGCCCCGGGTGCAATATAGAATGCAACTTCTGCGAAAGGAGTATCAACGCACATGAGCAGCGCCCGGGAGTTGCGGCAACGGTGATAAAGCCGCAGGAGGCGATAGATGTTATTGAGCGTGCGCTTAAAGTCTGTCCCGAGATACACGTAGCGGGCATTGCTGGCCCCGGGGACACACTTGCAAGCCCGTATGCGCTTGAAACATTCAGGCTTATAAAAGAAAGATTTCCTGACCTTGTGAAATGCATGAGCACAAACGGTTTGCTGCTCAGTGAAAAGGCACAGGAGGTCATTGATGTCGGGATAGATTCGCTTACCGTCACGGTAAATGCGGTAGATCCTGAAATAGAAGCAAAACTGAATGCGGGCATATACTGGCACGGGAAGCATTACACCGGGACAGAAGCCGCAGAGATACTGATATCACAGCAGATAGAGGGCATTAAAAAAGTCAGCGACGCAGGGCTTACTGTAAAGGTGAACACAGTGCTTGTACCCGATATAAACACAGAGCATATCGAAAAGATAGCAATGACAGTGGCGGAAGCGGGGGCGAGCATATACAATATTATCCCGCTGATACCGCAGCACAGGCTCAAAGACTGCCGGGAGCCGACCTGCTACGAGATAGAAAGGGCAATACTTAAAGCATCACGCTATATCGACGTGTTCCGTCACTGCCAGAGGTGCAGGGCTGATGCAGTCGGTATCCCCGGAGGGGCAGATTATTCACAGCAGATATATATAGACCTGAAAAGGCTTTCAAGAGAGAGCACGTTTTCACACGGTTGATAAATAAACACACAGAAAGAGGTTAAGAAAATGGCAAAGGAATTAAGACAGATAGCTATATACGGCAAGGGCGGTATAGGCAAATCGACAACTACACAGAACCTTACTGCGGGGCTTGTAGAGCGCGGCAATCACGTAATGGTGGTAGGGTGTGATCCAAAGGCGGATTCGACAAGACTGCTGCTCGGCGGGCTTCACCAGAAAACCGTACTTGATACGCTGAGAGATCAGGGCGAGGACGATATCGAACTTGATGCTATCCTCAAAGAGGGCTTTATGGGCACAAAGTGCGTTGAATCAGGCGGCCCTGAACCGGGTGTGGGCTGTGCAGGCCGAGGGATAATAACGTCTATAGGACTGCTTGAAAGGCTTGGCGCATATACCGAGGAACTTGATTATGTATTCTATGATGTTCTCGGCGACGTTGTCTGCGGCGGCTTTGCAATGCCTATAAGAGAGGGCAAGGCAAAGGAGATATACATTGTGGCATCAGGCGAGATGATGGCGCTTTATGCTGCGAACAACATTTCAAAGGGTATTGCAAGATATGCAAGACAGGGCGGCGTAAGGCTCGGAGGGATCATATGCAATTCACGAAACGTTGACCGTGAGGCAGAGCTTGTAAGGGCGTTTGCAAAGGAACTCGGCACGCAGATGATCCACTTTGTTCCCCGTGACAACGATGTTCAGAGGGCTGAGATAAGAAAAAAGACTGTTATCGAACACTTCCCTAAGTCAAGGCAGGCTGATGAATACCGCACACTTGCCGAGAAGATAGAGCAAAATGATATGTTCGTCATTCCAAAGCCCATGACACAGGAAAGGCTTGAGGAGATACTCGTCGAATACGGGCTTATGGACGATCTTAAAGACGACTACAGGATATAAGGAGAAAACATATGGGTAAAGTAAATCTACAGATCCCCGAGGTCGAGATAAGGGAGATAAGACTCGGCTCGATAACGGGGTTTCAGGGTACAGCGAAGGAACTTGTTTCAGCCTGTTCGGGCTGCGGCGGCAAGCTGAAGGACAAAAACCGTTCGTTTTCACAGTGCCTTGGGTGCGGCACTTCAAATGCGGCTTGTACGCTGACGCTTATTCAGGATGCCGCAATTATCTCACACGGGCCTGTCGGGTGTTCTACCTGCCTGCACGAGTTTGCGTTCACATACAGGGTAAATGCGTATTTAAGACAGCTTGAACACCCTACACAGAGAAAGATCTTTTCGACAAACCTTGAAGAAAAGGACACGATATACGGCGGCGGCAAAAAGCTTGAAGCGGCTATACGTGAAGTACATAAGCGGGCAAAACCGAGTGCGATATTTGTTATTACCACCTGTGCGGCGGGCATTATAGGTGATGATATAGAAAGCATAACCAATGCCGCACAGAGAGAGCTCGGCATACCTGTTGTGGCGGTATTCTGCGAAGGGTTCCGTTCAAAGATGTGGACGTCCGGCTTTGATGCGGGCTATCACGGCATTGCAAGAAAGATAATAAAACCCGCAAGGCAAAAGCGCAATATCATAAATGTGATAAACTTCTGGGGAAGTGATATTTTCAGGGAATGGTTCGGTGAATTCGGCTATGAGCCTAACTATATTACCCCGTTTGCAACTGTTGACAGTTTAAGCTATTCATCAGAAGCGGCGCTTACCGTTCAGGCCTGCTCGACGCTTGGTTCATACCTCGGTGCGGCACTTGAACAGGGGTTCGGTGTACCTGAGATAAGGAACTCGCCCCCATACGGCATAGCGCAGACAGACCGCTGGTTCAGGGAACTCGGTCAGCATATCCACAAAGAGGAGGAAGTCGAAAGATTCCTTGCACGAAAGAAAAAGGAATACCTTCCTAAGATAGAAGCACTTCGTGAGAAGCTTAAAGGCAGGACTGCATATGTCACCGCAGGCGCATCACACGGGCATTCACTGCTTGCATTGTTAAAAGAGCTTGGTATGGAACCGCAGGGCGCAGCGATATTCCACCACGATCCCGAATATGACAACGGTGACGAACGCGCCGACACGCTTAAACATACGGTCGAGGATTACGGAGATGTTCCCAACTACAACGTGTGCAACAAGCAGGAATTTGAACTTGTGAATGTGTTAAACCGTATAAAGCCCGACATACTGCTTGCACGCCACGGCGGAATGACACTCTGGGGTGCAAAGCTCGGCATACCTTCGCTTCTTATAGGTGACGAGCACTTCGGAATGGGTTATGAAGGGCTTGTTGCATACGGTGAGAGGATACTTGAAACCATTGAAAACGACGAGTTTGTAAAAAACCTTTCAAAACATTCGACCAACCCTTATACAAAATGGTGGCTTGAGCAGGAGCCTTATACATTCTTAGGCAAGTAAAGGAGATACAGATATGGCAGGATTAATAGAACAGGAACGCTACACCTGCGCTATCGGCGCATTGCAGACTGTGGTGGCGATACCGAGGGCTGTGCCGATACTTCATTCAGGCCCGGGGTGCGGTGTCATGATAAAGGGCTTCTTTGAACGTTCGGCGGGCTATGCGGGCGGCGAAACGGCGCCATGTACCAATTTCAGTGAGCGTGAGGTCGTTTTCGGCGGCACAGACAGGCTGAGGAATATAATCAGAAACACCTACAAGGTGCTTGATACTGACTTGCAGGTAGTAGTCACAGGCTGTACTGCGGGCATTGTAGGTGATGATGTCGCAAGTATCACTGATGAATTTTTATACGAGGAAGACAGGCCGATAGTTCACGTTGAAACGCCCGGATTCAAGTCAAATAACTATGTGTCACATTCGGCAGTGGTAAATGCTATAATTGACCAGTATGTAAGCCGCTTTGAAGATGATAACGAAGCAAGGAGTGACAAAAATCTTGTAAACCTTATAGCGTCCATTCCGTATCAGGATCAGTTCTGGAAAGGCAACCTGAAAGAATACAAGCGCCTGCTTTCAGGGCTTGGGCTTAAAGTGAATATCCTTTTCGGGCCGCATTCGGGCGGGGTAAAGGAATGGCAGAGCATACCGAAGGCAAACTTCAATGTATTTGTTTCGCCGTGGTACGGTGAGCCGATAGTGAAAAACCTGCAAAGAAGGTATTCACAGCCTTATTATCAGTTTGGATACCTTCCGATAGGTGCCAACGAAACGACAAGGTTTTTGAACGGCGTGCTTGAATTTGCACTTTCGCAGGGTGCAGAGATAGACGAAAAGAAAGCACGTGCGTTTATCGCTGAGGAGGAAAAGGCGTACTATGAGGAGCTTGACAACTTAGCGACATTCCTGCTTGAATTCAGGTACGGCCTGCCGTCATATGTGCACATTCTGCATGACGCGGGGTATGTTGCGGGGCTTACAAGGTTCCTGCTTCACGAAACGGGGCTTGTGCCGAAGGAACAGTTTATAGTTGACAACGTTCCCGCTAAATATCAGGAAAAGATAGAAGCTGACATAAAAGCAACTTCTGACAAGCGTGAGATACCTGTTTATTTTGATCCCGATGCAGGTGCAATGCAGGATGTTATAAGAGGGCTTTCGCACAAGGGCAGGGGACTTATAATGGGAAGCGGCTGGGACAAGGAGCTTGCCGCTGAGATCGATGCTGACTTTTTATCCATAGCCTGTCCGACACCTTACAGGATAGTGCTTACCACAAACTATGTCGGCTACACAGGCGGGCTCAGAGTCATAGAAGATATCTACAACACCGCCCTTGCCACCTATAAATAAGGGGTGAGCCGTATGGCAAGGATAGCTATTGCAACTTCTGACGGGCAGACTGTCAACGAGCATTTCGGGCACGCTAAGTTTTTCAGGATCTATGATACAAGTGACAGCGGTTATGAATATAAGGAACTCCGTGATGCAGTGGCAGCGTGTCAGCATACCCTCGGACATGACGTAACAAGGTTTGACAGGATAATAGAATTGTTATCCGACTGCGACGCATTGCTTGTTGAAAGGATAGGTGCAGGTGCGGCAGCATATCTGATAGAAAAAAACGTGCGTGTATTTGAGGTAAGCGGCAGCATTGATGCAGTGCTTGGAAAGATAATAAATGATAAGCTGATAGTATAAAAAAGCCCGCCGGGGATAAGCGCAGCAGCGATATAGATGCTTTTTAAGATTTATGCTTTGTGTTCGCTGCTGCTAAAAGAATAAATAATAAAGAAGAAAGAATAAAGAATAAACAAGGTGTCCGCTTTGCGGACGAATTTTAATAATTTATCGCCGAAGGCGATACCGTCGTTTTTATTTCTTATTTATTCTTTCTTCTTTTTTATTTTAGCAGGCGCTAAACTCAAGTAACAAGAAGGCACTTCTGCCGAGATATCAGCAGAAGTGTCGGATATAAAACTTCTATATTGCGCCTGCGCTTATTGCCTGCGGCGGGTGTTTTTGTGGTTTCGATCACTTTTCAAATGGGTTTTCGGACGGGTAGAGCATACCCTTAGGCTGATTGAAGTTCACCTTTTCAACGCCTAAGTATTTAAGCACGCTGAAAACAGCCTTTCCTGCGTGTGCGAAGGCAACTGCACCGTGGTGGGGGTAGTTGTCCTCAATAAGAACGTGCCTGTAGAACCTGCCCATTTCGTTTATCGCAAATATGCCGATAGAGCCGAAAGAACGTGTTGCAACCGGGAGAACTTCACCCTCGGCAACATAAGCACGGAGTTTTGCATCAGCAGTTGACTGTAATCTGAAGAATGTGATATCTCCCGGAAGGATATCACCTTCAAGTGTGCCCCTTGTTATATCGGGTTCAACATCAGGCTCAAGGCCGCGGTGCATGATAAGCTGATACTTCATTTCAGCGTTTCTTACCTTGCAGGAAGCTGTATTGCCGCAGTGGAAGCCCATAAATGTATCCTTTTGTGTATAGGGGAATTTTCCCTTGATATCTTCTTCATAGATATCGTCGGGGACAGTGTTGTTGATGTCAAGAAGCGTCACGGCATCTTCCGTTACGCAGGTGCCTATGTATTCGCTGAGTGCACCGTAGATATCAACTTCGCACGCGACCGGTATTCCCTTTGCGGTAAGGCGGCTGTTTACGTAGCACGGAACAAAGCCGAACTGTGTCTGGAATGCAGGCCAGCACTTGTTTGCCATAGCAACGAATTCACGTTCGCCCTTATGTGCATCTATCCAGTCAAGGAGTGTTAGTTCGTACTGTGCAAGTTTGGGCAGTATACCTGCCATTTTGTTGCCCTCGCCGAGTTCGCTTTCCATATCCTTTATAACGTCAGGGATACGGGCGTCGTCCTTATGCTTATTGTAGGCTTCAAAGAGGTCAAGCTCGGAATTTTCCTCTATCTCAACACCTAAATTGTAAAGCTGCTTTATCGGTGCATTGCAGGCAAGGAAGTCCTGCGGGCGCGGGCCGAAGGTTATTATTTTAAGCCGCCTGAGTCCTATTACCGCCCTTGCAACGGGGACAAACTCAGCTATCATATCAGCCACCTGCTCGGCCGTGCCGACCGGGTATTCGGGGATATATGCTTTAATACCGCGCAGTGCCAGGTTATAGCTTGCATTTAGCATACCGCAGTAAGCGTCGCCCCTTGAATCGCAAAGCGACGGGCCGCACCTGTCCTCGGCGGCAGCTGCGAACATAACAGGGCCGTCAAAGTATTTTGCAAGAAGTGTTTCACTCGTTTCGGGGCCGAAGTTGCCAAGGTACACAACAAGGGCATTGCAGCCGGCGTCGTTTACTTCTTTAAGTGCTTTTTTCATATCAAGTTCGTTTTCAACTACTGTCTGTGCTTCAAATATCTCGCCGTATTTAGCGCGGTATTTTTCACAACAGACCTTTCTCCTTGATTCGGATAAGGACATAGGGAAGCAGTCCCTTGAAACTGCCACCATGCCTAATTTGATAACGGGAATGTTTTTCATTTTTTATTACCTCCATTTATTAAATATTTTATTGTGATTGTTTGTTTTAAACAGACCATACATTGCATCAAGCCATTTGTTACATTCGTTTTGAATTATATATTCACTATTGAGAGCTAAATTATTTTTAAATTGTTTAAGTCTCCTTATTATCTTTATAATGCATTTCAACGTGTGATGACACTATAACATATTTCCCGTCATTGTTTTTATAAAGCCCTTCATTATCCGCATAGAACTCAGCTTTAACAACATCACCCTTTGCCGTTTCTGTGATAGTGCTGACGAGAGAGTTATCTTTTATAAATTTCCTGGATTTTTCGATATAATCCTCGTCAGTCGTATATATCCCGTTATCGGCAAGAATACGTGGAGTTAAGTCTATAAAATCATCACCGTATATACGCTCGCCCTCTCTGAAATCAAGTATCTGCATATATGAAGAAAAGTCTAAGATCACGTCATCTCCGGCTCTGATGTCTGTCCGATAAACATCATACTTTGCAGTTCCTGTCACTACCCCTGCACCGAGGTAGTGATCGGTTTCTATCAGTATTCTTCCGACTATAGGACCGTCGTTGCCGAGCCAAAGGTTTTCATCTTCACTTGAATCCTTACCGTCACAGGAGATAAATGCGGCACAGCACGCACACGATATAATAACAGCGATAAACTTTTTCATAAGATACCTTCACCCGCGGTGTTTATAATACTGATTAAAATATATAATTGCCCGATATGCAGGGAGCAGATCTCTGATCTGCGGATCTGCAAGGGCATTATAATAAATTATAATGAATGCGTTTGCATTCATTATACCATAAACCCACAGCTTTTGCAATGCATTTTTGTGTTGACATTATTATAATAATGTGCATATTTTTAAGGCACTTTTTAACAACTTGGATATTTTATATAAATCATCGCAAAAACTTTTATTAAATTTGCCAAATCTCAAAAAACTTTCAAAAACCCCTTGACAAATCGGCTGAATGGTTGTATAATATTTTATGTTGTGAAACGCAAGTAACACAAGCCTTATGGAAGCTTAGCTCAGCTGGGAGAGCATCTGCCTTACAAGCAGAGGGTCATAGGTTCGAGCCCTATAGTTTCCACCAAAATCCCTTTTTATAGGGATTTTTTTAACGGATAAGCGTAGGCTGTTCGTTTGGCCGGGTAGTTCAGTTGGTTAGAACGCCAGCCTGTCACGCTGGAGGTCGTGGGTTCGAGCCCCATTCCGGTCGCCAGATGCTTCTGTAGCTCAGTAGGTAGAGCAGGGGACTGAAAATCCCCGTGTCGATGGTTCGATTCCGTCCGGAAGCACCACAACAGAAGTGAGGAGCAAGCATAATGCTCCTTGCCTCTTTAATATAAATCAAGCGGATTTAGCTCATCTGGTAGAGCGCCACCTTGCCAAGGTGGAGGTAGCGAGTTCGAGCCTCGTAATCCGCTCCATTTTTTTGCCGCAGGCCGTAAAAAACAGCCTGCGGTTTTTTTATGCCGATACAGTTTTTTACAAATTTTTTAAGTAATTTGCCAAAAATCTATTTACAAATTGTAAATAATATGTTATAATGAATATGTTCATTCATTGTTCTTTATGCCGGTGCAGATACGTGCTCAGGCAGTAATCACTGCATTTATGGGCAATTAGATAATTGTAAAAAGGGGGTATGTTTGTGAAAAAAGCGTTATCATGGCTTAATGCCTTTGTTATGATATTTGCTGTGACGTTTATCATTGTCGCTTTTTCATACCATATGCCCGACGGGAATACCAATGTAAGGGATTATGACCTCTCTGCAGGGTGGGAGAATACACAGACGGGTAAGAATGCCGATCTGCTTGACATAAAAAAGAGCGAGGAAACAGTAAGTATACAAAGGCTTCTGACTGCCAATGAAGCGTCCGGGGCAAGCCTTTGCTTTCAGACGAGCAACCTGATATTCAAGGTCTATCTTGATGATGATCTGATATATAGATTTGATCCTAAGCTTTCGAGTATAGAGGGCAAGTATTACGGCGACGCTATACATTATGTAAATATACCGTTTTTTGAAAACACGGCAGAACTCAGAATAGAATATAAAGCCCTTGTGAAAACCAACTGGACGTGTTTCAGACAGATGAAGCTTCAGAATGCGCGTTACTATGAATACGATATTTTAAGCAAAAACCTGTATAAA
Source organism: uncultured Ruminococcus sp. (assembly GCA_902780505.1). Taxonomy (GTDB): domain Bacteria; phylum Bacillota; class Clostridia; order Oscillospirales; family Ruminococcaceae; genus NK3A76. The sequence continues at coordinate 1,332 of CACZFN010000023.1, read as the reverse complement.
TTCCTTGTCAGTGCCATAATCATAATATTCGGTGTGTTCCTTGTGATGTTCGGTATTGTTTTTGACAGGGATCATACACACAGGGTGGAATCCACCTCCCTCGGGGCATTTGCCATAATAATGGGTATATGGACAAGTTCCGGCTCAATGGTGGCGCAGTCGTTCGGCGATAATCCGTCGTTTGTAAGGGTGCTTGAATATACTGCACTTATACTTCTGCCTGTGCCTGTGCTTACATTTATTGCGGCGTTTACAAAGTCGTTCGGGAGTAAGGTCTTTCTTGCGGCACTTGCGCTTGCGCTTGCAAATTTCCTGTTCACTTTTACAGCAGTTCTTATCGGTGCGGTGGATTATCATGATATTCTTTTCCTGACACACGGCGTTATAGTTATCGGCGTTGCCGCGGTGATATATCTGCTTGCAAAAAACATCAGGCATTCAAGGCGTATGCCTAACAAAAAGCTTGTATTCGCATTCCTTGTGATGTTTGCAGGCGGTATCATAGACCTTGTAAGGTACTATGCGGTCGGCAGCCAGGATACAGCCAAGTTTTCAAGAATGGGGCTTACGGTGTTCATACTTGTGTTTGCGGTATATGAACTTCAGCAGCTGTTTGACCTTACAAGGCGCGGTATGGAGCTTGAGGTAATGGAAAAGCTTGCCCATACTGACGGCCTTACAGGGCTTTATAACAGGAACGCACTTGAAGAACTTGAAGAACGCATAAAGCATGAGGACAGCGGGCAGTATATATTCATTCAGCTTGATATAAACGGCCTTAAAGCTATTAATGATACCTACGGCCATGCGGCAGGCGACAGCCATATCTCGGCGGCGGCTGAGATACTTCTGGAAAGCTTTGAAGGTCAGCGGGTGTTCAGAATGGGCGGCGATGAATTCCTTGTGGTGATAAGCGGGGATAATTGCGCAGAGATACTTGACAGAGGGATCAGGCGCTTTAACGAGCTGCAAAAGGAATACAACGAAACCGTTGACGGTGACAGGCGGCTTGAAATAGCATACGGCACTGCCGAATATGAAGCAGGCAGCCACGATCCCGAGGAAGCCGAGCGCGTGGCGGATCTAAGAATGTACGAATGTAAAAACAAAATGAAATCGGCAATGGCGTGAGAGAATAATTAAAGGCGGGCATAAGCGCAGGCGCAATAAAGAAGTTTTATATCCGACACTTCTGCTGATATCTCGGCAGAAGTGTCTTTGCGTTATAAATGACCGCGCCTGCTAAAAGAAAAAAGAAGAAAGAATAAATAAGAAATAAAAACGGCGGTATCGCCTTTGGCGATAAATTTTAAAAATCCGTCCGCAAAGCGG
>CACZFN010000022.1 GCA_902780505.1 uncultured Ruminococcus sp. | reverse complement strand
AGCAGGGTTTGGGGCAGAGCCCCAATCGGGCGAAGCCCGACAAGGCGGCGAAATAAGATAATCCCGAAGCGCACAAGTCAGATTAACATAAAATTCGGGGAATGGATTGATTTCGCCGCCCCCGTTCCAAAACAGTGAGCGCAGCGAACGTATTTTGGAACGGTTCGCACCGTTAGGTGCGATAACCCCCTCCGCCACCGCCTGCGGCTTTCGAGGGGGAGGCAACCCCTCCGCCCCTTCGGGGCACCTCCCCTTTCAGGGGAGGCAAGAGTCTGCATTTGAGGGATATTACCGTCCACGTTTTCATTTGCTGTCACCTGTTGCTGATTGGATTTAGTGAATAGTGAAAAGTGAAGAATGAATAGTGAATAGTTGTCGGCTGCGCCGACTTGACGTGCCCCTGCCACCTCCCCGAGGGGAGGGGGAGAGAACTTCGCGAAACCGTAAAACTCTGCGCGCAGAGGGGGCTTGGGGGGCGTGCCCCCCATTTGAGATAGAAAGGCGGTCATTGATGTGAAAATTGGTTCAATCGGCTATGAACATATCCATGGCCCCGAATTTGTTATGGACAGACCGTCTGGGGCAGGGGCGGGGCTGTTCCTGCTTATCAAGTCTGATGCCTGTTTTACTGTTGACGGTATGGATATTGATGTCGATAAAGGCTCGTTTGTTATATTTCTGCGTGATACACCGATAAAGTACAGGGCAAAAAGTGATAAGTATATCGACGACTGGTTTTACTTTGAATATGACGATAATGATATATCCCGCTTTGAAGCGCTCGGCCTGCCGCTTGATACGCCGTATGCACTTACGGGGATAGGAGAGTTGTCACAGATATTCAGAATGCTTACTTACGAGCATTTTTCTGCGGAAGAATACTCTCACGAACTTGAAAAAGCACTTCTTGACTGCCTGCTGTTAAAGACAGCAAGACTTGTGTCAGCGGGCAAAGCGGCACAGATTTCCGGGCAGACAGATAAAGCCGGTGTGCTTACGGGCATACGCACAAAGATCTATTCCGTACCCGAAGCAGAGCTTTCTATAGATACGCTTGCAAAGGAAGCGGGAATGTCACGTTCGGGGTTTCAGCATAGTTATAAGAAGATGTTCGGTGTAAGCCCGATAGGTGATATAATAGCGTCACGGCTTGAAAGGGCAAGAAGACTGCTTACAGGAACAAGTCTGAGCGTTGAGGAGATATCGCACAGATGCGGATATAAGAGCAGTTACAGTTTTATGCGGCAGTTCAGAAATAAAACAGGTAAGACACCGACGGAATACCGCAGGGAGAAGTAAGAATCAGCAGGGTTTGGGGCAGAGCCCCAATCGGGCGAAGCCCGACAAGGCGGCGAAATAAGATAATCCCGAAGCGCACAAGTCAGATTAACATAAAATTCGGGAAACGGATTGATTTCGCCGCCCCCGTTCCAAGACAGTGAGCGCAGCGAACGTATATTGGAACGGTTCGCACCGTAAGGTGCGATAAACCCCTCCACCACCGCCTGCGGCTTTCGAGGGGGAGGCAACCCCTCCGCCCTTCGGGGCACCTCCCCTTTCAGGGGAGGCAAGAGTCCGCATTTTAGTGAATAGTGAAAAGTGAAGAATGAATAGTGAATAGTTGTCGGCTGCGCCGACTTGCCCCACCCCAGCCCCCTCCCCGAGGGGAGGGGGAGAGAACTTCGCAAAACCCTAAAACTCTGCGGGTGTAACCAAAGCCTTGTAAAGCAAACCAGCAAGCACCCCGAGGCCTGACTGAGCCTGCGGCTCAGGCGGGGAGTTTTACTTCGCCGGCACTGCCGTCGATTTTGCTTCGCAAAACCGTAAAACTCTGCGCGCAAGGGGGGGCGTGCCCCCCATTTAAGATAAGGAGTGAATGATATGCCAAATCCTATTCTGCCGCTGTGGGAGTATATACCTGATGCCGAGCCGAGGGTGTTCGGTGACAGGCTTTACCTCTACGGCTCTCACGACAGAGTGGCTTGTGATGCGTTTTGTGATCATAAGCTGAAAGTATGGTACGCTGATGTTGATGATCTGAGTAACTTTAAATGCTCGGGTGTCAGCTTCTCTACCCGTGATGCTGATGACCGCCCGTCGGACACAAAGGAGTGGACGCAAAGTGAACTGTATGCCCCCGACGTTGTTGAAAAGGACGGTAAGTATTATCTGTATGCCTATATAGTCGGTTCTAAAGGTTGTGTCGGCGTTGCGGATAAGCCGGAAGGACCGTTTAAGCTGCTATCACGCTACAAATACAGCGAAAATGATGCAGGCGACGACGGTATCTTTAATGACGCAGGCGTGCTTGTTGATGATGACGGTAAGGTCTATATCTATTACGGTTTTACCGAAAGCAATTTCAACGAAATAAATCCCGTGAATATGTATGAGATAATCGGGGGTTCGCATATGCGCCCCGTTATTCCTGACAGTGATGATGTTCCCGAGGACAGGCGCTTTTTTGAAGCAAGTTCGCCGAGAAAGATAAACGGCAGGTATTACCTTATCTATTCACCGAGAAAAGGCTCACGCCTTGCCTATGCGATATCCGACAGCCCGAAAGGACCGTTTGAGTATAAGGGCTATATCGTTGACAATTCAGTCGATTACCCGGGCGGTAATAATCACGGCTCGTTAATGCAGGTAAACGGGCAGTGGTATATTTTCTATCATAAAATGACAAATAACACTATCATGTCACGCAGGGCTTGTGTTGAGCCTGTAGAGATCCTTCCCGACGGCACTGTCCCGCCTGTAGAGATGACATCGCTTGGGTTTGACAAATCGCTTGATCCGTATAAACCCACCCCCGCAGAGATAGCCTGTGTGCTTAAAGGCGGTTGTTTTGTAACAGAGCTTGATATATTTGACAGACCTGTTGTGAATATAAAGAAGGGCGCTGTGATAGGCTTTAAGTATTTTGATTTCGGTGATGATTTTTCATCTGTCAGATATACCTGTGCACTTAAAGTGCGCGGGCAGGGGTGTCATTCAAGGGTAGACGTGATACTTGACGACTATGAAAACGGCGAAGTGATAGGCGAGGTAAGAGTCGGGCTTTCGGACGGAGTGTATAAGGGGAAGATAAAGGCTGTAACAGGCAGGCACGCCTTGTTTTTCAGGGTGACACATGAAACCGAGGGCTGGACAGCCCCGTACTTTGATGAAAAACAGCTGTTTGAGTTTGAAAGCTTTGTAATAATGAAGTAGAATTACGTATTAGCTGTGAATAATTAAAAAGGTTTTTGGGATCAAGCCCTTTTTCCTCAAAAAAGGGCTTGCGGGGTTTGGGGCAGAGCCCCAACGGGGACGGGGGCAGAGCCCCGGCAGGTCAAGGGCAGCGCCCTTGTAGGGTGTGGGACAAAGTCCCACTCGGGCGAAGCCCGACAACGGCGGCGAAATAAGATAATCCCGAAGCGCAGAAGCGAGATAACCAAAACCTCGGGGAACGGATAGATTTCGCCGCCCCCGTTCCAAAACAGTGAGCGCAGCGAACGTCTTTTGGAACGGTTCGCACCGTAAGGTGCGATAAACAAGGCGAAGCCGAAGTTTGCGTGACTTTGAGGGATAACATTAAAAAGTTATACCCGAACTTTATCCTCAAAATCATACGGCGTGCCTGTCCCAACGTTCCGAGGGGGGAACCCCAAAAGGGGACAGGAACCCGCTTACGCCGCCCCATCGGGACTTTCCCCTTATGGTGTTCCCCCCTCGGGCTCCCCCTTCCCCTTTACCCTTTTGCCCTCGGGGCTCAATTACGCTGTGGTATGCGTAGGTTTTTTCGCGGCTCGCTAAGCGCTCGCCGGATAAGGGTATGGTTAAGGCAGGGTGTTATCTGAAAGTATCGAAAAACCCTAAAACTTTGCTGGTTTAACCAAAGTCTTGTAAAGTAGACCAGCAAGCACCCCGAGGGACTCTTTGGTGAAATTTATGAGCAAAGCGAGTAAACATTCGCCAAAAGTCATCCGAGTCCCGAGTGGGTGCGCACAGGCGGGCTTGGGGGGCGTTGCCCCCATTTGAAATAGCCTGTCTTATAGTTTTGATTAATAATATTGCATTTTGCATTTTGCATTGTGCATTGAATTTTTGCAGGAGGATATAAAAATGGTAAAGATCAAACCCAAAAAAGCAATCGCATTTCTTTTGTCATCAGTTATGGCGCTGACGGCGCTGGCTTCGTGCGGCGATGAAAGCAGCAGCACGTCGGAAAGTTCGTCGGGCGGTTCTTCGCAGTCGGGCGGGGAGGGTTCAAAGGCTGACAACAGCGCTGATGCTTCTTCAACGACCGCTTCAAACGTCCAGTCAAATGACGACGGCTCTGTAAACGAATCGCTTACAAGCTTAGAACTTCAAAGACTTATGGGCAACGGCATTAACCTCGGCAATACTATGGAAGCCTACACCCATTACTACGGTAAGGAGGATATCTACCCCGATGAAAGTGAAACTTCGTGGGGGCAGCCGATAACCACACAGGAAATGGTCGACGGAATGAAGGCGGCAGGCTTTGATTCGCTCAGAGTGCCCGTGGCATGGACAAACGCTATGTCCTACTACGAGGACGGCAACTATGAAATAGACTCAGCTTACCTTGACAGGGTAGAGGAGATAGTAAACTACGCTTTGAACGCCGATATGTACGTTATCATCAATGACCACTGGGACGGCGGCTGGTGGGGGCGCTTCGGTCAGAAGGACGAGAGCATTTCCTCTGCCGCATGGGATATGTACGAAGCCATGTGGACACAGATAGCCGACAGGTTCAAGGATTATTCCGATAAGGTCATATTTGAGTCTGCAAACGAGGAACTCGGCGACAGGCTCAATGACGAGATAGACGGCGTCAAGGGCGGTCTGAGTATCAATAAGTGCTATGAAATGACAAATAAGATAAACCAGACTTTCGTTGACCTTATCCGTAAGAGCGGCGGCAATAACGATAAGAGGTTTCTGCTTATTGCCGGCTATAATACCGATATTGCAATGACAGTCAAGGAAAAATTCCAGATGCCTTCTGACACCGCCAAGGATAAGCTTCTTGTTTCTGTACACTACTACACCCCGTGGGATTACTGCGGCACGAACGGTGTCAACAGCTGGGGCAGCGGCAAGGATATCGAAGAACAGAACACACTTCTTCAGAGCCTTACACGCTTCACCGACGAGGGCTACGGCGTTGTGATAGGTGAGTATGCCGTACTTACAAACTCGTCCGAACCTAAGCAGGATACTGATAAGTTCTATACAAACTTCCTTGCAAACTGTGACCTTTACGGCTACTGCCCGATGCTCTGGGACTGCAACAACCTTTATCAGCGCCGTGAGGGTAAGATAGTAAACGAGGATATGGCTAAGCTGTTCCTTGATAAGTCCTATGCAAACGAAAAGGACAAGTCGCTTGACGACGTTAAGAAGGACGCACAGGCAACACTTGACAAAATAGCAGAAGATGCCGCAAATCAGCTTGTTGAGGAAGGCACTATAATGCCCGACGATAACAAGGCTATAGCATGGATCATGTATCAGAGCAAGGATTACAGCAAGACCTACAGCGTAGGCGACAGCTATGATCCTACAAACAAGACGGCAGGTCTTAAAGCGACAAATGTCGAGATTACAGGTGCAGGCGATTACAGTGTTTCCCTTGACTTTACAGAATGCGGAAGTGCAAAGGGTATAGCGTTCTCTGCACTCGGTATCTCAAACGGTGAAGATCTTTTCCCCGGCTGTACAGTCACTATCAACAAGGTGCTTGTAAACGGCAAGGAATATGAGCTCGGTTCGGGCTACTATACATCATCAGATGATAAGCACTGCACAAGGGTAAACCTCTACAATGCTTATGTATCCGACGTTCCCGCAGATGCAAGGGGCGCTACAGACAACGCCACCCCGACACCTATGTCCTTCAAGAGCACAGATGTCATAGACACTCTTGAAATACAGTTTACCTTTAACGAAGGCAATTAAAAAATATGATACGGCTTGTATCAATATAGAAGCAATGCCCCGAAGCATTTCAAAGTGCTTTGGGGCATTGTATTTTGTATAATGAATAGTGAATAATTATTGTGTAAAATGCATTTGCGAAGGGGGTTTGGGGGGCACTTGTCTACTGCGTAGACAGGCAAAGCCCCCCAATGCTGCCGCAGGCAGCAAATACCCAGCCTTACTTATTATTTACGTTATTCGCAGGGAAAGGTTTAAGCCGCCTTGCGGCGGCTTATTGGGGACTTTGCGGTCGCCCCCAAACTCCTTCGCATATGCATATTACCCAAAACTGTATTTTAATTCCGTCGCCGCAAGGCGATACAATAATTATAGCATATTATCTCAGCGCCTGCGCTTAAACCCACGGGGCGGTTTTCATATAAAAAAGCACCCCGCAGGGTGCTTTTTGTGTATTATCAAAGCTTTGCTGTTACAAATATGTCGTATATCGCCTTTAATGCGGGTGCAAATTCAGCTTCGGAAACACCGATTATGATGTTTAGCTCACTTGAACCCTGGTCTATCATCTTGACGTTTACATTTGAATGTGCAAGGGAAGCGAATATCCTGCCCGCAGTACCGCGGTTGGACTTCATAGCCCTGCCCACTACAGCGATAAGCGCAAGGTCGGTTTCTATATCAATAACATCAGGCTTTACATTCCTGTGAAGCCCCGCAAGCACTTCCTGTTCCTTTGGCTCAAATTCAGCCTGCGAAACGATAACTGACATAGTGTCTATACCTGACGGCATATGTTCAAAATTGATGCCGTTTTTCTCAAATACTTCAAGTACCTTTCTGCCGAAGCCGAGTTCTGCGTTCATAAGCTCTTTTTCTATATTGATTACCGTAAAGCCCTTTTTGCCCGCAATGCCTGTTATCGTGTATTCGGGCTTCTGTGAAGTGCTTTCAACTATCATAGTGCCGGGATCTTCGGGCTTGTTGGTGTTTTTGATGTTTATCGGGATACCGACCTTTCTTACCGGGAAGATAGCGTCCTCATGCAGAACGGTAGCGCCCATGTAGGAAAGCTCTCTTAACTCCTTATAGGTGATAGTCCTGATAGGTGCGGGGTTGTTTATTATCCTCGGATCGGCTATAAGGAAGCCCGAAACGTCAGTCCAGTTTTCATACAGGTCAGCGGAAACGGCAGCCGCCACGATAGAGCCTGTTATATCCGAACCGCCGCGCGAGAATGTCTTGATAGTATCATTAGGCATAATGCCGTAAAAGCCGGGTATAACGGCACGTTCCACGCCGTTTAGGCGCTCTTTCATAGCCACATCGGTAAGTGCGGCATCAAACTGGCCGTTGTCGCTGAAATGGATAACTTCGGCGGCGTCGATAAATTCATACCCAAGGTAGCAGGCAAGCACTTTACCGTTTAAATACTCACCCCTTGAAGCCGCAAAATCACGGCCGGCCTTGCCGATGAAGCCGTTTCTTATCTGCTCAAAATCATCTTCAAGCGACAAGTCAAGGCCTAAGCCTTCGATTATTTCATAGTAACGCTTTTTTATCTCATTAAACTTATCATCAAAGCCTTTGCCCTTAGCTGCAATATCATAGCAGGTATAGAGCATATCTGTGACCTTTGTATCATCAGAGAACCTTTTACCGGGGGCTGAGGGCACGACAAAACGCCTTGAATCCTCAGCGTGGATTATATCTGCGACTTTTCTGAACTGTTCAGCGCTTGCAAGAGAGCTGCCGCCGAATTTAACAACTTTTACCATACATATATTTCCCCTTTATCAATTTAAAGTACCTTATTATTATACGCCAATCACGCATTTAAGTCAATGCGCAATATATAGAATTTTTCGTTAATTTTCTGTGTACGCTTGTTAAAAACGACTGTGTTTGTGTGGAGAACAGTTTTGAGCAAACTAAAAAGCACCCCGCAGGGTGCTTTCATTCTGTTGATAAAGCAGTATTTTTGGTGAATGCATATCCGAAGGGGTTTGGGGGCGACCGGAAAGCCCCCAAATAGGGCGTGGACAGCCTTTGAGTTATCACTTTATTTTGCGTGAACCACAAAAAACAAAGCTTTGCGACAGGCAAAAAGCACCCCGCAGGGTGCTTTTGTCTTAACTTTAGTTTTCCTCCGACGAACTGTCGGTGTTTTCTTTTATCTCGCCGTATGTCGTCATATATACCTTTTCAAACTTCATATCGTTCATGGGGCGCTTGGATTTCTCGTCGCTTACCTCAGCTGAGCATATTTTCTCATAAACGTCCATGCCGTCTATTACCTGCCCGAAGATAGTATACTGCTGTGAAAAATTCGGTATGCCGCCGTGTTCCTTGAATGCTTCGACCAGATCCTTATTACCGCCCGCATTGTCAAGTTCTTCTTTGAATTCGTCGGTGAATTCAACCGAGTTTATAAACATCAGCCTGCTTCCCGCAAGCGTCTTTTTGGCAAATATGCCCTTTTCGTCGCCAAATGCCGCAAGTGCGCCCTTGAAAGGCCACAGCTTAGGTGAAAGTTCCTGTTCATAATTTGTGGTTTCGGTGTCGTCATTCGTCGTGCCGTCCTCAGTTTTTGAACCGCCGATGAAGTAAATGTCCTTTTCCACCGCAAAAATGTAAGTATCGTTGTAATACCCGTCGTTTACAAGCTTTGTGAAGTATTCGCAGTAGTCCGGCACAATGTCGGGGTAGAGCACCGCCTTGTATGTTCCCTCTGTCGTTTCAAATACAACAACGGGCGCATCATCTGCGGGGGTGTCAAACTGTATTATCTCCACGTTTTCGGGATCAAGCAGGTTCTTCTGCACAGTGCACCTGTAAAACACCGCAAACACCATAACAAAAGCCAGCCCTATCATTGAAAACTGGAAGAATATCTTGAAGCGCCTTGCCGCAAATGCTTTGCTGCGGTGTGTGCGCTGAGTATTGTCTGCCATCTTTTTTATCTTTCTCCTTTAAAGCTTTGTCACCTTCGTGCCCTGCCTTGTTTCCTCGATCTTATAGCCGAGTGCCGTTATTTTGTCCCTTAATTCGTCGGCAAGCGCAAAGTCTTTCTCTTTCCTTGCCTGTGCCCTCTGTTTTACAAGCTGTGCCACATCTTCGGGGAGTTCTGCCTGCTCACTCTCACTTTCCGTTGCCTTTGCGTTCTTTATAATGTCAAGTGACAGCACTCTGTCCATTTCCTCTATCGCTTTAAGCTTTGTCTTGTTGTTCGTGTCAGCCTTGAAAACATCATAAAGCGCTGTTATCGCATTTGATGTGTTAATGTCGTTGTCAAGTGCATCGGTAAAGCTTCTTAAAAGATCGCGAAGCATTACAAAATCAATATTGCCGCCGTCATCTTTAAAAAGTGAAGCTGTTTTTGCAAGTATCTTTTGATACTGCACCTTTGCGTTGTCAAGGTTTTCCCACGTGAACACAAGGCTCTTTCTGTAATGTGAAAGCAGGCAGAAAAGTCTGTAAACAAGCGGATCGTAGCCCTTTTGTTCAAGAAGCGATACTGTTAAAAATTCGCCCTTTGACTTTGACATCTTGCCGTCGTTTGTGTTCAAGTGAAGAATGTGGAACCAGTAATTGCACCACTTGTGCCCGAGGTAAGCTTCACTCTGCGCTATCTCGTTTGTGTGGTGCGGGAAGGCGTTGTCTATGCCGCCGCAGTGAATGTCAAGCCTTTCGCCCAGGTGCTTCATGGATATGCACGAGCACTCTATGTGCCAGCCCGGGTAGCCGACGCCCCACGGCGAATCCCATTTCAGTTCCTGGTCATCAAACTTGCTCTTTGTGAACCACAGAACAAAATCCGCCTTGTTTTTCTTGTTCTCGTCCTTTTCAACGCCCTCGCGCACGCCGTCTTCAAGGTCTTCCTCGTTGAAGTTGTGGAATACGTAGTATTCCTTCAGCTTTGAGGTGTCAAAATAGATATTCCCGCCTGCTTCATAGGCATAGCCCTTTTCTATAAGCGATGATATTACCTTTATAAACTCGTCAATGCAGTGCGTTGCAGGCTCCACCACGTCGGGCTTTTTGATGTTTAGCTTATTGCAGTCTTCAAAGAAAGCGTCGGTGTAAAACTTTGCAATGTCCATAACGCTCTTGTGCTCACGCTTAGCGCCTTTCAGCATCTTGTCCTCGCCGGTGTCCCCGTCAGATGTCAGGTGCCCGACGTCTGTTATGTTCATGACTCTTTTTACATCAAGCCCCGAATAGCGCATATACTTTTCAAGTATATCCTCCATAATATAGCTTCTGAGGTTCCCGATGTGAGCGAAATGGTAAACCGTCGGCCCGCAGGTGTACATTGATACCTTTCCGGGTTCATTCGGTACAAACTCCTCTATTTTATGTGATAATGTGTTGTAGATCTTCATATTTTCCGCCTCACAATTCTATATTTATAGTTATTTGCTTGAATCAATATACTTCCAGTATGCTTTAAGGTATACCCCGCCCGATATGACTGTCAGCACAACAGAAACCCATATAAGCGCTTCGTTTACTAAAAATACTGTCGAACCCCAGTTGAGGTCAGGGCTTCCCTTTGCGTCCGGGAAGAATATCTGAAGTGCCATTACAGCTATAAGAGCTATCATAGTAAAAGCGGTCTTTAATTTGCCCCATATCCCTGCCGCAACAACAACGCCTTCGTTCGCCACGACGAGCCGCAGGCCTGTCACCATAAACTCCCTTGAAAGAATGATGATGACCGCAACAGGATCGATAAGCCTTTCAAAAGCAAAGGTGATAAGCGCCGTCATAACGAGAAGCTTGTCGGCAAGCGGATCAAGAAACTTTCCGAATGTCGTCACTAAATTCTGTGAGCGTGCTATCTTGCCGTCGAGCATATCTGTCAAAGACGCAAGCGCAAATATTATCAGCGCCCATACCCAGTGGCCGGGAATGTATAGCAGCACAAAAAATGCAAAAAACGGTATCAGCAATACTCTCAATACTGTAAGTTTGTTCGGTAGATTCATTATCGGTCTTCCTTTACAATTATTTTAAATAGGTAGGTTATCTTAAATGGGGGGCGAAGCCCTCCAAGCCCCCCCTGCGCGCAGAGTTTTACGGTTTTGCGAAGCTCTCTCCCCCCCTCGGGGAGGGGGCAGGGGGTGGGGGAAGTCGGCGCAGCCGACAAAACTATTCACTATTCATTCTTCACTTTTCACTATTCACTAAAATGCGGACTCTTGCCTCCCCTGAAAGGGGAGGTGCCCCGAAGGGGCGGAGGGGTTGCCTCCCCCTCGAAAGCCGCAGGCGGTGGTGGAGGGGTTTATCGCACCGTTGGGGCGCTGCCCTTGACCTGCTGGGGCTCTGCCCCCGTCCCCGTTGGGGCGCTGCCCCAAACCCCACGCAGAGTTTTACGGTTTCGCGCAGCGAAATCGACGGCATAGCCGGCGAAGTAAAACTCCCCGCCTGAGCCGAAGGCTCAGGCGGGCCGCAAGGCTCAGGCAGGTCAGGGCATTACGGCTTCCCCGATCGGATCATAGTCAAGTATATCCGTAACTTTTACTGTGCAGAAATCTCCTGTACGCAGTTTCTTCTCACTCGTGAAAAAAATCTTGCCGTCTATGTCAGGTGCGTCCATATATGAACGCCCGAAGTACATCTCCGCATACCTGTCAAAGCCTTCACATACTACTTCAAACTCACGCCCGATAAGCGCTTCGTTCTTCTCGTCCATTATAAAACTCTGGTCGGCATAGACGGTTTCTAAACGCTTTTGCTTTATATCCTCGTCTATCTGCCCCTCAAACGAAGCCGCAGGTGTGTCCTCCTCCGGTGAGTATGCAAACGCACCGAGCCTGTCGAACCTTGCCTGCTTTATAAATAAAGTAAGTTCCTCAAACTGCTCGTCACTTTCCCCCGGGAAGCCGGTAATAAGCGTGGTTCTGAGTATTATCCCCGGTATGCGCTCACGTATCTTGTTTATCAGTTCTGTAAGCGTGTTTCTGTCGCCCCGCCTGTTCATGCGCCTTAATATGTCAGCGTTGCAGTGCTGTATAGGTATGTCAAAATATTTTACAAGCTTTTCTTCACTCGCTACAGCGTCAATAAGTTCATCTGAAAGCCTTTCGGGGTAGCTGTAAAGCGTCCTTATCCACTTTATTCCGTCGATCTCGCAAAGCCTGTGTAAAAGCTCGGCTATCATCGGTCTGCCGTAATTGTCCTCGCCGTAGCGTGTGGTGTCCTGTGCAACGACAACAAGCTCTTTAACGCCGTTTTCAGCAAGCCAGCGTGCTTCCGAAACGATGTCTTCCATCTTCCTGCTTCTGAACTTTCCCCTTATCGCGGGTATCGCACAGTATGTGCAGTTGTTTGAGCACCCTTCAGCTATCTTAATGTAAGCATAGAAAGGCTCAGTCGAAAGTATCCTGCCGCCCTCCATTTTAAGTTCTTCATTGCACCCGAATGCTTCAACAGGCTTTTTAAATCTGTATATGTCACGGATTATCTCAACGAGCCTGTCGTTTGAACCAAGCCCGACAACGCCGTCAAGTTCGGGCATTTCCTGCATTATCTGCTCTTTGTATCTTTCAGCAAGACAGCCGGTCATTATAACGGCTTTGATACGCCCTTCCTTTTTAAGTTCAAGAAATTCAAGGGTAGTGTCGATAGCCTCCTGTTTGGCATCACTTATAAAGCCGCAGGTGTTGATGATAACGACATCAGCAAGTGCTGCATCTGAAACAAGTTCAAAGCCTTCATTTTTCAGCGAAAAGAGCATATGCTCGGCATCGACCTGATTTTTAGGGCACCCGAGGGATACCATTCCGACTCTTGTAGGCATAAACACACTCCTTTATAACTAACGTATTTTAATATTATACCACTTTAAAATGGTTTTGTAAAGACTTTTTTGTAAATTGATCAGAGATACCCCGCCTGAGCCCTGCCTGAGCCTTGCGGCCGGCCTGAGCCTGCGGCTCAGGCGGAGAGTTTTACTTCGCCGGCACTGCCGTCGATTTCGCTGCGCGAAACCGTAAAACTCTGCGCGCAGGGGGGCTTGGGGGGCGTGCCCCCCATTTAAGATAATTATTTGCTGTCAGCTGTCGCTAAAGGGATTTAGTGAATAGTGAATAGTGAATAATGAATAGTGAATAGTTGTCGGCTACGCCGACTTGCCACACCCCCTTCCCCCTGCCCGAGGGGAGGGGGAAGAACTTCACAAAACCGTAAAACTCTGCGCGCAGGGGGCTTGGTGGGCTTTATGCGGTTAGCGTCAAAGTATTAAAAAATTATATAAATTTTGTAAAAGGACTTGAAAAATATAAATCAATGGTGTATAATAAATATATCAAAAATATTAGGAGGTATTTTCCAATGTCAGTTAAAGTTGCTATTAATGGTTTTGGCCGTATCGGCCGTCTTGCTTTCAGACAGATGTTCGGCGCTGAAGGCTATGAGGTAGTTGCAATAAACGACCTTACAAAGCCTTCGATGCTTGCACAGCTTCTCAAGTATGATACAGCACAGGGCGGTTACTGCGGTAGGATAGGTGAGGCACTTCACACTGTTACTGCTGATGATGAAGCAGGTACTATCACAGTTGACGGCAAGACACTTACAATTTATGCAAAGGCTAACGCTGCTGAGCTTCCCTGGGGCGAGCTTGGTGTAGACGTTGTTCTTGAGTGCACAGGCTTCTATTGCTCAAAGGCTAAGAGCCAGGCTCATATCGATGCAGGCGCTAAGAAGGTTGTTATTTCTGCACCCGCAGGCAACGATCTTCCTACTATCGTTTACAGCGTTAATGAAAAGACACTTACAAAGGACGACACGATCATTTCTGCTGCTTCCTGCACAACTAACTGCCTTGCACCTATGGCTAAGGCTCTTAACGACTACGCTCCTATCCAGAGCGGTATCATGAGCACTATCCATGCTTATACAGGCGACCAGATGATCCTTGACGGTCCTCACAGAAAGGGCGACCTCAGAAGGGCAAGAGCAGGTGCTGCTAACATCGTTCCTAACTCCACAGGTGCTGCTAAGGCTATCGGCCTTGTTATCCCTGAACTCAACGGCAAGCTTATCGGTTCCGCACAGAGAGTTCCTGTTCCGACAGGCTCCACAACTATCCTTACAGCTGTTGTAAAGAGCGATAAGGAAGTTACAAAGGAAGGCATCAACGCTGCTATGAAGGCTGCTGCTTCCGAGTCCTTCGGCTATAACGAGGACGCTATCGTTTCTTCTGACGTTATCGGCATGAAGTTCGGTTCACTCTTTGACGCTACACAGACAATGGTTTCCAAGATCAGCGATAACTGCTATCAGGTACAGGTAGTTTCCTGGTACGACAACGAGAATTCCTACACATCACAGATGGTAAGAACAATCAAGTATTTCGCAGAGCTTGCATAATCAAGACCGTTAATACAAAATGATCTGAGCGCTCCCTTGCTAAGAGGGGGCGCTTTTTTTGATAAATTGGTGGTAAGACGTATAATAGCATAGAATTAAAAAGGTTTTTCGGATCAAGCCCTTCACGCCTATCCCTTGCTGTGCAAGGGATAGGGTGAGAGTTTTACTTCGACGACAATGTCGTCGATTTCGCTGCGCGAAACCGTAAAACTCTGCGCGGGGACGGGGGCAGAGCCCCAGCAGGTCAAGGGCAGCGCCCTTGCAGGGTTTGGGGCAGCGCCCCAATCGGGAGAAGCCCGACAACGGCGGCGAAAAAAATAATCCCGAAGCGCACAAGTAAGATAACCCAAAACCTCGGGAAACGGATATATTTCGCCGCCCCCGTTCCAAAACAGTGAGCGCAGCGAACGTATTTTGGAACGGTTCGCACCGTCAGGTGCGATGAACCCCTCCACCACCGCCTGCGGCTATCGGGGGGGGAGGCAAACCCCTCCACCACCGCCTGCGGCGGCGGTCCCCCTCCCCTTTCAGGGGAGGCAGGAGTCCGCATTAGTGGGTAGCTTCCCTTTCAGGGGAGGCAAGAGTCCGCACAAGTGGGATAGTTCACATTTAATGGTGGCAAGATTTCGGCGCTGCTCCGTTGGTAAAACCAATGTCAAAAATCTTTTGTCACTGCTATGGCATTTGTTACCGAAATTGTCAGATTTTTGCGCTTTGCCCTTGAAAATATCTGTAAGATGTGATATAATGTGTATTGGATAATTTTATGTTTAATATCTTTATATATATGGGAGGATAATATGCTTAAAACTGTTGATATATCGGGGGAATATAAGCTTTTTATGGATAAGTCGGCGCTGCTGACAGAACGTGAATATAACGACACTATCTCCCTGCCCTCGACAACAAGCTTTGCCTGTAAGGGCGAGGAAAATAAAAAACGTGAAACAGGCTTCCTGACAGATGCCTATAAATTCGAGGGCAATGCATGGTTTGCCAAAAATATCACTATTGATAATTCGGGCGACGGCAGGGCTTTCCTGCTGCTTGAACGTACCCGCCTTACCACACTTTTTGTTGACGGTGAGGAAGTCGGCAGCGCTGACAGCCTTAATACACCGCATATCTACGATATTACCCGCTTTGCTGACGGCGGTGAGCATTTTGTCGAGATACTTGTTAAAAACGTTGGCTATAAAACGGGCGGCGGGCACCTGACATCACAGGATACCCAGACCAACTGGAATGGCATTACGGGCAGAATGGAGATCTTTTTTACTCCTGCATCTTTTTTAAAAGATATCATGCTTTTCCCCGATATAAGACAGGGTGTTGTGAAAATAAGGGGAGAGCTTGACGGCAATAACAGCGTTTTTGCGCTTGTCTGCGCTAAAAGCGATAATACCGAAAAAGAACACGTCTGCTCAGAACAGACATTTGAGATCCCCTGCGGTGAATTTGTACTTACCTATGATATGGGTGAAGATTTCCTTAAATGGGATGAGTTTTCCCCCGCCGTATATACACTCACGATCACAGCAGGTGAGGATAAATATGATATCGACTTCGGTATGCGTGATTTTTCATCATCGGACGGAAAGTTTACAATAAACGGAGTAAAAACCTTTCTTCGCGGTAAGCATGACGGGCTTATCTTCCCTAAAACCGGCTTTGCACCGACAACAGTTGACGAGTGGGAAAGGGTGCTTTCGATCTCAAAAAGCTACGGCTTCAACCATTACCGATTCCATACCTGCTGCCCGCCTGAAGCGGCGTTTGCGGCGGCGGACAGGCTCGGCTTCTACTTTGAGCCGCAGCTGCCGTTCTGGGGCACTATCGCTGATGAAGGTGAGGAAGGCTTCAATGCCGAGGAGCAGGATTACCTTGTAAGTGAGGGCTTTCGTATCTTAAAAGCGTTCGGTTCGCACCCGTCGTTTTGTATGTTCTCACTCGGCAACGAACTCTGGGGCAGCCAGAAGCGCCTCGATTCATTCCTCAAAGCCTATAAGGAATTTGATGACAGACATCTCTATACACAAGGCTCAAATAACTTCCAGTGGTTCCCGGCACAGCTTGAAAATGATGACTTCTTTGTCGGCGTGCGCCTTGCAAACGACAGGCTCATACGCGGCTCCTATGCTATGTGTGATGCACCGCAGGGCTTTATCCAGACATTACCGCCGACGATGGCAGTTGATTACGACAGCGCTGTTCACCCTGTAAAGGCGGCACATCAGAGCGAGGTGTCGGACGACGGTACGGTCATGATACAGTACGGCACGACTATGAAAGAGGTAAAGGCAAGCGAAGCTGATGCCGATTTTATCCCGACAGTGCCGATAGTGACTCACGAGATAGGCCAGTATGAAACCTTCCCGGATTTTGACGAGATAAAAAAATACACAGGCCCGTTAAAAGCGCGCAATTTCGAGGTCTTCAGGGAAAGGCTCGAAAAGGCCGGGCTGCTTAAACTTGACAAGGCGTTTTTTGAAAGCTCGGGCAGGCTTGCAAGGGACTGCTATAAGGCGGAACTTGAAGCTGTATTCCGTTCACGCACGCTTGCGGGCTTTCAGCTCCTCGATCTTCAGGATTTCACCGGGCAGGGTACTGCGCTTGTGGGTATGCTTGATGCGTTTATGGACTCAAAAGGGCTTATTACGCCTGAGGAGTACAGGCAGTTCAATAACAGCGCCGTTTTGCTTGCAAGGTTTGAAAAGTTCGTCTATGCGGCGGGTGAAGAATTCAGGGCGCATATCGAGCTTGCTTACTTTGGAAATGTCAATATCGACGGGCGTGAATGCTCAGTGACTGTGACAGACAGTGACAGTACAAAAATTTTCTCTGATACCTTTACGTTCAACTATAGCGGAGAGAATTATATTGATGTTTCAGAAGTTTGTATAAGGCTCCCCGAAATAACAAGCCCCGAAAGGCTGATGCTTGAGCTATGCATTGAGGGGACGGATATACAAAACCGCTACGAGATAAGCGTATACCCCGACTATGATATTTCCGATATCCCCGTCTTTGAACAAGAGGGAGATAAAACGGACGCTTTGCTTTCGGCGGGGAAGAACGTCCTTATCGTTTCAGTGCCTGATGAAGATAAGTCGATAGAGGGTACATACTGTACGGATTTCTGGTGCTACCCTATGTTTAAGGCGATCTCCGATATGATGGGGAAGCCGAGGCCTGTCGGCACTATGGGGCTTCTGATAGATAATAAAAGCGACGCATTTTCGCAGTTTCTGACATATGACTATACAACGCCCGACTGGTATGATATCGTGAGTGCTTCACGTTCCCTTATCCTTGACGGCACTGACAGCAGTGACGTGAATGTGCTTGTAAGAACTATAGACAACTTTGAAAGGAACCATAGCCTTGCACTTGTATACGAGTACAAAAAATTTCACGGTAAAGTTGTCCGTGTCTGCGCTGACCTTGAAAGGCTCAAAGCTTCCCTTGCGGGCAGGGCGCTTTTAAAGTCGCTTGGTACCTATCTTTTATCATAATGAAAGGGGGATAAAAGGTGACTAAGAAAGAATTCTACGCAAAGCTTAAATATAAAAACGTTGCATTCGGGCTTGCGTGTTCGCTTCTGCTGATACTTGCCGTAGGCTCTGCTGTGGGGAAACAGTCTGAAAAAACGGACAAGCCTGCAAAGGCCGAAAGTTCGTCTGCCGAACAGAAGGAAGAACCCGAAAGCCCGGAGCCTACACAAAACACCTACACGCAGGGCAGGGGTGCAACTGATTTCAAGTATATCGAAGTCAGGAATGAAACGGCGCTTCATCAGGGGCTGCTTATGCCATATGCGGGGGACGAGGATTACCTCGGCGGCCGCCCCGAAGGGCTTGAAAGCGTGTATGAACACCTTTTTGATGACAAGGGCAACCAGCTTGCCTATACAAGAAGCATCTATGTGTACCTGACGGGTGAAACGCTTGAGCATTTCAATGCGCTCATCACCGATTTCAAGACGCAGAAAAACCATAATGACCTTATGATCGCTGACGGCTATGTCCCTGAAACGCTCGATATGAAGGACAATGAATACTGGACTGAGGATTATACAAAGGCACTTAAATGCGACGAGCATTACCTCGGTACATCAATAGACCTTAAAGTATATAAGGGCGACGGCTCTTACCCCGACCTTACAAACGAGGGCGATTATGCGTGGGTTTATGAAAACCTGCCTGCATACGGCTTTATTCTCAGATACCCCGAGGGCAAGCAGGATATCACGGGCAATGACGGCTATTCAAACCATATCCGCTTTGTCGGCTACCCCGATTCGCAGATAATTTATGATAAGGAACTGACACTTGAAGAATACATTGAAGAACTTAAAAAATATGACTATAAAAATGAACTTATCCTGACAGACACACACGGCGGAAGATACTGCGTTTACTATGTGCCCGCCGATGAAAAGGGCAGGACTACAAATATCCCCGTCCCGATAAAGGCGGACGGCGAACTTAAATACCGCATATCAGGCGACGGCGATTCGGGCTTTGTGGTCAGCTGTATGCTTGATAAGCCATGATATAAGGAGGATAACTATGTACAAGACCATTGACCTTACCCCTGATTATGCAAGAGTCGGCGTTTCGCCTGAAGGGTGCGGGGCGACATTGCAGTGTATCGTCCCTGAAAAGTATGTTGAACTCGGTGAAAGAAAAAGAAAGGCCGTTATCATCTGCCCGGGCGGCGGTTATGAATACTGCTCTGAACGTGAAGCTGAACCTGTTGCGCTAAGATTTGCAGGGGCGGGCTTTGCCTGCTTTGTGCTGAGATACTCGGTCTACCGCAAAAAGTTCCCGACGGCACTGCTCGAACTTGCTTCTGCCGTTAAATATGTGCGTGACAATTCAAAGGAATTTGATATCGACAAGGATAAGATAATAGTTATGGGCTTTTCGGCAGGCGGGCACCTGGCGGCTTCAATGGCGACAATGTGGAACAGCACAACGCTTGCCAATGCCCTTGAATGTGATCCCGATTATCTCAGAGTAAACGGCTCGGTGCTTTGTTACCCTGTCATCACAAGCGGGCAGTTCACCCACGAAGGCTCAATTCTTAACCTTATCGGTGAGGGCGATGCAAACGAGGAGCTGAGGGAGTTTTTATCCCTTGAACGCCATATTGATGAAAATACTCCGCCGACATTTCTGTGGCACTGTGCAGATGACGGCTGTGTTCCTGTGGAAAACTCGCTTTTGTATATGGCAGAACTTTCAAAGAATAAGATACCCTTTGAAGCACATATATACCCCGAGGGCGGACATGGGCTTGCGCTTTGCAATGATGTTACCGCAACGTGGGAGGGACATTTTCAAAGTGTATGTGAGGGCTGGGCTGACCTTGCAATTGATTTTATAAGACGGCTTTAACACTTTCGCAGACACTTTTCTATCTCCTGTAAAAACGCTTCGTCAAGCGGTGGAGGTCCAAGCGGAGCTTGACCGTTTTGCCATGTATTATCTGATTTTTTGTTTTTGTTTTTGCGGCTCTTACCCGCCTTTTTGCCGGCGGGGGGAGCCTCTTTATCTTTTTCTTTATCTATATCATCATCTTTTTCTTTTTCTTTTTCTTTATCTTTATCTTTATCGGCATAATTCGCATACGTTTGTATGCGATCGTATGCTAACGTATGCGTTTGCTCGCTGTCATCCGGGTTTGTATCCCAACGTTTTTTTGCGTTTTCCCTGTTTTTTTCACAGCGTTTTTCCCACTTTTCGCCGTCACGGTCAAACTGAGCTTTCAGCACTTTGAAGATAAGCCTTGTGACAGTATCAAGCTTTGGTTCTTCGCCCCGCCTTGTGTATGCAAACATGGCTTTAAACAGTTTTCCCGCTTTTTCATCATCAAGCTCTGATACTAGATCTTCCCATTCCTTATATACCATAAAGCTCTTGTTTTCGGTTATAAATCTTTTTTCCATTTTCATTCCTCCTGTATGTTTTAAGGGGAGATATATGCCCCTCTACTAACAGCGGAAAACGGCGGTAAAGTTGCATAGTTTTATGCAACTGTTCACATAAACTTTACATTTGGATTTAAGGCAACACCGCACAAAGACCGCCTGAGAGCTTTGCGGCACATCTACTTGCAGATTTTCCGCTATATCACCCAAATTTACCTTGAAATACGTTAGTATTCCTGCGGTAAATTTGGGCAATCTGACGAAAAATCTGCGTGCTTAGCAAAGCTAAGCAACCGTATACTGTACCACAATCTTTGTGCGGTGTTGCCTTAACATATTTCTTTCTTCCCGCATAGTATAAAGCGCAGACGAAAATGCCTGAATAACTATGGAGGGATAATTATGACAAACACTAAAAAGACACAACATTATTTTTTAGGTGCTGTTACCGCTGATGGTTTCTCTACTGATTTTAAGAGGACTATCGCAAGGGACGGCTTTTTTACTTTTATACTTAAAGGCGGTGCGGGAACAGGCAAAAGCTCACTTATGAAGCGAATAGAGCGTGAATTGCAGGAGGGTGACAGGGCGCTTTACCACTGTTCGTCCGATCCCGGTTCGCTTGATGCGGTGGTGCTTGAGGATTATAAGGCAATAGTCGTTGACGGAACGGCTCCGCACACCTTTGATCCGGAAATGCCCGCAGTCAGGGAACAGATAGTCAACCTCGGCGAATACTGGGATGATGAAAAAATAATGTCCTGCAAAGATGATATAGAAAAGGCTATGAAGCTCAATAAAAGCTATATGTCAAGGGCAAAGCGGTATGTAAGGGCGTGCAGTGATATATGCTTTGATACCTATTCGCTCGGCCTTGAAGCACTTGATAACGCAAGGCTCGGCGCACTTGCAGACAAGGTGATAAAACGTATCCTGACGGCTGACTCGACAGGCAGCGGCAATATCTCGGTAAGGCAGCTTTCCGCAGTTACAATGAACGGGTTTATGACATTTTCACAGACGCTGTTTGACTGTAAGAACACCTATATTTTCAGCGACGAGTATTATGCGGCGTCGTCAGCGCTTTTTGACACAGTGGCAGCGGCAGCGGCGGCAAAGGGGTATGATGTGACTTTGTGTGTGTATCAGCTGCTCGGAAATGATGTTACAGAGCATATAATAATACCGGAACTTGATACAGCGCTGATATCGGTCAACAAACTCAACGGCATTGAACGGACAGGGCGTGCAGTGAACCTTGCAAAGCTTTATGATAAACAGCTTGTGGAATTAAAAGCGCCGAGATTGAAACTCAACCGAAGTGCGTGCAGGACACTTCTTGATGAAGCGGCGAGGACACTTGTACTTGCAAAGAGCGCGCATGATGATATAGAGAAAAACTATATCAGTGCTATGGATTTTGAACGTTTAGATAAGGCGGGGGACAGACTGATAGAAAAAATCAGGAAAAGAAAAGGATAGGATATTGATAAAAGAAGAAAGATGTGGTAGAATAGAAAAACAAAAAAGGAAAAAATTAAAAAGGTTTTTAGGCTCAAGCCCTTTTTCCTCACACGCCTATCCCTTGCTGTGCAAGGGATAGGGTGAGAGTTTTACTTCGACGACAATGTCGTCGATTTCGCTGCGCGAAACCGTAAAACTCTGCGCGGGGTTTGGGGCAGCGCCCCAATCGGGCGAAGCCAGACAAGGCGGCGAAATACCAAAATCCCGAAGCGTAAGCTTACGATTGCCATAAAACTCGGGGAATGGATTGATTACGCCGCCCCCCGTTCCAAAACAGTGAGCGAAGCGAACGTATTTTGGAACGGTTCGCACCGTTAGGTGCGATGAACCCCTCCACCACCGCCTGCGGCGGCGGTCCCCCTCCCATGAATCGAAGATTCTAATTTCAGGGGAGGCAACCCCTCCGCCCCTTCGGGGCACCTCCCCTTTCAGGGGAGGCAAGAGTCCACATTTGAGGGATATTACCGTCCACGTTTTCATTTGCTGTCACCTGTTGCTGATCGGATTTAGTGAATAGTGAAGAATGAATAGTGAAAAGTTTTTGTCGGCTGCGCCGACTTGACGCGCCCCTGCCCCCTTCCCGTGGAGAGGAGGAGAGAGCTTTGCAAAATTTTATAATGATTAAAAAGGAGTGTAAAAATGATAAGGAAAAACTTTGAACCGGTAAACCCTTCAGCACAGCAGGGGGTAAGGAATGTTATGAAGTATCTTGCCGCGATCTCGGGGAAAAAAGTCGTGACGGGGCAGCATACCCAGACACTTTTGCAGGAGGAACTCTCACTTATACGAGAGGTCACGGGGAAAGAGCCTGCGCTGCTCGGGTTTGAGTTGCTTTCATATTCGCCCAATATAAATTACAGCGATACTGATGATGAATGCATGAAAGAAGTGCATGAAAACTACGGTATGCTTTCCCGCGCGTGGGACTGGGCGGAGAAAAAAGGCCTTGTAACTTTTACCTGGCACTGGTTCTCGCCGCTTGGCGGAAGAAGCAAGTCGTTCTTTACTGTCAATACCGATTTTGATGCGGCTAAGGCTGCTGCAAAGGGCAGTGATGAATACAGGGCGCTTATATCTGACCTTGACGTTATGGCGGGGTATTTAAGGCCGTTTTGCGACAAGGGCGTGCCGATACTCTGGCGGCCTTTCCACGAGGGCGAGGGTGACTGGTTCTGGTGGGCGGCAAAAGGCCCCGAACCGCTTAAAGCACTTTGGAGGATAATGTTTGAGCGCTTTACAAAGGTGCACCACCTTGATAACCTGATATGGGTGTGGAATGCGACACTGCCCGAATGTTATCCGGGTGATGATGTTGTTGACGTGATATCTCGCGATATGTACCCCGAAGCACACTGCCACCTTTCCTGCAAGGACTATTATGAAGACATGATGAAGATAACAGACACGCCTAAAATTGCGCTGATAGGCGAGATAGGTACACTGCCTGATGTTGATAAAATGATTAGCGAGGGTGTCGGTTTTGCAAGCTTCATGACATGGAGTAAAGGGTTTGTGCTGAGCGAAGATTTCACAAGCTTTGAGTTTTTAAAGCAGACCTACGACAGCAATTTTTCCGTGACACTTGAAGACCTCCCGAAGCTATACTGATAAAAACCCCCCTGAAATAATTCAGGGGGGTATTTTTGGAGCTACTAACCGGATTTGAACCGGTGACCTCGTCATTACCAATGACGTGCTCTACCTACTGAGCCATAGTAGCTTGCTTTTTACAGTTATATATTATACACTATTTACAGGGGTTTGTCAATAGGTTTTTGAAAAAAATGGCTCGTTGTTTTGCAAAAAACTGTATCAATGTCAAAATGGTACGAAAATATGTACTTTAAAACCGTTGACAAATACTTGAAACTATGCTATAATTATATACACTTAAAAAAGGATTGAGTAAAATGGCAACAGATAAAAAAGGCACAAAGCAAATAGCCGACAACAAGGCTGCAAGGCACAATTATTTTGTGCTTGAACAGATAGAATGCGGCATTGAGCTTGTGGGAACGGAAGTCAAGAGCATCAGGGCAGGCAGGGTGAACCTCAAAGATGCGTGGTGCTCGGTCGATGACGGTGAGATGTGGGTAAAGGGTATGCACATTTCCCCCTACGAACAGGGCAATATTTTCAACCGTGATCCTATGCGGGTGAGGAAGCTGCTGCTTCACAAGCGGGAGATCATGCGCCTGCTCGGCAAGGTAAAGCAGGAGGGGCTGACGCTTATACCAATGTCTCTTTACTTCAAGGGCAGCATGGTTAAGGTGGCGCTCGGGCTATGCAAGGGCAAAAATCTGCACGACAAGCGGCAGGACATGGCAAACAAAGCCGCCGCAAGGGAAATAGAGCGCACACTTAAAGATAGAAACAGATAAGCCGAAACCTCGGCTTAAAATAAGGGGATGTAATGGCTTCGACGGGGACGGTGAAGTGTGATAAGCGGGTAGAGGAAGCGCTATCTCTTTAAACAGCGCACGTTTTAAAATTAAACGACAACGATAATTTAGAATTAGCTGCTGCATAAGTCAGCGCTCGTCGTGCCATTGAGTACCACGGCTTTGGTTTCGGCGTCGATCAGTGGTGAACGTTTCGGGGGTATGCCTGTAGCCCTGAAATGTATATCAGGCTACCAAAGAGTACCGCGTGTCTGCTTGCGGTATCCGAGGGAAACGGCGTAAGCTAAAATAACAGACTACACCCGTAGAAATTCGCAGGGATCTGCCTTCGGACACGAGTTCGATTCTCGTCATCTCCACCATAAAAACCCCTTCTGCATATCAGCGGGGCTTATAAGGAAGTTTACGTGTTTTACTGGGGGAAACCCTTTTGAAAAAGGGTTCTCCCCCAGGCCCCCTTCCTAAAACTTTTGACCTATTTACCCCTGAAGGGCATATGCCCTTCAGGGGTAAATAAATTAGAAGTCTTTGGAAAGGGGTTCGGGGGATAACCTTTCTTCAGAAAGGTTTCCCCTGATAAAACACATAGGTTTCTTTTATAAGCCCCGCTGATATGCAGAAGGGGGATTATATTGCCTTGAAGAAATGCGCCGAGAACGGTGCGAGTTTAAGGGCTATCCTGCCGCCGTAGGGTGTGCGTCTGCCGTTTATAAGGTTTGAACCGCTGTAGATATCGCGGTCTGAATTGAGTATCTCGTCATAAGTACGCATATCCCTTACACGCAGGTAGTAGTTTTGCGTTACGCCGGAAAAGTTGAAAACGCAGTACACTTCATTTCCTGAGCTGTCGGAGCGCACAAAGGAATAAATGCTCTGGTTTGAATTGTCGGCGTCACACCAGCGGAAGTTCGCAGGGTTGTAATCACCAGCGTAAAGTGCGGGGGTTTCAAGATAGATGTGGTTCAGTGTCTTGATAAACTCGTGCAGGCTGTCGTGCAGGGGATAGGAAAGCAGGTTCCAGCCAAGCTCTTTGTATGGACGCCATTCCATGTATTCGCCGATCTCGTTGCCCATAAAGTTGAGTTTCTTGCCCGGGTGTGCTATCTGGAATGCGTAGAGCGCACGTATTGTCGCCATCTGCTCGTTCTGCATACCGAAGACCTTGTCAAGCATCGTCTTTTTGCCGTGGACAACCTCGTCGTGCGAGTAGGGTAGGATATACAGATCATTATAGAAATACGTCATTGAGAAATTCATTTTGTTGTGGTGGTATCTTCTGTCATAGGCGGGTGTCTTTATATAGTTTATTGTGTCGTTCATAAAGCCGAGATCCCACTTGTAGTCAAACCCGAGCCCGCCGAACTGAACGGGTGCAGTGACCTTCGGGTAGTTAGTCGAATCCTCGGCAAAAAGCATAACGTCGGGGTGAGCCTGACTTATCTCGAAGTTTGTGTTTTTCAAAAACCATATGCCGCTGTCGTTTAAGGCTTCTTCCTTTCTGCCATAGCGGTAAAGCAGACAGGCAACAGCGTCATACCTTAACCCGTCTATATGGAACTTTTCGCACCAGAAGTTGATAGCGCTTTTCACAAAGCTTAAAACGTGCGGCTTTGAGTAGTCAAACAGTGCCGTGTTCCATTCGCTGTAGCGCTGATCTTCGTAATCGCTCTCAAACAGGAAACCGCCGTCGTATATGTGCAGAGCGTAGAAATCACGCACAAAGTGAACGGGCACAAAGTCAAGTATTATGCCAATACCGTTTCGGTGGGCTGTGTCAATAAAGCGCATAAGCCCGTCGGGTGAGCCGTAGCGTGAAGTCGCGCTGTAATACCCCGATACCTGATACCCCCACGAGCCGTCAAAGGGGTATTCGGTCATTGGCATAAGCTCAATGTGGGTGTAGCCCATTTCCTTGACGTAGGGGATAAGCAGCTCTGCCATTTCGTCGTAATTATAGAACCTGTGATCCTCGTCTGTGTCCGGCTTTATCTTCCATGAGCCGAACTGGACTTCGTAGATGTTCATAGGCTTTTCAAAGTTTTTGGTGCGTGTTTTCATCCATTCCCCGTCTGCCCATGTGTGCTTGTCTATGTCAAAAACTATTGATGCGTTTTTCGGCCTTACTTCGCTGTAGAAAGCAAAGGGATCGGCCCGGTCATGGACTTCGCCGCTGCTGTTTTCTATGGCGTATTTGTAGATATCCCCCTCGCGGGAGTTTTTGAGGTGTATTTCCCACACACCCCGGTCATCACGGTCCATCTGATAGCGTTCACCGTTGCATATAAGGCGGATGTTTTTGGCATTGGGCGCATAGGTGGTATACCGCACCCCGCCCTCGTGCATAATATGCGCCCCAAGCGCTTCATAGGCGTATATTGTTCTGCCTTGAAGGAAGTCATTTATAATATTCATGTGTTCTAATACTCCTTTTACCATTTGATGTATATTCTTCAGTGACAGTATAATGGACAGTGCTATTACCTCTTGTTCTGTTATAGCCGTGTCTGTATGAATTGTATTGTTGTATCATATCTCTTTCCAAGAGGTTAAGGCTTACATAATCCGTGTTTTCAAGCGGAATGATTTGTACTGTAAAGTTATCCCCGTATTTATAATCGGCGTATACATCAGCATTTCCTCTGCCCGAGAAATGGTTATATACTCTTTTGCTAACATCTTTACTCTGCCCGACATAGCATAGGTCTTTTTCAGTGTTATGAAGTATATAAACCCCTTTTATCAGAGGAAAATCACCTCTGCTACAGAGAAAATCAACAACGTCCATTTCAGTAAACTGTGAAAGAAACTCGTTGATTTGTCTTTGCCGTTCAACTGCTTTATTGTGCTGTATTAATAAATATATAATGATGAATATTGGACTTGCAAAAAACAATACGAGTATTATTTCGGCAATTACATACCCCTCCAAAGCATTCACCCCTATTGATTTTCAAAAAAATCTATGCTATAATATAATTGTGCATTTATATAATTATAACGGAGGATAGTAAAAATGTCAAGCTCTGCCATAACGAAAAACACATTTGCCTTGTCGCTCAAACGCCTTGCGGTGCAAAAGCCTTTTGATAAGATATCCATTTCCGATATCACAAACGACTGCCGTATGAACAGACAGTCGTTTTACTATCACTTTCAGGATAAAAACGAGCTTCTGAGCTGGATCATGTATAATGACCTTTTTGTGTATATAACCCACGGCGTGCGTTTCCATAACTGGTATGGCAAGCTTGAAGGCTTTTTAAAGAGCATGGAAAGGGAACGTGATTTCTATCAGAAGGTTCTCAAAGCTGACAGCACGGTGTTCGAGGGATACCTTTTTGATGTTATGCACGCCATGTTCACGTTTTTCTTTGACAACGCCGTTTCGCATGACAAGGAGAGAAAGACGACGACTGAATTCTTTGCGGATTTTTACTCCCACGGTTTCTGCGGCGTCATCATCGACTGGGCAGTCGGCGGCATGAAAGCCACACCTCACGAGGTCATACAGTCAATGAAGGACCTTGCCTTTGAGAATATCGAAATAGGCGAGGGCTTCAAGGAATACCTATGACGGCAAACAGCATAAACACAGGCATCACCTGCGGTCGGTCCGGCTATGCAAGGGGTGCTTTTTTTAATGCACAATGTACAATTATCGTGCCGGCTTCGGCGGCAAATCAACAATAAACGTTTTTTTAAAACAATTGCAAATTTCCGATCATGCGGCGCATCTGCTTTTAAAACAAGTGCGCAAAGGGCATACCTCAATTGTGCAATATACATTGGAAAGGTTTACAGTTCGTTCATAACTTTTCATGCTGTTTTCCCCAATACTCTTGTGAAAGGAGGGTGACAGATGTCTGACAAAAAAGAGCTCTTTGACAAGATATATAACGAAACAAAAGAAAGTACATTTAAGTATATAACCGCCAAATGCCATGACCTGTGCGATATTGACGATATCTTTCAGAATACCTATATGACGGTCTACCGAGCGCTTAAAAAAAGGGACAGAGAGATAGAAAATACTGAAGCATTTGTTATCCTTATCGCCAAGAGGGAGCTATTCAAATACTACGGGCTTATAAGCAGGCTAAAATCCCTTGCAAGGGTGGATATCGCTTTTGAGTCGGGTGAGTACAGGGACGAAGCTGCACCCGATATCGAGGAAAGCGCTGTGAATTCCGCTATGCTTGAAGATATAGGCAGACAGATAAAGAAATACCCGCTTATAACACAGAAGATACTTTTTCTGTACTATGCAAAGGGGTATACGCTTTTTGAAACTGCGCAGATCCTCGGCATAAGTGAAAGCCTGGTCAAGAAAAGGCTCTACTGTGCACTTGAAAAGCTGAGGCGGTTATATGTGAAAGGAGAGTAAGTTTATGAACGAAAAAGATCTGATAAAGAAAGCTATAGAAAAAAACACGAACGTAAATGCCCCAGGTCTTACTTCGGGTGAGGTGCTCACGCCGGTAAGCTCAGGCGCCAAGGCAGGCGGGCGGGGGTTTGCGGGTGCAATAGCGGTTATAGCTGTTATGGCGCTTGCGATAGGAACCGGTTTTGCACTTTCTCACGGGGATATACAGACAGCAGGTGACGAAGACGCAAAGCCCTCTGCAACAATGACTGTGACGAGCAGGAGTGAAGCAGTCACACAAAACGTTACAGACGAAAAAGCGCCTGTGACCACAACAACAGCCGCCACGCAGGACACCCCTGACACGGAATATAAGACCACCACAGTAAGCGCACCTTTTACAGAGGATATCGACGATTTTGATGATAACAAGGGCCTTAGTATCGCGCTTGAAAACGCAGGGCTTGCCGACGAAGGCAAAAAAGGCAATGTGGTGCTGAATATCCACGGAAGTATCGGCGGGCTGAGCAGTGATTGCTATTACAAGTTCACATACCTTGATAAAGCCAGAAACGAAATAAATATCTATAATTACGCAGTTGACAGGCAGACTTACGCTATCACAAACAAGAGCAGATCGACTGTGAAGCTTAAAGGCGACAACAGCGACAGGTGGTACCTCTGCTATCTTTTAAAGACTGAATCGACAAAGGAAGATGTTCACAGGATCTTAGGCACCCCCGACGAGGTAAAGGAATATGATGCCACACATGAATACTTCTATATTGATGACACGCATATGCTTGATGTTTCCTATTTTGGCGGTGTTATAACTGTCTGGAATACCGATACGGAAAACAAGACATCAACTGCTGTTATGCCGATGTCTGTTAATTCGGCAATGCCCGATATGACGGTACAGGAGGGCAGTGAGCAGGAATTTCTTCAGTACAACAGCGACAAGATGATAGTGACATTTATAAACGATGGCGTAGACCAGGAACTTGCCTTTGCTTACCAGAGCTATGTTGTAAGCGATGACATTGATAGCGCTAAGCGGCTTGTTTCGCACTATAATCAGTATAAAGAGGGCATATCGAGCGCTGAAATAAACGTTAGCATTGATAATATCCCCGATAAAACAGGCGGCATAACAATGCTTGTATGGTTTATGAATGATAACGGCGAAACGGTCATCTTCAAAGCACAGGATATGGGGCAGAGCGACACCTTTGCAGAACTTACCGACGGTGTGAGCGATTGTGTGACAGGCAGGATATTCTACTTCGATACAAACAGCGATATCTACAAGGATATGAAGGATATCTGGAATGTTTATTACGAAGTTTACGGCGCCACCGACTGAGTTTGAACCGAGTCCATTTTAGCCTTATATGCAAAAAAGCACCGAAAACCAGTTCGGTGCTTTTTGTTTTTACTTGTTTTCAATTGCGTTGTTTATTGCTGAAACAAGTGCCTTGATCGACGAAACTATAATGTCAGAGTGTCTTCCGACGCCCCAGAAGGTGTCGTTTGTTCCTGTGGTTATACCAACATAGGAAACCGCTTCGGAGGTCGATTTGCGTTCAAGTGCGTGCTCGGTATAAGTGTCAATGTTGAAGTCAAAGTCAAGTACCTTTGCAAGTGAATTTGCAACAGCATCAAGTCGTCCGTTGCCCTCAGCCTGTGTTTCAACAGTTTTGCCGTCAAGCACAGCCCTTACAGCTGCACCTATAACGCCGTCAGCCTTCTGAACATAATGCGCTTCCAAAACATCAAGTCTTTTGTTTATATTGAGGTATGCGTCCTTGAATATCTGGTATACTTCGTCAGGCTTTAATTCCTTGTGCGCCCTGTCGGATACTCCCTTTACCTTGTAGCCGAAATTCTCACGCATCTTCTTAGGCAGGTCATAACCGAACTGGTTCTGTAAAATGAACCCGATGCCGCCCTTGCCTGACTGGGAGTTTATCCTGATAACATCGCCGTCATATTCACGCCCGACATCATGCGGATCTATCGGCAGATACGGAACAGTCCACTGGTGCAGGTTCTTTTCCTTTCTCCAGTTCATACCCTTTGCTATTGCGTCCTGATGTGAGCCCGAGAATGCCGCAAATACAAGCTGACCGCAGTAAGGGCTTCTTACGTTTACCTTCATTCTCGTTACTCTTTCGTAAAGCTCGACTAAGCTCGGCATATCGGAAAAGTCAAGCTTAGGATCAACACCGTGGCTGAACATATTCATGGCAAGTGTGATTATGTCTACATTACCTGTTCTCTCGCCGTTTCCGAAGCAGGTGCCCTCTATCCTGTCAGCACCCGCAAGCAGACCGAGCTCTGAATCAGCAACTGCACTGCCCCTGTCATTGTGAGGGTGGAGAGATACAATAACGTTTTCCCTGTTATGCAGCACCTTGCACATATATTCTATCTGAGAAGCGTAAACGTGCGGCAAACTCATCTCAACAGTTACAGGCAGGTTTATGATGACTTTGTTGTCAGCATCAGGCTGCCATATATCTATAACGGCGTTGCATATGTCCCTTGCAAATTCCATCTCAGTCCCCGTGAAGCTTTCGGGGGAATATTCAAAGGTAATATGCCCTTTTGCATTTTTCTTATATTCGTTGCAGAGTTTGGCACCGTCTGTGGCTATCCTGATTATTTCTTCCTTGCTCTTTCTGAACACCTGTTCACGCTGTGCTACAGATGTTGAGTTATAAAGGTGTACAACAGCGTTCTTTGCGCCGTCGATCGCTTCAAATGTCTTTTTGATTATATGTTCCCTTGACTGTGTGAGCACCTGTATCGTCACATCATCAGGTATCATGTTTTTCTCTATAAGTGTACGGCAGAATTCAAATTCCGTATCAGATGCCGCGGGGAAGCCTATCTCTATTTCCTTGAAACCTATATCGACAAGCTTTTTGAAGAATTCAAGCTTTTCATCTAAGTTCATAGGTATTATAAGCGCCTGGTTCCCGTCACGCAGGTCTACCGAGCACCATGCGGGTGCATGGTCGATGTATTCCTTCTTTACCCAGTCATAGCAAGGCTCGGGCGGCATAAAGTATCCTCTTTTATACTTGTCAAAGTTTTTCATAATATCTGTCCTTTCATCTTGTATATTTTATGTTTTCGTATTTTCGGTGCTGCTGTTTATAGTCGTGCCTTGCCGCCGCAGGGCAGTAATCTGTTCTTTTTTATCATCATATCCCGCCCTTTCTTACAGCAAAACAAAAAACCCCATCTTCAACTGAAGACGAGGACAAACCCGTGTTACCACTTCATTTCATACACAGCTCACACTGTATACCTTAGCCGTATCAAATAATACGCTTCCCTGTAACGTTGGAAATACGTGTGCAGCTACTGTATTTCACCGCACCTGCTCGGGGAGGAGTTATAGCATTAAGCCCTTGCTGCCTCACACCGCCCGACAGCTCTCTGAAAAGGTACTATGTGCTTTTGTTCCCTTCACTGCATTTATCATATTGATAATATTATATTATATTTTTCGGTTTTTGTCAAGCATTTCTTAATTTTTTTACATTTTATTGACAGCGGCAGTGTTAGAGTGTATAATATAATTATATATAATAAGTTTCTTTTTCCTTTTGCAATGCATATGTGAAAGGGGATATAATAAGTGAGGACTGTACTATGAATATTAATGAAAGTATAAAAAAACTTGTCACTTATGGGCTTGAAACACAGCTTTTGGAGGATTCCGATAAGGTTTATGTGACAAACAGGCTGCTTGAAGCGCTTGGCCTTGAAAGCTATGAAGAACCCGCAGAGGAATACAGGGACATAGATCTTGAAAGCACACTTTGCGAGATCCTTGATTATGCCTGTGAAAAGGGGCTTTGCGAAAACTCTGTTGTATACCGTGACCTGTTTGATACCCGTCTTATGGGGCTTCTTACCCCGCGCCCGTCGGAAGTTGATAAGAAATTCTGGTTCAAATATGACCACCCCTCTCCAATGGCGGCGACGGAGTATTTCTATAAGCTTTCCTGTGATACCGATTATATAAGGCGTTACCGCATCAAAAAGGATATGCGCTGGCTTGCCCCGACGGAGTATGGCGATCTTGATATAACCATCAATCTTTCAAAGCCCGAAAAAGATCCCAAAGCGATAGCGGCAGCAAAGGCTGCACCGCAGTCGGGCTACCCCAAGTGTCTGCTGTGCTATGAAAATGTCGGCTATGCGGGCAGGGTGAACCACCCCGCAAGGCAGAACCACCGTATAATCTCACTTGAAATAAACGGTGAGGACTGGGGCTTGCAGTATTCGCCGTATGTATATTATAACGAGCACTGTATCCTTTTCAATAAAAAGCATACACCTATGGTCATTGACAAAAACGCATTCAAAAAGCTTTTCGATTTTGTAAGGCAGTTCCCGCATTACTTTATCGGTTCAAATGCCGATCTGCCTATCGTCGGCGGTTCGATCCTTGCTCACGAGCATTTTCAGGGCGGGCATTATGATTTCGCAATGGCTAAAGCCCCTGTTGAGCGTGAGATATCTTTCAAAGGCTTTGAAGATGTCACCTGCGGGATAGTTAAATGGCCTATGTCGGTCATAAGAATAGCAAGTGAGGACAGTGACAGGCTTGTAGAACTTGCCGATAAGATACTTACCAAGTGGCGTGGGTATACCGACGAAGAAGCGTTTATCTTCGCACAGACAGACGGTGAGCCGCACAATACGATCACACCTATAGCACGGTGCAGAAACGGCAGGTTTGAGCTTGACCTTGTATTAAGGAACAATATCACTACAAAAGAGCACCCCCTTGGCGTCTATCACCCCCATGCCGAACTTCATCATATAAAGAAAGAAAATATCGGGCTTATTGAAGTTATGGGGCTTGCAGTTCTGCCGTCGCGCCTTAAAAATGAAATGGCTGTGCTTGCTGATGTTTTGGTAAACGAGGGCGTGCAGAAGGTAAGGCAGGTGCCAAAGATCGCTTCCCATGCTGACTGGGCGGAAGCTTTCTGCAAGGAGCGTGAAGTAACAAAGGAAAACGTACAGAAGGTAATAGAAGAAGAAATAGGAAAAGTCTTTGCCAAGGTGCTTGAGCACGCAGGTGTTTATAAAAGAGATAAGGACGGACAGAGATACTTTGAACGTTTTATAAGCTATGTGAACAGCTGAAATTAAAAACAGAAAGAGATAAAAATGCATAAATTCAAGAACAAAAAAAGGATAATGATTCTTGCCGCTGCAGCCCTGATTATTATAGGCGCGGCTGTTTTCGGTGCGGTAAGATGGCTGCTGGCATACCGCGCCCACCATGTTGAGCCTGTTGCAGATTCGGTACTTTCAGCGCTTGACCTGACAAAGGCCGATAAGCTTATGATCGTTGCTCACCCTGATGATGAGATCATATGGGCGGGTTCACATCTGCTTGACGGCGGGTATCTTGTGGTGTGTATAACAAACGGCAGGAACGCAGTCCGTACACACGAGTTTGAAGAAGCAGTAAAAAAATCGGGCAATATCCCGCTTATACTTGAATATCCCGATAAGGTAAACGGCAAGCGTGATGAATGGAGTGAGGTGCGAAGCGGTATAACAGACGATATCAGCCGGATAATGAAGCTGAAAAACTGGCGCTATATCGCTACACATAACCCAAACGGCGAATACGGACATATCCACCATAAAATGACAAGCGAGATAACGACCGAAGTATATAACAGCACAGGTGCTTCCTGCCCGCTTTATTACTTTGGCAAATACTATAAGGCTGTGAAACTGCCCGAAGTCAGGGACAGCCTTATACCGGTTGCCGACGATAAGCTCAAAGGCAAATATGAGCTTGGGGATATCTATCAGTCACAGCGTAAGGTGTTTGAAAAGCTTGACCATATGATGCCCTATGAAATGTGGACGGAGTATACATCACCATGAACACAAAGCTTTGTAAAAAAGACTTCTGTATTTTAAGCGGTATCCTGCTTTTTACCGCACTTGCTATGATAATCCTTATCCTGCCCGGAAAGGTCTACGGCTCAGCTACCGACTGGGTATCACAGCATACAGCGATCCCCGATTATTTCAGGCAGAGGTTTTATCAGACACATCAGCTGTTCCCCTCCTATGCCGCCAATATAGGTGCTGGGGAGAATATCTATTCGCTTTCCTATTATGGGCTTTATTCGCCGGTGATACTGCTCTCCTATGCACTGCCGTTTGTACCGATGCCGTATTATATTATGATGACGGGCGTTGTTACCGTGTTTGCCAGTGAAGCACTTTTTTACTTCTTTTTCAGGAAGTATTACAATATCAAGACCACCGCTTTCACAACGGCTTTGTTTGCACTGTCTGTACCGCTTTTGTTTCAGTCGCACAGGCATATCATGTTTATTGAGTTTATGCCTTTTCTGCTCGTTTCCATGTTTCTTACAGACAGGTATTTCAGGACAGGCAGAAAAGCAGCAATTTGCGCCTGTGCATTTCTGATGATAATGTGCAACTATTTTTTTGCTGTTACTTCACTTTGTGCGCTTGGTGTATATGGCCTTATGAAAGTGATAGACGAACACCATAAAAGCTTGTCGTCATTTGTAAAGCGATTTATACCTTTTGTGATGATATTGCTTGTAAGCGTTCTTATGTCATGCGTGCTTTTGCTTCCGACCGCTTATGTGCTGCTTTCCGGCAGGGATGAAAACAACATCGAAGTATCACTTAAAAGCTTCCTGCCTACTATCCGCTATGACTGGCTCACATACTACGGCTATGCTATGGGGCTTACCGGCTTTGGTGTCTATGCTTCGATCGCGGGTATATTCTATTCAAAGGGCAGCAGGCGGTTCATTTCGGCACTTACTATCATATTTGCTGTGTGCCCTGTGTTTGTCTATGTGCTAAACGGCACGCTTTATTTTGACGCTAAGGTGCTGTTTGCTTTTCTGCCGCTTGCACTTTTCTCTGCTGCCGACCTTATTGATGAATACATCAAAAACGGTGCACATAAGACACTTCTGCCGCTTATTACTTTCCTTTTCAGTACAGTTGTATCATTTATTGTCTGCGGCACTATAACGCAGATTCTTTTCTTTGTAGCTGACGCTGTTATAGTGACTGTATTTGTTATGATACTTCGCAAAAAACGCTCACCGTATATCTGTGCGGCGTTTCTGCTCGTTCCGCTTGCCGCATTTATCGGCTGGAACAGGTATGATTACCTTTACCCCGTTTCAAGACTTAATACTGTCAATTCAGAAGCTGTGACCGATATGGCAAAGCAGGCAACAAGCGGTGAATTCACCCGCCTTGCCGTTGATACCGAGCGCCGTGATACTTCAAATAAAGTCTATACGATGTCACATTATCTTGATACCGTTTATTCTTCCATTCATTCAAAGGAGTATAACAGCTTCTACTTTAACGAGATCACAAACGAAAACGAATACCGTAATTCCGCACTTACAGCAAGGAGCAGGAACCTCTTTTTCAACTGCTTTATGGGGGACAGGTTCTATATCACAAATAAGCCTGTTTCATACATAGGTTTTGAACTTCTGAGGCAGCAGGACGGTTATTACCTTTACCAAAACAATAATGCATATCCGCTTGTTTACGATTCTGATTATATTATGTCGCGCAGGCAGTATGACAAACTTGAATACCCCGATAAGACCGATGCCCTTATGCGCTGCTGCATAACCGAAGACGATATCCCTGATGTTTCATTTGAGAGTTCATTCACCCCGTGTGATATCGGCCCGGTTTTTGATGTTTCGCGGGCTGTGACCTCTGCTGACAGCGCAGCTGTGGGTGAGGACGGAAAAACTCACATCACCCTTGCAAATAATAGCCTGAGATATGAATATCCCCTTCCCGAACAGGCAAGGGGGAAGATAATACTATTGCGTTTTTATGTGGAGAATATTGATGATCCTTCACTGCTCGGCTCCGATAAAGCGGGTGATGTCGAGATCATTATAAACGGTGTCAGGAATACGCTTACAAACCGCAACTGGAAGTATTTCAACAATAATAATTATTTTGAGTATGTTTTATCCGACTGTTCCGATTCCCTTGATATTTCATTAAAGGGAAGTACAATTGATATCTCAGAGCTTAAATGCTTCACTTTTGATCCTCTGATGCTTGAAGATATGTGTTCCCATAAAGCCGCATTTGAACCCGATATCCAAAAGACACAGGGCGATGTCATTTCAGGCAGGCTTTTTAGTGAAAACGGCGGTTACGCCTGCACAAGCTTTGTTTATCATAAGGGCTTTGAGGTGCTTGTGAACGGAAAGCCTGTAAAGCCCGAACTCGTAAATACAGCCTTTTTGGGCTTTAAGCTGCCCGCAGGCGATAACGATATAAAGATAAGCTTTAAAGCCCCGTTTTTAAATGCCGGCATAGCAGTTTCGGCTGTTGGGGGAGTGCTTTATATCATCATGATCATCCATGACATTTTAAGATCAAAAAGGAAACGAGGATAAAAAGCTGTACACGCATATGCGCAGGCGCAGTATAGAAGTTTTATATCCGACACTTAGGTTTCGCGCCTGCTAAAAGAAAAAAGAAGAAAGAATAAATAAGAAATAAAATTATTCTTTATTCTTTCTTCTTTATTATTTATTCTTTTAGCAGCAGCGAACACAAAGCGTGAATCTAAAAAAACTTCTATATCGCTGCTGCGCTTATGTTCTGTGCTGTTTTTTGTGTGTAATAAACAAATCCGCTCTTGACTTTTTTTGATATGTGTGATAATATTAATATACAAATATCCGAAAGGAGGATATGCTGTTATTCGGCATAAATAAATTATGAAAAACGATTTTGACTACCTTTGGACAGATAAAAAAAGAACACTGTTCGGTCTGCCTATATCTTTTACAAGATATTTTCTGACTGAGGATAAGTTTATCACAAGAAAAGGCTTTCTGAGTATTACAGAGGACGAATTTGACCTCTACAGAGTAACAGATAAGAAGCTTCGCCTTTCTTTGCTTGAAAGGATCTTTAAGTGCGGGACCATACAGCTTCATGTCAAGGACGTTGATACGCCTATCAAGGTAATAGATTCTGTTAAGGAGCCAAGAAAGGTGCTTTCGCTTATCGACACACACGTAAACCTCAATAAAGATAAGTATAAGATCAGGGGACGTGATATGGTCGGCGCAAGCGGCGTTGATGATTACCACGTTGATGAAAGCTTTTTGGAATAATGCCTGATATTGACGCCATTTTATCACAAAAAGATGTATGGACAGCTTTGCGTGAGTGCGGTGAGCCTGTACTGATCTATGGCACAGGCAACGGCTGTGAAAAACTCCTGAACGCTTTTAAGGCGGAGGGCATTACAGCTGACGGTATATTTACAAGTGATGATTTTTCCAAAAAAAGCACCTTTTGCGGGCTTGATGTCATGCCGCTTTCAAAGGCGTTGGAGAGGTATGATAACTTTACAGCAGTGCTTGCATTCGGAACAGAACTTGATGATGTCATGGCACGTATAGACGGCATTGAAAGCACACATGACCTCTATTCGCCCGAACTATCGGTGGCGGATAACAGCTATTTCACTGTTTCCGGTCTGAAGGAAAGGCTTGAAGATGTCAAAAAAGTATATTCGCTTCTGTCAGATGCCAGGTCAAGGGAAGTTTTTGAAAACCTTCTTCGCTTTAAGATAACGGGTAAGCTTTGCTATCTGAGAAGATCATTCTGTGACAGGGATGATACTTTTGAGAGTATCTTAAAGCTTTCAGCTGACGAAGCCTATCTTGACCTTGGTGCATATAACGGCGATACCGTTATGGATTTTGTTAAGCGTACAAACGCAGGCTACAGGGCTTTGTATGCCTTTGAGCCTGATATGCACAATTTCAGAAAGCTTGTTAAGAATACCTGCGGTATTGATAATATCGAACTTGAAAACTCTGCTGCCTGGTCAGAAGATACTGTCATAAGGCTCAGCGGGGCTTCGGGCAGAATGTCTGCTGTGGGTAATGCGGGCAGGCTTACCTCTGCAAGGAGTGTTGACAGCTTTCTTCACGGGCGTGATGTAACATACATAAAGTACGACGTTGAGGGTGCTGACAGACAGGCGATCCTTGGCAGCAGGGAAACAATACAAAAGTTTAGTCCTAAAATATGTACAGCTGTTTATCATAGACCTTATGATATTATAGATATCCCCCTGCTGCTTGAGCGCATCTGCAAGGGGTACAGCTATTATTTAAGGCAGTATAAATACTACCCTGCATGGGAAACTGAACTTATAACGGTAAAAGAACAGAGTGTATGATAGTATCCTGAAACAGTTTCGGGGGAAAGCCGTTTGCATGACCGGCTTTCCCCCGTTATTGTTTATAGTCAGTCTACTGCTTCGTTTGCTTCTTCGAGAGAGGGTATCTTTATGTTTTCGATATCCTCCTTTGTAAACGGAACAGAGCCATGCTGTGTGCCGTATACGTGCTCCAGATCGTCATTGAAATAGTAAGCTGTGTCAAAGGGCATATTCTTTTTCTTGAGTTTGTTTTCAACACTTTCCCTGACAAGGCTGTAGAAAAGTGCGAACACAGGCACCGCAAGCACCATTCCCGCAAACCCGAACAGCCCGCCGCCGATAAACAGCGACACGAGCACCCAGAACCCGGGAAGCCCTGTAGAGTTGCCGAGTATCTTAGGGCCTAAAACGTTGCCGTCAAACTGCTGAAGTGCAAAGATGAAGATTATAAGCGCTATGAACTTATTTGGCTGAACGAGAAGAATAAACATACCCGACGGTATAGCGCCTATAAACGGCCCGAAGAACGGGATTATATTTGTAACGCCGATTATAACGCTTATCATAAGGGCATAGTCCATATTCATTATCATAAGCCCGATATAGCAAAGCACGCCGATGATGAATGAGTCAAGTATCTTGCCGCCGAGGAAGCCTGAGAATATGC
Source organism: uncultured Ruminococcus sp. (assembly GCA_902780505.1). GTDB lineage: Bacteria > Bacillota > Clostridia > Oscillospirales > Ruminococcaceae > NK3A76. The sequence goes on along the minus strand of CACZFN010000022.1, from coordinate 33,548 downwards.
TGTTTGTCTGACGGAAAAGCTTTATTATCCTTGAATAGGTGCTTCTTTTGCAGGAGGATATAAGTATCTTCCTTGCCTGAGCGAAAAGCGTTTCCTTACTGAAAAGCAGATAGATAGACACAATAAAGCCGAGTACGAAATCTTTAAGGACGTTTAAAAAACTCCACGCTCCCGAAAGGATATTTGTTATCATAGGCCTTAGCTCGTCAAGTGTGACAGAAAAATCTGATGTGAATTTCGTTATCTTTTCAGTGAGCATCCTGCCGACCTGCTTGTTGTTTTTGAAAAGCTTTACTACCCAGCCCTGAACGGTATCGGTGTATGATGAAAAGTTGTCTATGATATCGCTTATACTCTTTAAGAGTTCAGGTATAACTACCCACAGAAGCCCGACCACTATCCCTGCAAATACAAGACAGGAAGCCACTACCGAAATTGACCTTGAAAGCCTGGGACGTTCCTTCTTTTTGAAAACATATTTGTTTAAAAGCTTTTCAAGCCTTACCATTATCGGGTTCATAAGAAATGCGATAACAATGCCCCATATTATCGGCGACATGACGTTTACGCACCTGTTCAAGAAATCCATGATCGAATCGGCTTTAAGCAGCGCCGCTACAAGCACGACATTGAGCGCTATAACTATCGCCGCATAAAAGGCGACCGTATTATACCGTTTGTTTGGTGATATCTTCATACGTTTTCTCCTAAAATAATAATATACTATAATTCATTATACACTTATTTTTCCAAAAAATCAATACAAATAACGGGCTTTTGATAATTATTTTGCCTGTTCACAAAAAATTAATATTCCAAGCTATTGACAAATGCGGAAAATTGGAATATAATATAGAAAATCAAATATTTTTAAATCCTGTGAACAAAAGTAAGTAGCTTTATTGCAAGTGTTTCAGAGAGCCGGCGGCGGTGTGATGCCGGTACATAAGTGTAGAGTGAATGGATTTGTGAGGAGCAGTGTGAAAGGGCAAAACTCGAGTATCATTCGCCGCGTATTCCTGCGTTAGTGTGAGTGGGTATGGATCTGTTTATGCAGAGAGTACCTTGTAAGTGCGGTACTGTTATAAGTACCGAATTTGGGTGGCACCACGGTTCTATCGTCCCATAGCGTTTGCTATAGGCGTTAGGGCTTTTTTTATTGCCAGAAAAAACGAAAGGAAAGAAAGATCATGCTTACACCTGACATCAGACAGACAAAAGAATTACTAAACACCTACAATACAGTTCCGGTTATTTACGAACTGCTTGTTGACGAGTATACCCCCGTTCAGCTTTTCAACTGTATGCACGAAAAATTCAGAAACTGCTTTATACTTGAAAGTGTTGACAATAAAGACCAGTGGGGCAGGTATTCCTACGTCGGCATTGATCCTAAGGCGGAGATCACGCTCAAAGACCATAATGCAGTGATAAAGTATAAGGACGGTACGCAGACAAGCGAAACGGTCGATGATCCGATAAGCTTTTTTCAGAAGATACTTGATAAGTACAGATCTCCAAAGATAAACGGCTTCCCGAAGCTGACAGGCGGGCTTATAGGGTACTTTGCATATGATATGATAAGGTATTTTGAGAAAACGCTTACCACGCCCCCGGCTGACGATCTTGATATGGCAGATGCGAACCTGCATATATTTGACGAGATCATCGCGTATGACCACCTTTCAAACAAGGCGATAATAATACAGAATATTGATAAAAACAGCGATATCTCAGTGCAGTATGAAAAGTGTGAAAGGCGCTGTGAGGAAATCATCGGTATACTTCGTGCTTATAAGCCCGAAAAGCGTGAGCGCAGGGGAAACGGTGAAGTGACGGTCACTTCAAATATAACAAAAGAAAGATACCTTGAAAATGTTGAAAGGGCTAAGGAGTATATAAGAAACGGCGATATATTCCAGGTCGTGCCGTCGCAGAGGTTTGAAGTGGATAACCCGCCTGACAGCTTTGATGTTTACAGAATGCTGCGCTCTACAAACCCGTCACCGTATCTTTACTATTTTGATCACGACGATTATGCTATAGCAGGGGCTTCGCCTGAAATGCTCGTTTCTGTAAACGACGGTGTCGTTATAAATAAACCTATAGCCGGTACAATAAAGCGCGGCCTTACAAATGAAGAAGACAAGGCAAACGAAGAAAAGCTTTTAAATGATGTGAAAGAAAGAGCAGAGCATACAATGCTTGTTGACCTCGGCAGGAACGATGTCGGCAAGGTGTGTGAGTTTGGCAGTGTCAGCGTGCCCGAGTTTATGACGGTTGAGCGCTATTCAAAGGTCATGCACCTTGTGTCATCCGTAAAGGGAACACTCAGGCAGGATAAAACTGCTCTTGATGCACTTTACTCCGTACTCCCCGCAGGAACGCTTTCGGGTGCACCCAAAGTTAGGGCTATGGAGATAATCGACGAGCTTGAAACTACAAAGCGCGGGCTTTACGGCGGAACAGTCGGCTACCTTGCTTTTGACGGCTCGGTAGATACCTGCATAGCGATAAGGACCGTACTTTTCAAAAACGGCAAGGCATATGTACAGGCAGGCGGCGGCGTAGTCGCTGACTCTGTTGCGGAAAATGAATTTGAAGAATCGGTAAACAAGGCTATGGCGGTAATAAACGCCATTAAAGAAGCAAGTAAATTATAATTATATATGGAGGTCATACAAATGGAAAATGAAAAGGACATTATTCTTACAGGTGACAGACCTACAGGCTCACTTCATCTCGGGCACTATGTTGGTTCGCTCAGAAAAAGGGTTGAAATGCAGAATACAGGCAAGTATCTGCCCTTTATAATGATAGCTGATCTTCAGGCGCTTACTGATAACGCCGAAAACCCTGAAAAGATAAGGGAAAGCATTTTGGGCATAACCCTTGATTACCTTGCGGCAGGACTTGATCCCGAAAAGTGCAATATTTTCGTCCAGTCACATATCCCCGCACTTTACGAACTGCCGATGTACTATTCAAATCTTGTTACTATGTCAAGGCTTGAACGCAACCCCACTATCAAAAACGAAATAAAAATGCGCGGCTTTGAGCGCTCTATCCCGGTGGGCTTTATGACATACCCGATATCACAGGCGGCGGATATCACAGCATTCAAGGCAAAGTACGTGCCGGTCGGTGAGGACCAGCTGCCGATGCTTGAACAGGCAAGGGAGATAGTTTCAGCATTCAACAGGATATATAAATGCGATATCCTTGTAGAGCCGCAGGCGGTACTGCCTGATAACGAAAGCTGCAACAGGCTCGTCGGTATCGACGGCAATGCAAAAATGTCAAAATCCCTCGGCAACTGCATATACCTCAAAGATGATGAAAAGGAACTGAAAGCCAAAATAATGTCAATGTTTACAGATCCACTCCATATAAACGTATCAGATCCCGGTCATACCGAGGGTAACCCTGTGTTCATATACCTTGATGCTTTCTGCACAGATGAGCTTATACAGGAATACACAGAGGATTACAAGACACTTGAAGAAATGAAAGAGCATTACCGCCGCGGCGGACTTGGCGATATGAAGTGCAAAAAACTCCTCAATAACGTTATGCAGGAAATATTGAAGCCTATAAGAGAGCGCCGTGCACAGTATGAAAACGACAAGGGCTACCTGCTCGAAATACTCAAAAAGGGTACTGAACGTGCAGTTGAGCTTTCCAATAAGACCGTCGCTGAAGTAAGGGCGGCGATCGGTATAGACTATTTCACTGATTCAACATTCCTTGATAAATTCGTAAAATAATTCCACGAAAGGGGAAACCACAATGATACTACTTATCGACAACTACGATTCATTTACCTATAACCTTTATCAGACTATCGGCGTGCTGTATAAGGATATTACGGTTAAACGCAATGACGAGATCACAATAGACGAAATATCACAGCTCAGACCTGAAGCAATAATTATTTCCCCAGGCCCCGGCTACCCGAAAGATGCGGGGATATCTGTTGAGGTGATAAAACACTTCAGCGGCATTATCCCTATACTTGGGGTATGTCTTGGGCATCAGGCTATTGCCGAAGCTTTTGGCGGGAGTATCGTACACGCCGCCGAACCGCTTCACGGCAAGCAGACGCAAATCAATATCAATACCGATAACCCGCTGTTTTCCGGGCTTAAAAGGACAATAAGCGCCGCAAGATACCATTCGCTGATAGTTGAGCGCGGCACACTTCCCGAATGCCTGTCGGTCATAGCAGACGATGACAGCGGCCAGATAATGGCACTTAGACACCGTGAGCATAAGACCTACGGCGTGCAGTTCCACCCGGAAAGTATCCTCACAGACACCGGTATCAAAATGATAGATAACTTCCTGTCAAATGTATGTAAATTGAAGACAAACAAAGCGGCTGTAAGTGCTGTCCCGGAAGGCGAAAAGACAGAACTTGTCAAGTATATCAGAAAGGTGGTTGACGATGGGCTTCACCTCACTGAACAGGAAAGCTTTGATGCAGTAGATATCATTATGAATGACAGGGCAACAAACGCACAGATATCCGCACTTCTTACCGCTATGCGCTTAAAGGGCGAGAATGTCGATGAGATAACAGGCTTTGTAAAAGGTATGCGAAAGAATATGACAGAGGTAGTGCCTGATAAACCTGTCCTTGAAATTGTCGGTACAGGGGGCGACCTTGCTTTCAGCTTCAATATTTCCACTACATCGGGCTTTGTTATAGCAGGTGCGGGGCAGGCTGTCGCAAAACACGGCAACCGCGGCGTTTCGTCAAAAAGCGGTGCGGCTGATGTCCTTGAAGCTCTCGGCTGTAATATCTCCCTTGCCCCCGATAAGGCAAAAAATCTTATAAACGAAGCCGGCTACACATTCCTGTTTGCACAGAAATACCACTCGGCAATGCGTTTTGTAGGTCTTACAAGAAGGCAGATAGGCATACGTACTATCTTTAATATATTAGGCCCGCTTGCAAACCCTGCAAAGGCTGAATATATGCTGCTTGGCGCATACAGTGACGAACTTCTTGAAAACATGGCTAAGGTGCTTATGAACATAGGCGTTAAAAGTGCTATGCTCGTTCACGGGCAGGACGGGTTTGATGAAATATCCATTTCCGCCCCGACTACCGTCTGCGAGGTGCGTGACGGAAAGCTTATCAAATACGAGATAAAGCCCGAGGATTTCGGACTTGCAAGGGCTAAGAAAAGTGATGTTACAGGCGGCAATGCAAAGGACAATGCAGCTATCACAAGGGGCGTGCTCGACGGCACTATCAGAGGGGCAAAGCGTGATATCGTGCTGCTTAATGCCGGGTGTGCGCTTTATGTCGCAAAGAAAGCCGAAACGATAGAGGAAGGCATAGAGCTTGCACGAAGGAGCATTGACAGCGGCGAAGCACTTGAAAAGCTTGATAAGTTCATAGAGCTTTCAAACGAGGGCTGAAATATGATACTTGACGAGATAACTATAAAAAGAAAAGCACAGCTTGAAAGAGAAAAAGCCCTGTTTGCAGGGCGTGATATCAGACGGGAAGCGCTAAACTGCCAAAAGCCTGTATACTCACTCAAAGCGGCACTTAAAAATGACAGGCTTTCGGTGATAGCGGAGGTCAAGAAGGCATCTCCCTCCAAAGGGGTAATAAGCGAAGGGTTCAGGCCGCTTGAAACAGCGCTTGAATATCAGAAGGCGGGCGCGGACGCTATATCCTGCCTGACTGAGGAAAATTACTTCTTAGGAAGTAATGATTTCCTTTCGCTTATTGCAAATAATGTCAGCATACCTGTTCTTCGCAAGGATTTTATAACCGACGAGTTTCAGATCTACCATGCAAGGCTTCTCGGGGCTTCGGCTGTTCTGCTTATTTGCGCGCTGCTTGATAAGCAGACGCTTATCCGCTTTGCAGACACGGCACATTCTGTCGGGCTTGAGGTGCTTGCAGAGGTGCATGACGAGAGTGAACTTGATAAAGCCCTTGAAGCTGATGCGGATTGTCTTGGTATCAATAACAGAAACCTGAAGGATTTCACTGTTGACCTTGATACCACCGCAAGGCTTTCAAAGCTTGTGCCCAAAGACAGGGTGCTCGTTTCCGAAAGCGGGATAAAGAATAACAGTGATATGAAAAGGGCACGTTCAAACGGCGCTGATGCTGTCCTTATCGGTGAAACGCTGATGCGGGCGCAGAGTATAGCAGGTGCGCTTTCAAAGCTCCGGGAGGGTGTCTGAAATGGGCGCAAAAATCAAGATCTGCGGCATAAGAAGAAAAGAGGATATTGCCGCTTTGAACCGCTGCCGTCCCGATTACGCAGGGTTTATTCTTTCAGAAGGCTTTCGCAGAAGCATTGACGCCGAAACATTTTATGAGCTTGAAAGTATGCTTGATAAGGATATCAGACGTGTTGGCGTATTCGTAGATGAAGACCTCAAAGAGATCGGGAAAAGCTTTATATCATACCTTGATGTCATTCAGCTTCATGGGCACGAAGATGATGATTATATAAGGTCACTTAAAAGTATAAGCGGCGCTGAGATATGGAAGGCCGTTCGTGCAAAGACAGCAGATGATATCGAAAAAGCTGACAGCCTTGACTGCGACAGACTCGTGATAGACAGCTATGTTAAAGGAATTGCAGGCGGGACGGGCAGGGAAGCCGATACCGAAGTAATAAAGGCCGCAAAGGTAACAAAGCCGTTTTTTATAGCGGGCGGTGTAGGTGAAAACAATGCGGCAAGGCTTATCGGCACACTGAAGCCTTATGGGGCGGATATTTCAGGCTCAGTCGAAACAGACGGGTTTAAGGACGAAATGAAGATAAAACACATAATCACTTTGATAAGGAGTATATAATATGGAAAAGATCGGTAGATTCGGCGATTTCGGCGGGCAGTATGTTCCTGAAACTGTCATGACGGCTGTACACGAGCTTGAAGCGGCATACAACAGATATAAGGAAGATGAAGATTTCAACAAAGAACTAAGAAAGCTTTACAGGGAATATGCGAACAGACCGTCAATGCTCTATTATGCGAAGAAGATGACCGAGGATCTGGGCGGTGCTAAAATATATATCAAGCGTGAGGACTTAAACCATACGGGCGCACATAAGATAAACAACGTCCTGGGGCAGGTGCTTCTTGCAAAGAAAATGGGCAAAAAGCGCATTATCGCAGAAACAGGTGCCGGACAGCATGGCGTTGCAACGGCAACTGTATGCGCACTTATGGGGCTTGAATGTGAAGTGTATATGGGTGCCGAGGATATGAAGCGGCAGTCGCTCAATGTATACAGAATGAATCTTTTAGGCGCAAAGGTGACAGGCACAGCATCGGGAACAGCAACACTGAAAGATGCGATCAACGAAGCTATGCGTGACTGGTGCTCGAATATCGACACGACGTTTTACTGTATAGGTTCGGTAATGGGGCCGCACCCATACCCGGAAATGGTCAGGGATTTTCAGAAGATCATTTCCGAGGAAATAAAAGAGCAGCTGAAAGAACTTGAAGGCAGGCTTCCTGATTGTGTTGTTGCCTGCTGCGGCGGCGGTTCAAACGCTATGGGCGCTTTCTATGACTTTATCGGCGACGAAAGCGTGCGCCTTGTAGGTGCGGAAGCCGCAGGCCGTGGTATAGACACCCCCGATACAGCTGCTACCATATCAAACGGCAGTCTTGGTATATTCCACGGTATGAAATCGCTCTTTCTACAAAACGAATACGGGCAGATAGCACCTGTATACTCGATATCGGCAGGGCTTGACTACCCCGGTATTGGTCCCGAGCACGCATATCTTCATTCTATAGGCAGGGCTGAATACGTTGCTGTGACAGACGAAGAAGCGGTCAGAGCGTTTGAGTACCTTTCAAAGACGGAAGGCATAATCCCTGCGATAGAATCCGCACACGCTGTTGCGGCGGCAATGGAGATAGCACCGGATATGGGCAGGGACAAGATCCTTGTAATAAACCTCTCCGGCAGGGGCGACAAGGACGTTTATTCGATAGCAAGATACAGGGGGGTTGATTTAGTTGAGCAATAGGATAGACATATGTTTTGACACACTGAAAAAGCGCGGTGAAAAAGCACTTATAACCTTTGTTACCGCAGGCGATCCGGATATGGAAACAAGCGAGCGGGCTGTGCTTGAAATGTTTGAAAACGGCGCTGATATAGTAGAACTCGGCGTGCCGTTCTCCGATCCCATAGCCGAAGGGCCGACTATACAGAAAGCATCACTCAGGTCTTTAAATGCGGGAACTACGCTTGATAAGATATTTGACCTTGTTTTAAAACTTCGCCAAAAGTCCGACAAGCCGCTTTTGCTTATGATGTATATAAATACTATCTATAAATACGGCACAGGGCGCTTTTTTGAAAAGTGCAGAGCATTCGGCATCGACGGCGTTATAGTACCCGATATGCCTTTTGAAGAACGTGACGAGATACAAAGCACCGCTGACGAATACGGCATATACAACATAAACCTTGTAGCACCCACATCCCACGAGCGTGTGAAGATGATAGCAGAGCAGTCAAAGGGGTTTATATACGTCGTTTCGTCGCTTGGCGTAACAGGCACAAGAAAAGAGATAACGACAGATTTCGACACGCTTTTGGCACCGCTTAAAGAGGGCGGCTATGCACCCTACTGCATAGGCTTCGGCATATCAACGCCAGAGCAGGCAGCAGGCATCTCAAAGCACGCCGACGGTGTCATAGTCGGCAGCGCGATAGTAAACATCATAGCGCAAAAAGGCAATGCTTCGCCTAAGTATGTAGGTGAATTTGTGAATAAGCTAAAAACAGCAATGTTATAACAAAAAAGAATAGCCGATAAAAATATATCGCTTCACGACAGATCTGTGATGATCGTGAAGCGATATTCTTTATAATTTATTGTTCCTTGGCTTTAACACAAGCAAAATGGCTGAGCTGTTCGGGCAGGTCAGTTCTGCCCGTAATATGCATTCTCGCCATGCTTTCTTAAATAGTGCCTGTCAAGCAGTTCCTGCTGCATGATACCCGCCTGCGGGTTTAAGGTCAGCGCGTGGTAGTTCATAAAAGCGGCTTCCTCTAAAACAACTGCGTTGTGTACAGCTTCCTTTGCGTCCCTGCCCCATGTAAAGGGGCCGTGGCTCTTTACAAGTACAGCAGGTATGGTAAGCGGGTTTGTGTTCTCAAAAGTTTCAATTATAACTGTTCCCGTTTCCTTTTCGTATTCTCCTGCTATTTCCTGCGGTGTCATAGCTCTTGTGCAGGGAATAGTCCCGTAAAAATAATCCCCGTGTGTCGTGCCCATAGGTGCTACCCCGACGCCCGCCTGTGCAAATGATGTCGCCCAGCGGCTGTGCGTGTGGCATATTCCTCCTATGCCCTCGAATGCCCGGTAGAGTTCAAGGTGTGTGGGCGTGTCGCTTGAAGGCTTGTATCTGCCCTCTGCCACCTCACCGGTTTCAAGGCTTACTACTACCATATCGTCAGCTTTCATGCTGTCATATTCAACGCCCGACGGCTTTATTACGATCATTTTGCTTTCCCTGTCCACTGCTGAAACATTGCCCCAGGTAAAAGTAACAAGTTTGTACCTAGGTAGCATAAGATTTGCTTCAAGTACCTCTTGTTTCAGTTTTTCAAGCATTCTTTACATCTCCTAACATTCTTGCGGCATCAAGTGCCTTTGTGTATCGTTTTATGTATTCATCAAATCCTTTTGCGCCGTCTGCATCAGGGGTGACGGTCTTTATCTCTGCTTTGTCAAATACTTCACAGTCGAGCCAGTCTGCAAGGCTTTTGCCGCCGCTATGAAGCATATACGCTGCTAAAAGTGCGATCCCGTATGATCCGCCCTCGCCGGCTGTGGACATTACCGAAACAGGCGTATCAAGTGCATCTGAAAGATATTTCTGTGCAACGCCTTCTGTCTTGAAAAGTCCGCCGTGGCCTGTAAAGGAATCGGCCCTGATGCCTTCGTTTTTGAAAAGGATATCCATTCCCATTTTAAGCGCCGCCACAGAGGAGTAAAGTTCAGCTTTGAAGAAGTTTGCAAGGTTCATTTTGCTGTCGGGGAGCCTGAAATACATAGGCCTGCCCTCGCTTATGCCTGCAACCGGTTCACCCGACAGGAAGTTGAAAGCACATACCCCGCCGCAGTCATCGTCTGCGTTTAATGTGTTTTTATATAAAAGATCGTAAATGCTGTCTTTTGTCATATCATTTCCCGAAAGCTTCGCGAATTCGTAAAAAAGCTTTACCCATGCATCAAGTTCACTGCAGCAGTTGTTGCAGTGTACCATAGCTACAGGTGAACCGTCGGGAGTGGTGACGATATCTATCTGCGGGTAACAGCCTTTAAGCGGCTTGTCAAGTACAAGCATGGCAAAGACAGATGTCCCCGCAGAAACATTTCCCGTAAGCGGTCTGACTGAGTTTGTCGCTGTCATTCCCGTACCCGCATCACCCTCGGGCGGGCAAAGCGGTGCGCCGCTTAAAAGCTCACCTGACGTATCAAGATACCTTGCGCCCGCTTCGGTCAGTTCTCCTGCGTTATCACCTGCAAAAAGCACATCGGGAAGTATATCGCCAAGCTTTTTTTCAAACCCTTTGCTTTTTGCAAGCTTGTCAAATTTATAGAGCATCTCTTTGTCATAGCTTCGCCCGTTTATCGGGAACATTCCCGAAGCTTCACCCACGCCGAGCACACGCCTGCCCGTGAGGGTAAAGTGTATATACCCCGCAAGTGTCGTCAGGTGTGCTATGCGGGACAGGTGTTCTTCACCGTCAAGTATAGCCTGATACAGGTGTGCGATACTCCAGCGCTCTGGGATATTGAACCGAAAAGCTTCACTCAGTTCACCCGCCGCGCGTGAAGTCGTTGTGTTGCGCCATGTGCGGAAAGGTACAAGAAGGCTGTCGTTTTCATCAAATGCCATATAGCCATGCATCATGGCGGAAATGCCGATGGCGCCTATCCTGCTTAGTTTCACACCATACTTTTCAAAAACATCTTTTTTAAGCGCGGCATATGCGCATTTTACGCCTTTGTCAATGCTTTCAAGCGAATATGTCCAGTAGCCGTTTTCAAGGCGGTTTTCCCATTCGTGTGCACCGCCCGCGACCGGGGCGAGGGTGTCGTCGATAAGTGTCGCCTTTATTCTTGTAGAGCCAAGTTCTATGCCTAAGGCTGTCCTGCCCTGTGCTATTTTATCTCTTATATCCATATCACACCCCTGCTTATGATATAACTATGCTTACGACCGAATGTGCGGGCAGGTCAAAGCTTATACCGCTGCCTGTTGACTGCACAGCGTATTCCTTCGGCAGTACCGTTTCGGGGGCATCAAATGTGTTGTGTGCCCTTACATTATCGCTTGTAAGTATCCTTGCCTGTGCCTTTTGTGCTTTTTTTCCGATAAGCTCACATTCAATGCTGTAGCCGGTATCAAGCGAGGTGTTGGCATATGTGAGCGTCAGGCTTCCGTCTTTAGCAATTGAAGCGGAATGTGATATCGCCTGAGCGTTTGCGTCAGCATCATTTTCACAGAAGCTGTATAAAAGTTCGCTGTCCTGATGTGTCTTGAACATATCAAATACATGGAACGTAGGCGTTTTTACAAGCTTTTCACCCTCGGTAAGCAGGAGAGACTGCAAAACATTCACTGCCTGCGCTAAGTTTGCCATGTAAACTATGTCGCTGTGGTTGTTGAAGATGTTAAGGTTCACAGCCGCCACTAACGCATCACGCATAGTGTTCTGCTGATATAGAAATCCCGGGTTGGTGCCTTCTTCAACATCATACCAGCAGCCCCATTCGTCAACTATAAGCTTTATATTGTCACTGTACTGCGATATTATAGCCTGGTGCTTAACGATAAGTTCTTCGATATAGCGAGTTTTGGCTATCGTGCTGTAGTATTCCTCGTCCGAAAACTCTGTGGCACTGCCCTTTTTGTCCCAGTTGCCGGTGGGTACGGTGTAGTAGTGCAGAGATATCGCCTTTGTGTGCCAGTCCTTAACAATGTCAAGCAGCGTCTTTGTCCAGTTGTAATCATCTGCATTCGGGCCGCAGGCTATCTTGAAAAGCTCGTTGCCGCTGAAATTGCGGCAGTATGTCTGGTACTGCCTGTAGAGGTCTGCGTAGTGTTCGGGGCGCATATTGCCGCCGCAGCCCCAGTTTTCGTTGCCGATGCCTAAGTATTTGAGCTTCCAGGGTTTTTCTCTGCCGTTTTTGCGCCTGAGTTCAGCATTGGGCGAAACGCCGTCAAAGGTTATGTATTCTATCCAGTCGGCAAGTTCCTCTACAGTTCCGCTGCCAAGGTTGCCCGCAAGGTAAGGCTCACACCCTATCTGCTCGCACATATCAAAGAATTCGTGCGTGCCGAAGGAGTTGTCTTCTGTCACTCCGCCCCAGTGAGTGTTTATCATTTTCTTTCTTGTGCTTTTGTCGCCTATTCCGTCACGCCAGTGGTATTCATCGGCAAAGCAGCCGCCCGGCCAGCGCAGTACGGGCATTCTGATCTGCCGAAACGCATCCAACACGTCGTTCCTTACACCGTTTGTGTTCGGGATAGGGGAGTTCTCTCCGACATATATCCCGTTATAGATGCACCTGCCGAGGTGTTCGGAAAAATGCCCGTAAACCTCACGGTTTATGTGCGACTTTCTGTCAAGTGTGTTGACAACAGCTTTTATCTTTTTCATATCCTGCCTCCTGTAAGATTATTTTTTACCGTAGTTTTATTATAATGCTTTATCGCATTCTTGTCAATGTGCTTTTGGGCATGAACTTTAATAATGTGCAAGGCAGCACCGCACAGGCATTGTACACCTGCAATAATAATTTTTTGTGCAGGTATTTGACAATGCCTGGCAAATGTGATATAATATTTGTGTTGTTAATTTTTAAGGGAGGTTTTTGTAATGGATAAAAAGACCTTTTATATCACTACACCGATCTATTATCCGTCGGGCAACCCGCATATCGGGCATTGCTATACTACGGTTGCCTGCGATTCTGTTGCAAGGTATAAGAGAATGCAGGGCTATGATGTCATGTTCTTGACAGGGACAGACGAACATGGCCAGAAGATAGAAGAAAAAGCAAAGGCTGACGGCGTCACTCCCAAGGAGTATGTTGACGTAAAAGTCGCACAGTTCAAAAAACTGTGGGATTATATGAATATAAGCTACGACAGGTATATAAGAACTACAGACGATTATCATGTCAAGGCTGTGCAGACTATCTTTAACCGCCTTTATGAAAAGGGATATATCTATAAAGGTGAGTATACCGGCAAATACTGCACCCCCTGCGAAAGCTTCTGGACTGAGAGTCAGCTTGATGAAAACGGCTGCTGTCCCGAATGTCACAGGGAGGTAAAGGAGGCTAAAGAGGAAGCTTATTTCTTCAAAATGTCCCCCTTTGCCGACAGGATAGAAAAACTCCTGCTTGAAACTGATTACCTCCGTCCCAAGTACAGGGCACAGGAGCTTGTCAATAACTTCATCAAAACAGGCCTTGAAGACCTATGCGTTTCAAGGACTTCCTTCAAGTGGGGCATTCCTGTCACCTTTGATGAAAAACACGTAGTATATGTGTGGATAGATGCGCTTTCAAATTATATCACAGCACTCGGCTATGAAAACGAAGAATATGATGACTATAAAAAATACTGGCCTGCTGATGTTCATATGGTCGCTAAGGATATTATGCGCTTCCACGCTATCATCTGGCCTGCAATGCTTATGGCACTTGATGAACCGCTGCCAAAGCATCTGGCTGTTCACGGGTGGATAACTTTCAACGGGCAGAAGATGTCAAAATCTCTCGGCAATGTTGTTGATCCGTTCATTCTCGGCGAAAGGTACGGCGCTGATGCTATAAGATATCATATAATGCGTGAAATGGCTCTCGGTGCTGACAGTTCATTCTCAAACGAGATCATGATAAACCGTATCAATTCAGACCTCGCCAACGGTCTTGGCAACCTTGTATCGCGTACAGTGGCAATGGCTGATAAGTATTTCGGCGGTACGCTTCCCGAAGACCGTGAAGCGGGTGAGTTTGATGATGACCTTATCACACAGGCAAAGGCGCTCAGGGAAAAGGTCGACGGTTTTGTGGATCAGACACAGCTCAATAACGCACTTGCGGCTATATTTGAACTTGTTTCAAGGGCGAATAAGTATATCGATGAAACCGCCCCGTGGGTGCTCGGTAAGGACGAAAGCAAAAAAGCAAGGCTTGCATCTGTGCTTTATAACCTGCTTGAAACTATCAGGATAATTTCGACGCTTCTTTCACCTTTTATGCCTTCAACTATGCCGAAGGTGTGGGAACAGATAGGCGCAGATAAAGAACTTATCACCTATGAAAATGCAGGCAGTTTCGGCGTGCTTCCCGCTGATGTCAGGGTAAACAGGGGAGAGATAATATTCCCGAGGATAGACGTTGAAAAGGAAATTGAAGCGCTCAATGAAATAATCGGCAAAAACGCACCAAAGGAAGATAACGGCGGCTTTGAAGCCCCGCAGCAGCTTCCCGAAATAGATATCGAGGATTTTGCAAAGGTGGATATCCGTGTCGCACAGGTCAGAGAATGCGAAAAGGTGAAGAAGTCAAAGAAGCTTCTTAAATTGCAGCTTGATGACGGTATGGGCGGCAGACAGGTGGTTTCGGGTATAGCACAGTGGTATAAGCCCGAAGACCTTGTCGGCAAGAAGATACAGCTTATCGCAAATTTAAAGCCTGTAATGCTCTGCGGCGTTGAAAGCCAGGGCATGATATGCGCCGCTGACGGCAAGGACGGCAGTGCAGTAGTGATCTTCCCCGATCAGAACCTGCCTAACGGCGCAAAGATTAGATGATTTATGATAGCGATCCCGGCGGTGTTTAACCGCCGAAGTGAAACTCCGTATTAAAAACCGCAAAGCGGTTTTTAATAAGCGTCCGTAGCTCAGCTGGATAGAGCGCAAGACTCCGACTCTTGAGGCCGCAGGTTCGACTCCTGTCGGGCGCACCATAAAAGCCCTCGCTGCAACAGGCAGCGGGGGCTTGGTCAATTGTTGATGGTAAAAACCTCTTTGCGGGCGCTGAACTCAAATAAAAAGACACTTCTGCCAAGATACAGCAAAAGTGTCTTTATAAATACTTCTTAATTTCGTCTTTTTTTACCCTTCGAGGGAGTATTGGTGGAGCATAGGGGATTTGAACCCCTGACCCCCACACTGCCAGTGTGATGCGCTACCAACTGCGCTAATGCCCCGAAAAAGCCCCTCGGCAAACACCGGAGGGCATGGCGGAGACGGTGAGATTCGAACTCACGAGCCCGTTAAGGGCTAACGCATTTCGAGTGCGCCCCGTTATGACCACTTCGATACGTCTCCGTATATATTTCAACTTTAATATTATATCATAAACAGTTATAAAATGCAAGCGGATTTTTGTTATTTAATAAAAAATTAATATCTTTACAATTCGTTAAAAACTATTGAATTTTACATAAATGTGTGGTATAATAAAGGTGTAGAACAAAATCATGTTGATTTTGAGAAAGGAGAAAACTATGGGCGGAACAATGTTAATAGTCGCATGGGCGATAGCTTTTGCATTTTTTGTGGTGGTCGAAGTAGCAACACCGGGTGCACTTGTATCTATCTGGCTTGGTATCGGTGCGCTTTTTGCTATGTTCTGTGCTATCGGCGAAACACCGCTTTGGGTTCAGCTGCTTGTGTTCGTGGTGTCAAGTGTTATACTTCTTATCGTCACAAGGCCTTTTGTCAGGAAGTTTCAGGGCAAGGTCGTTGATACCAATTACGAACTCAATATCGGTAAGACGGCAATTGTCACAGAGGATATAGACAACGGCAAATGCGAAGGTCGCGTCAACCTTGACGGCACTCACTGGGCGGCAGTATCGGCCGATAACGATTTCATCCCCGCCGGCACGTCTGTAACAGTTCGTGAAGTAAACGGCGCAAAGCTTATCGTAGCTAAATAATAAAAAAGGAGAGAAGAATTATGGAAATAGGCGGTTACATCTTACTGGGGCTTGCGATATTCCTTATACTTGTGTTCATAGGCAATATCAAGATAGTTCCGCAGGCTTATGTTTATGTTGTTGAAAGGCTCGGCGCATTCCACGCTGCGTGGAGTACGGGGCTTCATGTTACTATCCCGTTCTTTGACAGGGTGGCTAAGAAAGTATCACTCAAGGATCAGGTACTTGACTTCAAACCGCAGAGCGTTATAACAAAGGATAACGTGTCTATGCAGATAGATACTGTTGTGTTCTTCCAGATAACAAACGCTATGCAGTTTACATACGGCGTTGAAAGGCCTATCTCTGCTATAGAGAACCTCACCGCTACAACACTTCGTAATATAGTAGGTAATCTTGACTTGCAGCAGACACTTACATCAAGGGATATCATCAATACAAATATCACAAAGATACTTGATGAAGCGACAGACCGCTGGGGTATCAAGGTTCAGAGAGTCGAACTTAAAAATATCCTTCCCCCGCGTGAGATCCAGGAAGCTATGGATAAACAGATGAAAGCGGACAGAGAGAAAAGAGAAAAGGTAACACAGGCTGAGGCCGAAAAGGAAGCACAGATCCTTGTTGCAGAGGGTGAAAGGAACGCAAAGATCCTTCGTGCTGAGGCTGATAAGCAGGCACAGATATTAAAGGCAGAGGCTGAAAAGCAGACACTTATCCTCCACGCAGAAGCTGTAAGGGAACAGAAAATGCGTGAAGCAGAAGGTGAAGCGCAGGCTATCAGTATGGTACAGCAGGCACTTGCCGACAGTATCGTTAAACTTAATGAAGCTAACCCGAATGAACAGGTTATACAGCTCAAGAGTCTGGAAGCATTCTCCAAGGCCGCTGACGGTAAGGCAACAAAGATCATTATCCCCAGTGAGATACAAGGCCTTGCAGGTCTTGCGGCAGGTATAAAGAGTGCTGCCGAAAGCAATACAGCGAACATAAAACAGTGATCTTAAAAGGGGATTCTTTTATCCCCTTTTATTTTTGATCTGAAAAGAGGAAATTATGAAAATATCAAGTGTTTTGCTTTGTTTGGCGGCTGTTCTTGTGCTTGCTTCCTGCTCTGAAGATGATAGCTCTGACAGCAGTGAAAAGGATACATCTTCCATACCCGCTGTTTCACAGCAGGCGGAGGAAAGTTCTCGGGCGACTGAAGAACCTTCGTCCTATGCCTTTGACAGCTATGCATTGCCGGCAGATGTTGTAAGCCCTGACCTTACAGCTGATGATCCGACCGATGAGAATATTACTTTTAAGTATGACGATACAGGCAGGGTGCAAAGCTATAAGTATATGCAGGACAGTAATGAAGTCATTGTCACATATACATATTCTGACGATGGCACTTCTGTTTCGGTGCTCGTATTTGTCGGTGAGAGTGTTGCCGCTGCGCAAGAGTTTACTCTGCCCGAGTATAATAAAGATACAGGCTTTAGTGTACATAACGGTTATTTTTTTAAGGGTTATGTATTCTGATATTATTTTTAGGAGGTACGTTTTATGAAAGTAGAAGTAAAAGGCACACCGCTTCCTGTGGCAATATGCTACCTTGCATCAGGCGAGAGCATAATCACAGAAAAGGGCGCTATGAGCTGGATGTCCCCCAATCTGCAAATGCAGACAAGCGGCGGCGGTATCGGGAAAATGTTCTCCCGCGCATTGCAGGGTGAGGCTATGTTCCAGAATATATATACCGCTGTCGGCGGCGAGGGTATGATAGCTATGGGTTCAAGCTTTCCGGGTGATATTATGGTGATCGACGTCGCTCAGACACCTATTATCGCACAGAAGTCGGCTTTCCTTGCAAGTGAATCAACGGTTTCACAGGAATTGTTCTTCAAGAAAAAGCTCGGTGCCGGACTGTTCGGCGGTGAAGGGTTCATTATGCAGAAGTTCAGCGGTCAGGGACAGGTCATCCTTGAAATAGATGGCTCTGTTATGATGTATGAACTCCAGGCGGGCCAGTCGCTTCTCGTTGATACAGGCTGCCTTGCTGCAATGGAGGCTTCCGTTAATATGGAGATAGAATCCGTCAAGGGGCTTGGCAATAAGCTGCTCGGCGGCGAGGGCTTCTTCAATACAAGACTTACAGGTCCCGGAAAGGTATGGCTGCAGACAATGCCTGTAAATAACCTTGCAAGTATTGTTGCGGGCTATGTTTCATCAGGAAACTGAATATTTTCTTCCCGAAAAGTTTTTCACGCTTTTCGGGATTTTTTTGTTAAAACCCCTTTATTTTTGTGATCGTTTGTGTTATAATCAATATGTATGATTATCACGAAAGGACTGTTTTGAAATGAAATTTGAATTTTCTGAAAAGGTTTCACATTTGCAGGCTTCTGCTATAAGAGAGATACTTAAACACTGTGCCGATCCGACGGTGATCTCTTTTGCGGCAGGCTCTCCTGCACCTGATGCCCTTCCTGTTAAGGAACTTGAGGAGATATCGAAAGAACTTATCGCCGAGGAACCGAGCGTTGTTTTCCAGTACGGCGTTACAGAGGGCTATACACCGCTTCGTGAAGAAGTTAAGAAGATACTTGCCAAAAAGGGCTGCTTTAACCCCGAGTATGATGATGTGATCATTACAAGCGGCGCGCAGCAGGCAAACGAGCTTTCCGCTAAAGTCCTCTGCAACGAGGGTGATACGCTTCTTGCTGAATCGCCGAGTTTTATAGGCTCGCTCAATGCTTTCAAATCTTACCATGTTGACCTTCAGGGTGTTACGCTTGAAAGCGACGGTGTCAATATCGCAGAACTTGAAGAAAAACTGAAAAAGGGTAATGTAAAGCTTGTTTACCTTATCCCCAATTTCCAGAACCCGACAGGCTATACAATGTCATGGGAAAAGAGAAAGGCTGCATTTGAACTTTGTAAAAAATACGGTGCAGTTATCCTTGAAGACAACCCCTACGGCGACCTTCGGTTCGCCGGTGAAGATATAAAAAGCATAAAGACTCTTGATACCGAAGGCAGTGTTATCTATTCGGGTACATTCTCAAAGATACTGTCACCTGGTATAAGGGTGGGCTATGTATGTGCACATAAGGATATTATACAGAAGATCGTAGTCTGCAAGCAGGTGGCTGACGTTCATACTACGATGTGGTCGCAGATGATAGCTTACCGCTTCCTTAAAAAGTATGACCTTGACGAGCATTTGAATAAACTCCATAAGGTATATGAAAGAAAAACAAACCTTATGCTTGACGAGATAGCCAGGAACTTCTCATCAAAGATAACCTATACCAGACCTCAGGGCGGTCTGTTCATATGGTGTACTCTCCCTGACGGGACAACTACACAGCAGATGCTTGATTTCTGCAAGGTGGCCGTTGAAAAGTACAAGATAGCAATAGTTCCGGGTACAGCTTTCTATATCAATGAAACCGATCAGACACACTCGGTAAGACTCAACTTCTCAACACCTACTGATGAAAATATCGTTAAGGGAATAGGTATACTCGGTAAGCTTTCAAAGGAAATGTTCGGCGATTGATAATTGCGAGGTTTTAAATGCATACTGCAAGATATCGCGATACTGTAAGGGAGATAAAAAAGACCTTCGGCAGGTATCTTTCCATAATGCTTATAGTGGCGCTCGGCTGTGGGTTCTTTTCAGGTATAAAGGCAACAATGCCCGATATGATAGACAGCGCAAAGAATTATTTTAAAGATAATAAGCTTATGGATTACAGGCTGATGTCCTCTGTCGGGATAAGGAGTGAGGACGTTGAAGCTGTAAGAAAAGCCGAGGGTGTAAGCGGTGCTGTTCCGGGGTATGCAAAGGACGTTTTTTATACCTATGACGAAACAAGCTGTGTGCTGAAGGTCATGTCCTATAATAATACCCTTGATAAAAACAGCCGCAACTATCTCAATAATGTGATACTTCTCTCCGGCAGGTTCCCTGAAAGATCGGGCGAGTGTGTTGTCGAGAAAAAAGCGTCATCGCCTGATACATTTGTTGTGGGCAATACGCTCACGCTTGAATCCGCCTATGAAAACGAAAGCATTTATGATACCTTTAAAACCGATACTTTTGAGATCGTCGGGATAATAACCTCACCCCTTTATATCGGCTATCAGCGTGATGCTACAGATGTCGGCGGCGGGGAGGTATTAAGCTATATAATGGTCCCTGAAACGGATTTTTCGGCGGATTATTATACTGAACTCTTTGTCAGCCTTGAAGGCCTTGACGGCCTTGATCCGTTTTCGGACGAGTATAGAGAAGCCGTAAATAATAAAAGCAGACCTGCATATGAAGCCTTTACAAATAGCGTGAACGACAGGTTTTCCACCCTTGTGTCAAGGGGGGAGAGGGATATTTCGGTAGCGAAAAACAATAAACAGATGATCGATGATATCCTGACACTTGATGAACAGTCGCTCGGGCTTCGTGTAAGGGCGCTTCAAAGCAGTATCGAAACACTTGATAAAGAAATAGAAACGGCACTTTCTTCCGGTAAGAGTGACATTATGCTCACGGCACAGAAAAGCAAGCTTTCGGGTGAACTTTCTATCTGCTCGGATATTTTGCAAAATGGTGATGAAGCAAGGGGCAGATACCTTGAAACCGTAAAAGATATTGAAAAGCAGATAAATGAAGGCAGTCAGAAGCTTTCATCACTTAAAGAGCCTGAATTCTATGAATTTGACCGCTTTTCTTCAAGCGAGGATTATTCCTCCTTTTACAGCGACGCGCAGAAGATAGATAAGCTTTCAAAGGTCTTTCCTGTGTTTTTTATAATCGTTGCAGCACTTGTCTGTCTTACCACTATGACAAGAATGGTCGATGACGAGCGTATGCTTATCGGCACATATAAGGCACTCGGCTATTCTTCACGGAATGTCAGCTTTAAGTATCTGTTCTATGGGCTAAGCTCGTCGCTTGTCGGCTCTGTTGCCGGTACGGTGACAGGCTTGCAGGTGTTCCCGAAGATAATCTATACCTGCTATAAGATAATGTATAATATCCCCTCTATCGACACCCCGTTCAGGCTTTCCTATTGTATCGCTTGTGTGGCAGTATCGCTTGTTTGTACGGGGGTAACTGTTATGTGGGCGTGCTATGTGTCGCTGAGATCTCAGCCCGCTGAACTTATGCGCCCGAAAGCCCCGCCAGCCGGCAGGCGTGTAATGCTTGAACGCTTCCCGGGTTTGTGGAATAAACTTGGCTTTTTGTCTAAGGTGACAGTACGCAACCTTTTAAGATATAAAAAGCGCTTTGTTATGACGATCGTCGGAGTGGCAGGCTGTACCGCACTTATTATGACAGGCTTCGGGCTTAAATATTCTATCAGCTCAATGGCAGACAAGCAGTTTTCGGAGGTCTGGCAGTATGACGGCGCAGTTGCCTTTGATAATACGGGCGGTGCAACACCTGATGACTGCATAAAAGGCCTTGATGAATATGAAGGTATCAGCGATTATATCCCTGCGAAAAAATATCTTGCATCTGTAAGCGGCAATAATAAAAAATCACAGGCAGCCGATTTTGTGATACCAAGTGATAAGGACAGGCTTCAGGACTATATCACCATGAATGAGGACGGCAGGGAGATCACACTTGATGACAGCTCTGTTATAATCACACAGAAGCTCAGTCAGCTGCTTGATATAAAAAAAGGTGACAGTATAACCGTCGATATCCTGGAACTTGGTAAAAAACAGCTTAAAGTCGGCGGAATAATCAAAAACTATACGCTTCACTATATTTATATATCACCTGAGTTGTTTGAAAGCACCTTTGACGAAAAAATAAGCTATAATATGGCTTTCTTTATTTCGCCTTCGGGTACTGACCTGCAAAAACTCAAAACTGAGCTTATCAAGGATAAAAAATACCTCGGCGTGTCACTCAAGCTTGAATCCGCCAAAGGGTTCGTTTCATCACTTGACAGCCTTGACGCTGTTGTCGTTATGCTTATAGTGTGTGCAGGTTTCCTTGCAGGTATTGTGCTGTATAACCTTGCTAATATCAATATCACCGAGCGCTGCCGTGAACTTGCAACGCTTAAAGTGCTCGGGTTTTATGATATTGAAACAAGTGAATATATCTACCGTGAAAATGTTGTGGGTACGGTTATCGGAATACTTTTAGGCTTCGGGCTGGGGGCTGTGCTTCACTATTTTGTTGTGATAACTTCGGAGGTGGATATCGTAATGTTCAACCGTGAGCTTGTGTGGTATTCATACGTGTTCTCGGCACTTATAACTATAGCATTCGCTGTAATGATAAATCTCTTGATGCATTTCAAGATCCGCAGCATAAATGAAGTCGAATCACTTAAATCTATAGAGTAAAGGAGAATGTAAAATGGAAAGCACTAATGTAATTACAAATGAAAAGGAAAAGATAATGGTGTCATATTTCTGGCAGTGCCTTGCAATGTTTTTGCTCGGCGTGCTTGTCGGGTTCCTTGTTTCACCTGTTAAGAACGGCATAAGCATAGGAAACAATAACCATATAATCGGCGGTAATGATGATGACGACGACGATATCACACCGCTTGAATATGATGATGACAGCATAGAATTATGATCTAAGGAGAAAAGTATTTATGAAGCTTGGTATGGTTGGTCTTCCCAATGTTGGAAAGAGTACACTTTTTAATGCACTTACAAACGCAGGCGCTGAGTCTGCAAATTACCCGTTCTGTACGATAGAGCCAAACGTCGGCATAGTATCGGTCCCCGATGAACGACTTGATAAGCTTGCTCAGATGTATCACCCGGTAAAATTCACCCCTGCTACACTTGAATTTGTTGACATTGCAGGCCTTGTAAAGGGTGCTTCAAAGGGTGAGGGGCTTGGCAATAAGTTCCTTGCAAATATCCGTGAGGTCGATGCTATCGTTCACGTTGTAAGGTGCTTTGAGGACGATAATATTATCCACGTAGACGGCTCTATCAATCCCGTCAGGGATATAGAAACAATAGACCTTGAACTTGTCTTTGCAGATGTTGAACTTATCGAACGTAAGCTCGACCGGACTAAGAAGGCTATGAAGGGCGATAAATCACTTGCACCGATAGTGGATTTTCTTGAAAGACTCAAAGCGCACCTTGAAGAAGGCAAGGCTGCCCGCGGTTTTGAGATGACAGAGGACGAGCGTGAATCGCTTAAAGAAACGCCCCTGCTCTCTCTGAAACCCGTTATCTATGCGGCTAATCTTTCGGAGGAGGATTTCAGGAACAATATCGACACTAACGAAAACTATAAAAAAGTATGCGAGATAGCTTCGCAGGAGGGTTCAGCCGTACTGCCTATATGTGCACAGATAGAAGCCGAGATCTCCGATATGGACGATGACGATAAGGCAATGTTCCTTGAAGATTTAGGACTTAAAGAATCCGGACTTAACAGGATAATAAAAGAGGGCTATTCGCTTCTTGGGCTTATTTCATTCCTTACAGCAGGTGAGCCCGAAGTCAGGGCATGGACTATAACCCGCGGTACAAAAGCCCCGCAGGCGGCAGGAAAGATACATACCGACTTTGAAAAGGGCTTTATCCGTGCCGAAGTTGTTTCCTTTGATGACCTTATGGCGTGCGGCAGTATGAACGGTGCTAAGGAAAAAGGCCTTGTCCGCCTTGAGGGCAAGGAATATGTTATGCAGGATGGTGACATTGTTCTTTTCCGCTTTAATGTATAAGGAGAGGTTCTATGAGGGAACTTGAAACATCAAGGCTTGATCTTAGATACATAAGAGAATCTGATACTCAGCGGATATACGAATGCTGGGCAAGCGACAAGGATGTGGCGAAGTTTTTAACTTGGAATGCTCACGAGAGCATTGAACAGACAAAAGAGTATATGTCGTATGTTTTGAAGGAGTATAACAAACAGGATTGTTATCGCTGGGGAATAGCTCTTAAATCTACGGGTGAGCTTATCGGTATGATCGACGTTGTGGGCTACCATAACGGTGCGCCTGTTGTAGGTTATTGCTCAGGAAAAGCATATTGGGGCAACGGGTATATGACTGAGGCCTTGTCCGCCGTTGTTAAGGAACTATTTGAGAACGGCTATGATACTATAGTTATTGAGGCGGCAGATGAAAATATTGCCAGCAATAAAGTGATCTTGAAAAACGGTTTTAAACTTGTTGCTGCAAGAGAAGAAGCCTTATCAGAGCAAAACCCTGATATGATCGTAAAGATAAATTCATACAGGCTGTATAAGCACAACCCCCGTGAGGACTGAATCCTCACAGGGGTTGTGTTATTATTTACTGTCTTAAATATACGCCGTTTTCTTCAATGTAATCCTCCATGTCCTGCTTGTATTCAAGGTCAAGGGGATCATTGTTTAAGGCTTTGAGTGCACGTGCGCCAATGTCCTTGCGGTGGTGCTCGTCCTTCCAGGTGATCTTTTTTACAGCATCATATGACTTGTCAAGTGCACCCTGAAGTGTAAGTGCATTACAGGTGACACCTAAGACTCTGCCGCC
The DNA here is from genome assembly GCA_902780505.1 of uncultured Ruminococcus sp. Lineage (GTDB taxonomy): Bacteria > Bacillota > Clostridia > Oscillospirales > Ruminococcaceae > NK3A76. The sequence goes on along the minus strand of CACZFN010000022.1, from coordinate 9,054 downwards.
GTTTGTTGTAAAGGTGCCGTCTTTGAATTTTGTACCTGCATGGTAAACAAATGCGTTTTCGACCTGTCCTTTTTCGTCAAGGCCGTTTATTTCCAAGCCCTTTTCGTATTTTACAGGGTAGCCGCCGCTTGCCATAACAACACAGGTGCAGTAGCCTGATTTCCATTTTATCGGTACCTCGCTGAGCCTGTGCTCGTATATCGCTTCAAAGATCTCTGCAAGGTCGCCGTCAAGCATAGGCAGTACAACTTGTGTTTCGGGATCACCGAAACGGCAGTTGTATTCAATTACCATCGGTCCCTTTGGTGTTATCATCAGGCCGAAGTATAAGCACCCCTCAAACGTCCTGCCCTCGGCATTCATAGCATTGATTGTCGGCAGGAATATCTTTTCCATGCATTCCTTTGCCACAGCTTCTGTGTAGTAGGGGTTTGGTGCTACCGTACCCATGCCGCCGGTGTTGAGTCCCTCGTCATTGTCATAAGCCCTCTTGTGGTCCATTGATGATATCATAGGCACAACAGTCTTTCCGTCAGTAAATGAAAGCACGGAAACCTCAGGCCCTGTCAGGTATTCTTCAATGACTACAGTTGAACTGCTCTCGCCGAACTGCCTGTCGTCTATCATGCTCTTTACAGCACTGACAGCCTCCTCCTCGTTCTGTGCAAGAATAACGCCCTTTCCAAGCGCCAGACCGTCAGCCTTTATAACGGTAGGGTAGGTGTTTTGCTCTTTAATGTACTTTACAGCGCTTTCACTGTCAGAAAAAACCTCATATCCCGCAGTGGGTATGCCGTATTTTTTCATAAGCTCTTTTGAAAACACCTTTGAACCTTCAATTATCGCCGCATTCTTCTTAGGCCCGAATGTCCTGAAGCCTTCCGCCTGAAGCGCATCTACCATGCCAAGCACGAGCGGATCGTCAGGTGCGACTACTACCATATCAGGCGCAAGCTTTTTCGCAAGTGCCACAACGCCTTCAATGTCTGTGGCGCCTACATCAAAACACTCGGCATATCTGCTTATACCGCCGTTGCCCGGTGTGCAGTAAAGCTTATCTACCTTTTCAGACTCGGCGAGCTTCATGATTATCGCGTGTTCTCTCCCGCCTGAGCCAACTACAAGTATATTCATATGTTTCCTCTTTTCGGTAAGTTATACTATCTTGAATGTTGAAATAGCCTCGTTGAATACATTTTCAAGGTCAGCATAAACACTTGATTCACAGCCGTAGCTTACAATGAAGATATCATCGTCCTTTATCATTACTACCTGGAACATTTTCATTGAAAAACCGTCCTGTGTCGCTTCAAGGCTTACCTTGTATGCATCATAGCCGTTGAAATCTATCTGGCTTTCATCTGTTACTTTAAAGCCCATATTTGTGTACTGCTGCTCTAAAACGCCGGCCATGTCTTCGACCTTCTTCCCCATCATGCCGCTTTTCTGAATAATGTTCATATTGGCTGTAGCATAAAGCACATTTGATGTGTCACCCACATACGAATATGCACAGTCAACGCCAGAAACGGTCGATGTTATATCAGACCATTTGCTTGAATCAATATCGATAGTGTATGAATGCTTTGTTTTTTCAGCAGTTGATGAAGACTCCTCGGGTGCAGCAGAACTTTCCTCGGATTTGCTCTCGTCAGCTTTGCTTTCGTCAGCCTGTGAGGAGGTGTCGTCGCCCTTAGCTTCGCTGCTTTCGTCAGAAGCAGAGCTGTCCTCGTCCTTATCTTCCTTAGTAGAAACCGAAGATGAATCCTTTGATTTCTTTGATGACTTATCGTCATCATCATCATCTGATGCACAAGCAGCCATTGTAAACATCATTGTCATTGCCATAAGTGAAGCGAGTAGTTTTTTCATTTTTTCTTCCTCCTAATTTTTCTTTTTGTTTTTTATATCAATGGTGGAACAGGCGCATACCTGTAAATGCCATTGCCATTCCGTATTTGTCACAGGTTTCTATTACGTTGTCGTCCCTTATTGAACCGCCCGGCTCTGCAACGTACTTAACGCCCGATTTCTTTGCCCTTTCGATATTGTCGCCGAACGGGAAGAACGCATCGGAACCGAGCGCCACATCAGTGTTCTTTGCAAGCCATTCCTGCTTTTCTTCTTTGGTAAGTACCTCGGGCTTAACTTTGAAAAGCCTCTGCCATTCGCCGTCACGTAAAACGTCTTCATACTCGTCAGAAATGTAAACGTCGATCGTGTTGTCCCTGTCAGGTCTTCTTATGTTGTCAACAAACTGTAAACCCATTACCTTCGGGTGCTGCCTTAGCCACCAGTTGTCAGCCTTGCTGCCTGCAAGCCTTGTGCAGTGAACTCTTGACTGTTGTCCCGCACCGATACCGATAGCCTGCCCGTTTTTAACATAGCAAACACTGTTAGACTGTGTGTATTTAAGCGTGATAAGTGAAATAACAAGGTCTTCTTTCTTGTCATCAGGTATATCCTTATTTTTTGTAACAATGTTTGTAAGCAGTTCGTTGTCTATTTTAAACTCGTTCCTGCCCTGCTCAAATGTAACACCGAACACCTGTTTTGTTTCGATAGGTGCGGGGACATAATCCTCGTCGATCTTTATAATGTTGTAAGTGCCCTTTCTCTTTGATCTGAGTATCTCAAGCGCTTCATCAGTGTACCCCGGTGCGATAATGCCGTCAGATACTTCTCTCTGTATCATTTTAGCCGTAGGAACATCACATACATCAGAAAGTGCGATAAAATCGCCGTAGCTTGACATTCTGTCAGCGCCCCTTGCCCTTGCATAGGCACACGCTAAAGGTGAAAGTTCGCCTAAGTCATCAACAAAGTATATCTTTGCTTCTGTTTCGGTAAGCGGTCTGCCTACAGCAGCACCCGCAGGTGATACGTGCTTGAATGAAGTCGCCGCACACATTCCCGTTGCCTTTTTAAGCTCTTTTACCAGCTGCCAGCCGTTGAATGCATCAAGCAGATTGATATACCCCGGCTTACCGTTTAAAACTTCTATAGGTAAGTCCCTGCCGTCGTCCATAAATACCCTTGACGGCTTCTGATTTGGGTTGCAGCCATATTTGAGCAGCATTTCGTTTGCCATTGTATTTACCTCCTGTTTTTATATTTTCTCAAACTTGTTTACTATTTTAGTAACAGCCTTACCTGTTTGAATTTCGATAAATCTTACAAACAGTGATACCTTGTTGTCCTCGTTGAGTGCTTCCCAGAGCTTATCCGTAAACTCGTCAATGTCGTTCGGGACAGCGATCTTTTCAGGCTCGCCCTCAAAGCTCGGCAGGGGAGAACCGTCACCCATATATGTGTGTATGAAGTGTCCTATACCGTTTATCGGCTCTGAATACGCATAAGTGAACCTTTCAACGCAATCGGGGTTGCCGTCTGCGGATTTTATAATGTTCATAGCGTAGTTGTACTTCCCATTTTCAACGTGCATTATACCCGATATCCTCGGAGTGTAGTTAGGAGCATCGTCCTCGTAGACTCTTGTGCGAAGTGACTGTTCAAATGTCTGCTGTTTGTCCATAAGTTCGTATATCGTGTCAGTCTGGTCGCCGTTTGTAACGATAGTCTTGTTGCCAAGCACCCTTACAGGCGAATATATGATAAGGTGCGGATCAGAAAGCTTGCTCGGATCAGCAGCTTCGGTCTTTATACCGTCCTCCGTCTGTGTGAATACCCTGTTCCTTGAATTGACACTCCTGCCCATTATAAAGTAGGCAGTAACAGCATATTTCCCGTCAGCCGACTTGCCTATTATAATACCTCTGCCCGGGTATGCGTTTGCTTTAAGCTGTTGATAGATATCAAGTGTTTTCATTGGTCATCCTCCTTAATAAAACTTAGTTCCATTTCATAAAGCCCCCACTTTTCCTCTTTGTAGTCAAAGCAGTCCTTTATGTAGTTTTTTACTTCAAATCCGCAGTTTTTATAGCACTTAAAAGCTGCCTCGTTGCACTCAAAAACGCCGAGGGTTATCCTGTCTATTCCCATACTGTCATGCAAAAACTCAGCCGCAGCCTTAACCATTTCACTTCCGAAACCTATACCGCGCTTTTCAGGTGCTATGATAATAAATCCGAGGTGTGCGCTGTTTCTTAGGTAATCCAGCTTTCTTACGATAAAATGCCCGGAAAGCCGCCCGTCTTTATCAAGGGCGCTTACCATAAAAGCGTCATTGTCCTTCTCAAAGCCGTAATGCTTTGATATTATTTCGTCTGCTTTGAGCGGGAATTTGTACCTGCCCGCCGTGAACATCATAAACGCCCGTTCATCTCCGCCGATCCAACGGGCTACCTCTTGTGCATCCTGCGGCTTGAACGGCCTTAACCTTACCATCTGAACCACCTCTTATAAGTCAACGTAAGCCCTGCCGTCCTTTACCGTTATCCTGCCCTCGCAGAATAATGACACCGCCTTAGGCAGCAGCTTCCATTCAACGTTTTCCATTATCCTTCGCTGGAGTGTTTCGGGGGTGTCATCGTTTTTAACGTCTACAGTTCCCTGAAGGATTATCGGGCCGCCGTCACAGACCTCCGTCACAAAATGGACCGTTGCGCCCGAAACTTTTACCCCGCGTTCAAGCACAGCCTCGTGGACGTGAAGCCCGTAAAAGCCCTTACCGCAGAAGCTCGGTATAAGTGCAGGGTGAACATTCATCATTTTAAACGGGAATGCCCTGCATACCTGCTCATCAAGTATCGTCATAAAGCCCGCATATACAACAAGGTCAGCCTGTTCTTCGATAAGTGCGTTTTTCATTGCAAGCGAGTATTCTTCAATGCTTTCATATTCTTTTCTTGCAAGCACCCTTGTCTTTATGCCTGCGGCTTTTGCTCTTTCAAGCGCATAGGCATCACTTTTTGACGAAATTACGCAGCTTATCCTGCCGCCCTTTATTTCGCCCCTGTTCTGCGAATCTATAAGTGCCTGTAAATTTGTGCCGCCGCCAGATACGAGAACAACGATATTTTTTGTGTTTCTGTCCATTATTTTTACCTCTTAAAACGCCAAGCGGCACTGCACAGTTTTTGTGCAGTGTCGTTGATAGATTTGTCAGCAGATTATAACGCCCATATCGCTTTCAACAAGTTCGCCTAAAACATAAGCTTCTTCGCCGGCTGTTTTTATTGCTTCAAGCGCCTTGTCAACGTCGTTTTTGTCAACTACGACAGTCATGCCCACGCCCATGTTGAAGGTGTTGAACATATCCCTTTCGGGGATATTGCCTGTTTTTGCGATAACGTCAAATATCGGAAGTACCTGTACAGCACTTCTCTCGATCTTTGCCGAAAGCCCCTTAGGAAGCGAACGTGGAATGTTTTCATAGAACCCGCCGCCTGTAATGTGTGAAATACTCTTTACATTAACACGGCTTATAAGCTCCATTATAGCCTTTACATATATTCTTGTAGGTGTGAGAAGTGTTTCGCCGAGCGTTTTGCCAAGTTCACTGTAATGCCTTGCAAGGTTCTGCTCGTTTACTGTGAACACCTTTCTTACAAGCGAAAAACCGTTTGAATGTACGCCGCTTGACTTGATAGCTATCATCACATCTCCCGCTTTCTGTTTTGAGGGATCGATGATGTTCTTCTTGTCAACAACGCCTACCGAGAATCCTGCAAGATCATATTCCTCCTCGGGCATAAGTCCGGGGTGTTCTGCGGTTTCTCCGCCTATAAGCGCGCACCCCGCCTGAACGCAGCCCTCAGCCACGCCTGATACGATGCTCGCTATCTTTTCGGGAATGTTCTTTCCGCAGGCTATGTAGTCAAGGAAGAACTGCGGTTTGGCGCCGCAGCAGATTATGTCGTTTACACACATTGCCACGCAGTCGATACCTACCGTGTCATGCCGGTCAAGCAGGAAAGCTATCTTTATCTTAGTGCCCACGCCGTCAGTACCCGATACGAGTACAGGCTTTTCTATCCCCGTCACGTCAAGTTCAAAAAGCCCGCCGAAGCCGCCGATACCACTGAGCACCCCGCTTGTCATAGTTCTTGCGACATACTGCTTCATAAGTTCTACAGCCTTGTAGCCTGCTGTAACGTCAACGCCTGCTTCCTTGTAGCTGTTTGAAAAACTGTTGTTCATAAATCTACCTCTCTTGAATGATAAATATCATCTTTTTTGTATTTTGTATTCAAATTTATCCTTTGGCATATCTTTGGGTACATCTATCGGGTAATTTTCATCAAAGCAGGCTGTGCACAGTCCTCTGCCGCTTCCCGCTATGTTTCTTACACCCTCAATGCTCAGGTATCCTAAGCTGTCAGCGCCTATGAATCTCCTTATACCCTCGTTATCCATCCTGCACGCGATAAGGTTATCTTTGCTGTCAATATCCGTCCCGAAATAGCAAGGTGATACAAACGGCGGGCAAGAAATACGCACGTGTACTTCCTTTGCCCCTGCATCTCTGAGAAGCTTCACTATCCTTGCACAGGTAGTTCCCCTGACAATGCTGTCGTCTATCATAACGACTCTTTTGCCTTTTACAGTCTCGGACACGGCATTGAGCTTCAGCTTTACCGAATTTGTCCTCTGCGCCTGTGAAGGCTGAATAAACGTCCTTCCTATATACCGGTTTTTAATAAAACCTATCCCGTATGGTATCCCGCTTTCCTGTGAAAAGCCGAGAGCCGCATCAAGCCCCGAATCGGGTACGCCTATAACTATATCAGCACTTACAGGGTGTTCTTTGTAAAGTGCCCTGCCCGCATTTATCCTCGCACTGTGCACCCCTGCGCCGTCTATCACCGAATCCGGCCTTGCAAAGTATATGTATTCAAACACACATAAGCTTTCACTGCCGCCGCAGTGGTCCTCAATGCTTCTTATGCCGCTGTCATCTATGATAACTATCTCGCCCGCTTTTATGTCCCTTATAAATTCAGCGCCCAAGCTGTCAAACGCACAGCTTTCGCTTGAAACCACATAACCGCCGCCGAGCCTGCCTAAGCACAGCGGCCTGAAGCCGTTCGGATCCCTTGCCGCTATAAGCTTTGTCGGCGACATGACAAGCAGCGAATATGCACCCTTTATCCTGTACATTGCTTTGTTCACGGCCTGTTCTATGGAAGGCTCTTTCAGTCTTTCTTCGGTTATAGTGTAGGAGATAACTTCAGTGTCGTTTGTTGAATGGAAGATCATTCCCTTCATTTCAAACTGTTCCCTCAGTTCCCTTGCATTTGTAAGGTTGCCGTTGTGGGCTATTGACATAGGTCCCTTTATATGCCTTACCACAAGCGGCTGAGCGTTTGCCGCACTGTTGCCGCCTGTAGTCGAATATCTTACGTGCCCGACAGATATCCTGCCTTTACCGAGTCTTTCAAGACACTCGCGGTCAAATACCTGTCCTACCAATCCCAGTGCCTTGTGGTATGTAAAAAGCCCGTCATCATTGACGACTATACCACAGCTTTCCTGCCCTCTGTGCTGAAGTGCGTAAAGCGCCTGATAAACATACGCCGCAACATCATCACGTTCCCTCGAAAATACACCAAAAACCCCACATTCTTCGTGTATGCTCTCAAACATTTTTTATCCTCCCAAAGGGTAACGCAGAAAATAGTCACTGTTTTATTGTATTGTTTATTTATGTATTACTTGTCAATGCCGAGGCGCTTCATCATTTCCTGATAAGCTTCCTCTACGCCGCCCATATCTCTGCGGAAACGGTCTTTGTCAAGCTTTTCGTGAGTTGTGCTGTCCCAGAAACGGCAGGTGTCGGGCGATATCTCGTCAGCAAGGATTATCTGTCCTTTGTATCTGCCGAACTCTATCTTGAAGTCGATAAGGTCAACGTTTTTCTCCTTGAAAAACTTTACCATAAAGTCATTTACCTTAAATGCATATTTAGCAATAGCATCAAGTTCTTCCTGTGTTGCAAGGCCAAGTCCCAAAGCATAGTAGGAATTGATGAAAGGATCGCCAAGCTCGTCGCACTTATATGAAAATTCAAGTGTAGGCTGTTTTAAAGGTGTGCCTTCCTCGATACCGAGCTTCTTTGAAAAGCTTCCTGCCGCAACGTTTCTTACAATTACTTCAAGCGGAACTATCTCGACTTTCTTCACAACAGTTTCCCTGTCGGATATTTCCTCGATAAGATGTGTGGGAACTCCCTCCTTTTCAAGCAGCTTGAACATATAGTTTGTCATCCTGTTGTTGATAACGCCCTTGCCTGAGATCGTGCCCTTCTTTTCACCGTTGAAAGCTGTTGCATCGTCCTTGTAATCAACGATAACGACATCAGGATCATTTGTTGCGAATACCTTTTTTGCCTTGCCCTCATAGAGCTGTTCCTTCTTTTCGTAATTTGCCATTGTAAATTCCTCCATATCAAAATTGATTTGCCTTAATCCAGTATCAGCAGGGCGGCTTCTGCCGGTGTATGTGCAGTCATATCCGCCTTATGAAGTTTGAATTCCTCACTGCTGCCATAGCCGTACAGTACAGCTATGCATTTTATGCCGAGAGCGTGTGCGCCCTCGATATCATTTGCCCTGTCACCGACCATTATAACACTTTCAAGGTCGGTAATGCCCGTCTTTTCAATTGTGTATCTCAGAACAGATATCTTGTCATGCCTTGACTTATCAAAAGTAGCCGCCCCGATAAAACCGAAGTATTCATACAGTTTGAATCTTTTCAGTATCCTTACCGCATAATCCTCCGGCTTGCTTGTCGCAGTTGCAAGGAAAACGTCTGCATCTTTAAGCTCCTGAAGCATTTCCCTCACGCCGTCATAAGGCTTGTTTTCATATAACCCCGTGACCGTATACCTTTCCCTGAAAAGCCTTGTTGCTTCCTCCGCCTCGGCAGGGGACATATTGCAGTTTCCTGCAAACCCTTCTACAAGCGGCGGCCCGAGAAACCTGTCAAGAATATCTTTTCCCGGTACTTCCCGCCCCATTTTTTCAAGGGCGTATTTTATGCAGTTATGTATCCCGGGGGCGGAATCTGTAAGCGTCCCGTCAAGGTCAAAAAGTGCATATTTGTAACTCAAAGCTCTTTTATCTTCTCCTGCATTGCCTTGTCCTTTGC
>CACZFN010000021.1 GCA_902780505.1 uncultured Ruminococcus sp. | reverse complement strand
GGTAAAGCGAACTATGTACGGAAGGTGTGGGTGCAGGCTTTTGGCAGCTAAGCTTATGGTTAGAGTTTAGCCGTGATACGGATAAATGAGGGAGAACCCTTTCAAATAGGACTGTACCGTCTTTTTTGATAAGTGTGATACGGAAGTCTTCACCTGTGAAGCGGTCAAGCTCGGTGATCGGATCACCGCTGTTATAGCACTGTGCCACCAGATGACATTCATGTGCAAGGTTTTCCTCGACCTCCTTACGGAAGAAATGATAATAGGAAACGGTTGTGATAAGTATCCCGATTATCGCCGTCACAACGCCCATATAAAACAAATGCAGATTGATCTTTCTTTCCATATCATTCGTCCTTGTCCAGCTTGTAGCCTACGTTTCTGACGGTCCTTATATATCTGCCGAAGTCACCAAGCTTTGCTCTCAGGGTACGGATATGCACATCAAGGGTGCGCCCTGTGCTTTCCTGCCCCCATATCGTATCAATGAGATAGTCACGGGCAAAAGCCTTTCCGGGGCTGCCTATCAGTGTTTTGAGCAGTTCAAATTCCTTGTAGGTAAGTTCTGTCTGTCTGCCTGATATAAACACCTTTCGTGTATCATCGCTCAGCAGAATCTCGGCATATCGGTATTCATGGCTCTGGCTTTTTCCTCTGAGCCTTGCCTTCACACGGCTGACAAGTTCCATAACACCAAACGGCTTGCACAAATAATCATCAGCACCCAGGTCAAGTCCCTTCACACGGTCAAGCTCGGTTGTCTTTGCTGAAATGATAATGACCGGGATTTTTTCGGTAACGGGATCATCACGCAGCTTTTTAAGTATCGTCAGTCCGTCGTCCCCCGGCAGCATAATGTCAAGCAATATGAGATCTGGAACAGCTTTTGTTATCGCCTTATAAAAATCCTTGGAGCTTGCAAAGCACCGGGTATCATAACCGCTGTTTTTGATTGCAAATGTTTCAAGTTCACGGATATTATCATCATCTTCAACGATGTATATCAGCATATGATCACACTCCTGATACTATCATTATAGCAGGTCAATGTTAATTTAAACAGTACCTAAAGGTTAAACCTGTGTTAAGTGCGCTTAACAAGCTGCACCTTTACAAAACACAATAACCGAAGCTATGCATAAGCTTCGGTTATTGAAATAATGGGTTATTCTTTTCCTGTGTCATCTTCAAGTGAGCTGTAGTATTCTTCAAGGCGCGGTCTTGCATTTACATAGGCGCTTTCAAGTGCCTTGTCAAAATGTTTGCCCATGCCTTCCATAATTATACTGTCTGCCTGCTCAAAGGACATCTTTTCCTTATATACACGCTTGCTGACAAGTGCGTCATAGACATCGGCAATAGCCATAATACGTGCTTCGAGGGGTATCTGCAAGCCTTTGAGTCCTTCGGGGTAGCCCGAACCGTCCCACCGTTCATGGTGGAAGTGGGCGACGTTTTCGGCTATCTGCATAAAGTATTCGTCGTCGGTATCTTTGAGTATTTCGTGGACTATCTTTGCGCCCTCGGCAGCGTGCATTTTCATCTGTTCAAATTCAGCAGGGGTAAATCTTGCGGGCTTTTTGAGTATACCATCAGGAACCGCTATCTTGCCGAGGTCATGCATAGGTGCGGCCTTTATAAGGTCTTTGCAGAATTCATCGGAAAGTTCTGTCCTGCCCTCACGCCTTATCTCGTCAACGAGTATCCTGACACCCTCGCTCGTCCTTTTGATATGGCCGCCTGTTGAGTTATCACGGCTTTCAACCATAGTCGCCATACTGATGATAAGGTTATCATGCATTTCAACTATATGCCTTGTTTTTTGTGCGACCTGTTCCTGCAAGTCGTTATTATATCTGTTCAAAAGGCTGATATACTGCTGATTTTTTGTGTCGTCGGTTATCTCAAGCTGATAACCCCTTTTATGCTTGCCGTCGTAGAGAAAGTTTATGATGATAAGGTAAACTCTGTCGTTCTTATTATAATAAAACTTATTATTCCCGTTATCATGTGAAAACTCCGTCAGCCACGAAAGAACGCTGCTGTCAAGGTTTTTTGCGCGTGCAAGCGGTTTATCGACGGTAAGTTCCTCAAATTCGGGGAATACCCCGCAGGCGGTCTCGTTGCTCCCGAGGTAGTTCAGGCCGAAGTCAAAGCTTGCAAAGCCCGTATCACCGCGTTCTATAAGTGAATCTATAGCAGTATCGGTGATATCATAAAGGCACAGCCTGTGAATTATCATAAGGTAGCTTATAAGGGCGACATTATATGCTATGGGGAGCATTTCAACATCTTTTACGCGCCTTACCACGAAAAAGCAGATAAGTGAAAACGCAACAGGCAGCATAAGCAGCTGGATTATCTTTCTTGACACCTGCCTTTTGCGCAGATATGCATACACCATAGCCCATATCGAAAGTGCGAAGTAGAAGAAGATTATCACATAGAATGCGGTATGCATGAAAGCATATTCCTTTGTAAGCTTAGCCACGCCGTTTTCACGGGTGAAGGTGATACTCTTATAGAAATATGTATTTTTATCACTGTTAAGGGCGGATATGTATATTATTGATGATGCCGCCATAAAGAGCACCCTTAGCCATTTGCTCAGCCTTATATCACAAAGGCTGAAAACGATCAGCATAACATCAAACATCAGATACACGCCGCCGACATAGCACAGTTTATTTGCCGTGACAGCCGTTTCAAGGTTTGTCGCCCCGGAAAGCAGCACATAGCCCAGCTGTTCAAAGGGAACAAGCAGGAAAATTGCTGTTATATGCACATCAAAATGCTTATGGTAGATAAATATATACGCCATTAAAAGCATAAGTGACACAAGAAAGTTTATATTGTAGTAAAGTTCAACTATCTTCCTCACCTCCGATAAATCAACTGATTATATTATAACGCAAGCTGTTAAAATTGTCAACAAAAAAAGGCAGCCTATGCCGCCTTTTTCTTATACATCTTATATTCGTTATATACTCTATTTTCGCCTTCAAGAGTCTTACCCTTCAGCTCGTCAAAGGCTTCCTTAGTGAAATCGGCGCATTCCTTCCACTGCTCGTCCACCTTTTCGGAATGTTCGGTGGGGAAGGAGTAGTGTGTCATAATATAATTGCCGAGGTAATCGGTGAATTTTTCATTGCCGAATACGTTCAGATGGTCAGGGTTATAGAAGTCCGTTTCGGGATCGATACCTGTTTCCTTATTCATTTTGCTGAAATCGACAAAATCATACCCTGCGTCAGTAACGGTCTTGTTTATTCTTTCAATGCTCTTGTCAACAGCGCCGCGCTTGTGAGGAGCACGCATGAACAGCACATTTTCAAGCCCCTGTTCTTTACAGAATGCTATCATTTCATCAAGGCATTTCATAGTGTAGTCATTCACGCTTGATTTTTGCCTTTTGCTGATTTTCGGATCTATCTGGTTTATTGCTGTACGTGTGCCGAAGCTTTTCATATGTGAAAATTCTTCGTTGTCCATATCTATTATGCGCTGAAGTCTTTCAAGCTGGTAATGCGGGTTCTGCCAGTTGGAATGGTGTTTGATAAGCGGAACATAGTAGCTCAGGCGCTCGTCCTTGTCAATAAGTTCGTTTATAAAATCATAGCGTTGCTTTGACAAGGGCATATTATCTATAAGGCGTCTGTAATTTGCATCCCTGTGGCAGTATTCTTCGCTGTAGAAGTAGCCGTTCACCTCAATTACAACAAGCTTTGGCTTCTGCCTTGACAGGTAGAGTTTGAGCATTGGTATATACATATTAGCGGGTGCGCCCTCGTAGCACAGGTTATAGCCTGTATAGCCGTATTTGTCGTATGCAAGCGGCGGGCTGTAATCAGCGTAAAGTTCACTTGAACCTATTAACGCAATGTCAAGGGAGTTTTCAGGCTCCTTGAAAAAGTTTCTTACGTGCAGCTCTGTCGAGGTAGTGGTCCTTACAAGCAGCACAGACAGAAAACAGAATATCAAAAGCATTATGATGATAAGTACACAAAACTTTATCACACGCTTTTTTGTCATCTTTATCTCCTCTTTCGTTATTCACATGGGTTAAAACTGCATATAGTAGAAATCTGCGGGGTTGGTACCGGGGCCGTAAACGCCGAACACCACAACGCTGAAAAACAGCACCACAAACACTGCCGCTTCCACTATAAATCCCCGGCTGATTATCATTTCCCTTACGGTAGTATCTTTTTTCTTTTCCTGTATAAGTGAAACGACAAGCATTACGATCACTGCCATAAAGACGATAGCCATTTCTCTCCTTGATACCATAAGTTCCCTGAAAAAGTCGAGCTTTGCGGTTTCGCTTATATGGAAATCGGCAACAGAGAGTATCATCATTTTCATTGCCGAGCCGAAGTCATTTGCTATATCAAAGTAGTACCCGACAAGGACAATGAAAAACGTCCTTAACATCTGAAATGCTATAAAAAGCGGGTTTTCATTTTTTATTTTAAGCTTTGCCTTAAAGTGTTCAAAGCTGTCTTCAAGCAGTGTGGAAACCATTATTATGCCGCCGTTCCAAATGCCAAAAGCCGCGTACTTCCAGTTCGCACCATGCCATATACCGATTATGATGAATGTTATAAGTGAAGCGATACTTACGGGGAGTACCTTTGCCGCCTTTGCATTGCCGTGTTTTTTCAGGAATTTTGAAAAATTCATAAACAGCTTTGACATAGCTATGGGGTAGAAAAGGTATTCTTTTAGCCATGCGCCGAGCGTGATATGCCAGCGGCGCCAGTATTCCGATATCGTCCTTGAAAAATACGGGCGTTTGAAGTTTTCGGCAAGCTCTATCCCGAAAAGCTCGCTCACACCCCTTGAAATATCAATACCGCCCGAAAAGTCGGCATAAAGCTGTAGTGCATATATAAGTGCTGCCGACAGGATAAGCGTCCCCGAATAGTTTATATAATCAGGGGCTATAGTATTCACGGCAACCACGAGCCTGTCTGCTATGACAAGCTTTTTAAAAAAGCCCCATGTTATCAGCAAAACGCCTTTTTTTATGTTAAAAAACGAAAGGTCATGCCCTTCATAAAGCTGACAGGAAAGGCTGCTGTAGAAGCTTATAGGCCCCTGTACTATCTGCGGGAAGAAGCTTACGAACAGAAGAAGCCTGAAAAAGTTTTTTTCAGCCTTATACTTGCCCCTGTAGATATCAATAACATACCCCATTGACTGAAAGGTATAGAAGGATATACCAAGCGGCAGGAAAAGTTTAAGTGCAGGCCCGCCGAAGGTGAGCGCAAACATATTATAATACTTTAAAAATGCGAGTATCCCGAAATTAAGCACAAGGATACCCGCAGCAATAAGCTTTTTTGTTTTGGTCGTTGTCTTTTTAAAGGTATCCTTTTGTTCTTTTGTAAATGTCTTTTTAAGTTCCTTGAATAATGCCGAGCGTTTATCTATATAGTTTGAAAGCATTATACCGCCGCCGTATGTCGAAGCGGCTGTAAGGAAAATGAATGCTATATATTTAAGACACACTATCGCATAGAAGCCTATACTTGCCAAAAGCAGAACGCACCAGCGGTGCTTTTTCGGGAACAGATAGTAGGCTGTCAGGCAGATAAGTGTAAATAATAGAAATCTCAGTGAAGTATATGTCACCTGAACCCCCCCTTATCAAAGGCTGTGTTCAGGGGAAAGCTTTCGGTAAGCGGGCGCATAAGCCTTATACCCGAAGTGCTGCTGTATGTAACGACTGCGGGAAGTGCGCGGGAAAGGAACACGGCTATACCCTCACACACAGAGTAAGCACCGCATTTTTTAAACACAAGTGTGTCACCACACTCAAGTGCAGGGAGTGACACCTTTCTTACCAGTATATCCGCAGTAGTGCAGAGGCTGCCGCAAAGGCAGTATTCCTGTTCGCCGTTTCCGGAGGCATCGATCACTTCTACAGGCGGCACCTTCATAGCCATATTCTGACCATAGTAATTGAGCATATTTATACCGCCGTCACATATCACATAGTTTACGCCGCTGTTTGTTTTTATATCCATAACGTTTGTCATAAAGCAGCCGCATTCTGCCGCAAAGAAGCGCCCCATTTCCACTGTCAGCGGGTATTTAGAAGCAAACTCCCTTATAAAAACCGCCGCTTCTTCAAGCAGTGACAGGTCAGTCTGTTCGGTAAAGTCCTTATAATACTCGACACCAAGCCCTGTCCCGTATTCGATATGTTCGGGGAGAAAGTCATATTCTTCTTTTAAGCGTATAATAAACTCCTCAAGCGAAGCAAGCTCTTTCTGAATGGTTTTTGCTTTGGTTTTCATAGTACCCGTAAAGTAATGCAGGCCTATGATATCAAGTCCCTTGAAGAAACTGCGTGTCTTTATCATTTCGGCAAGCAGGCTTTCGTCTATGCCGAACTGCGAGCCGTGTGCGAGCCTTAATATGACTTTAGCCTTACAGCCATGCTCAGTCGCATAATTATTTATAAGTTCTAAATGCAGTGCACTTTCGGCAGTGAAGATCCCCACGCCGTATTCAAAGGCGTTTTCTATATCCTTTTGTGTTTTGTTGACACCCGAAAAGATGATCTTTTGGGGGTTTACGCCATATGCTTTGCAGATCTCAAGTTCACCCGGTGAACAAACCTCTATCCTGTCAAACACCTCGGGGAGCTGACCGAGCACAAACGGGTTTGCCTTGATAGAATAGCACAGCCCTGTTTTATCTCCGAAAGCTTCCTTTACACGCTTAGCCCTTTCCTCAAACACATCAAGGTCAAAGGCGTAGCAGGGGGTGGAATATTCATTTTTTATCTGTCTTAGTATTTCGTTATTCATTCTGTTGTCCTTGTTTTTATATTAATTATTGATCCTCGTCCTGAAGCTTTTCGATAAGCGCCATCATGCCCTCAATACTGTTGAAGTTATCAGGTACAAGGTTGCCTACCTGTATTTCGATATCAAATTCGTCATTAAGCGCACCCACAAGCGATACTATATCAAATGAATCGAGTATGCTGTCTGTGATAAGTGCTTTTTCGTTTTCAAAATCAACGTCAGGCCTTAGATCTTCGAGGATCTCCATTAATTGTTCTTTCATGGTTTAACTCTCCTTTTATTTCATCATTTCTTTAAGTTCCTGCATATTTATCTTGCCGTTTGAAAGGTGCGGAAGGCTTTCAAGGCTTACAAGCTTTCTCGGCACCATAAATCCGGGAAGAACGCCCCTCAGATGAACAGCTATCTCCTTTGAAGCCGCATTACCCGAATAGAACAGATAAATAAGTTCCTTTTCCTTTAAATACATAGCGCAGGCTTCATCGACACTGTCAAGGCGAAGTACGGCGGCTTCTATTTCAGAAAGTTCGACTCTGTGCCCCAGATGTTTTATCTGCCTGTCCTTTCTGCCCTTAAAAAGCAGAACGCCGTCCTCACGCATTATACCAAAGTCGCCTGTTTTATATATACGCTCGTTATAGGCGTGGTTAAGCGGGTTTTGTATAAAAGACTTTTCTGTAAGCTCACGGTTATTGTAGTAGCCGAGTGCGAGTATCGGCCCGCTGACGCATATCTCACCCATTTCGCCCTGCGGGGTGGGTGAGTTATCGTCGCCGAGAAGAAAGACGCGGTAGTTTTTATAGTGTGTGCCTATTGGCAGTTCTTCATCGTCTGAAAACTGTCTTTGTATCTTATAGTAGGTACATGATGCCGTACATTCAGTCGGCCCGTACTGGTTGACAAAAAGCGTATCGGGCAGATTTTCCTGCCATACTCTTAAAACATTCGTCGGCATTACCGAGCCGGAGAAGCAGACTTTTTTAAGGTATTCGGGTTTTCCTTCGCTGAATGCGCCTACTTTCACAGCGATAGTGAACACCGAAACACTCCACCCGACGGAAGTTATCTTTTGCTCGTTCATTGTCCTGAACAGCTCGGCAGGCATAACAAAGCACTGCTTCGGGATAATAAATGTTGATGCCCCCCTGAATACAGGCAGGTATATATCCCTGATAGCCGCGATATAGTCAAGCGGCGACTGGTTGCCGAGGATATCCGTATCATCAATGCCCATAACATCTGCATAGGCGTTTATATAGCAGCAAAGCGAGAAAACAGATGTTATAACACCTTTTGGCTTGCCTGTTGAGCCTGATGTGAATATGACATAAAGCGGATCATCGGCACTTTTATCCGCCTGAACCTGTGCAAGAATCCGGTCGTCTGCTTCACATTCAAAAAGTTCTTCGGCACAGAGTATCTCCCCCTCAAACCCGAGGGCCTTTGCACGCTCAATGTTTTCGCTGTCTGCAATAAGCAGGTCTGTATCAAGCACGCTTAATATATCCTTCAGGCGTTTTTCGGGCTGAGAAGCGTCCATCGGGGCATAAAAACAGCCTGCAAGGGCTACTCCAAGAAACACCGCAGGCGTAAAAACATTCCGCCCCGTCATAACTGCAATGCCGTGTCTTATGCCCTTTTTCTTAGCAACGGCGGTGCCGAGCCTTTTTGCAAGGTCATACACCTTTTCAAAGCTTACAGACTGACCAGAGTCGGAATACATTATTTTATCTTTATATTTCTGTGCAGCCATACCAAGCTGCAAAGCGATATCAGTTATCATTTTGTTGTTTCCTCTTATTATACATTTATTTATAGTCTTACATAGAATATTATACCACTTACAGTGCACACTGTCAATAGTGTATTTCTTAAAAAAACGACTTAAAACTATGGACTTTTTTAACACTTATGTTAATAATATGCCGCTTTTTGAATAAAAAGCAAAAACACCCCTGAAAGCATCAGGGGTGTAAGCTGTCAAAAGCCTATCTTGTCGGGTTTACGATATCTCTCCAGTCAAGATCGCCGCGTTCAAGTGAGTGGATAAGTGCTTCTGCGGTCGCTATATTTGTTGCAACGGGTATGTTATGAACGTCGCAAAGCCTTAACAGGTTCATATCCTTAGGCTCGTGCGGTGCTGCTGAGATAGGATCTCTGAAGAACAGTAAAAGGTCTATCTCGTTGCAGGAAATACGTGAAGCTATCTGCTGATCCCCTCCCTGAGGGCCACTCAGATAACGCTGTATTTTAAGGCCTGTGGCTTCACCTACCAGCTTGCCTGTTGTGCCTGTTGCGCAAAGATTATGTCTGCTGAGCACTCCGCAGTAAGCAATGCAGAACTGCACCATAAGCTCTTTCTTTGAATCGTGAGCGATCAAAGCAATGTTCATTTCAAATTCCCCCAGTGATTACAGTTTATCATTATTCTATGCCTTTATGGAAAGCGGAATGTGCTCGCCTTTTATTCTCCTCGAAATAGCCGAGAACGCAAGGAAGCCCATAGAGCTTGATGAAAGCGGAGCACCCTTACCTGTGGCTATCGGGATAGCACTGTCCTCGGGGATAACGCCCAGGAGCTGTACACCGACGGTATCTATTATAGCATCAAGGTCATCCATATTATCAAATTCAAATATCCTCTTGCTTGCCTTGTTTATAAGCAGCCTTTGCTTCTGGTTGCCCCTCTTGTAGAACTCGTCACTCATCATCTGTGCGTCACGGACACATACAGGATCGGGGGTGGTAACTATAAGTATAAGATCGGAATTTGTTACTATATCAAATACCGAGCCGTTGATACCTGCGGAGGTATCTATTATTATATATTCAAAATACTTGCGCATTTCTGTGGTTATCTTTTCGATATCCTCAGCCTTCAGCTGTACAAACGGATCGGACGGCGCGCAGAGTACACTCAGGTTTGATGCGAGCTTTACAGTTGTAGTGGCCTTATAAACATCACAGGTGCCCTCGATAACGTCGCCTAAGTCATAAGGGATATTGCCCTGCATACCGAGCATGATATCCATGCATCTGAGGCCGAAGTCAAGCTCGATGATAAGTGTCCTGTTGCCCTGCTTTGCAAGAGCATAGCCGAGGCAGGCACTTATAGAGGACTTACCTGTTCCGCCCTTACCTGAAGTGACAGCAATGATAGTAGATTTATTTGCCATATCTTTATGAACTCCTTTCACTATGTGAAACCACCCTTATGGTAAAAAATACCAGCCGTTACAGCACACGGGTGATAAAAAAGTATAGGTTACTATTCTATTTTACCACAATATTTAAAAAAGTCAAAGCAAAAAAAAGCCAAAAAAACAATTTCGTTGCATTGCACTCAAAACTTAAATCATAATTGTTTATTTTGCACAATTTTTTTATTCTGCCCAAAGAGGGTGATATGGAAATATACACAGAAATACGCATTGATTTCTGTCACCTTGTCACAAAGTGTAAAAATCCCGCAAAAGACTTACCTTTGCGGGAACAGCAATTATTCACTTTTTTTAAGCCCCTGCATAAATCCGTCGAGCCTTGTGCAGCAGACATCACCGCCGACAAGCACGCCGTCGCAGATATACAGGTTTATAAATACGTCACCGCTGTCCTCAAAGCCCTTATAGTTATGGACGGGGTATGTATATATCTCAACCGTTTTACCTTTATACTTTGAAAGGTCAAAGCCCTGTTCCTTTTGCAGTTCATTATATTTTTTATATACATCGTTCCATTCCTCGGGGATAAGCACTACCTTGCATTCGGTATATTCCTTATCGGTATCCCAGCCCATCTGAGATATGAACGCCTGTCTGTCAGCTTCGCTTTTAAGCGTGTAGATATCTGCTTTTTTACCTTTTCCGACGAGCAGTATCACAGCCGCAATAATAGCCGCCGTCACAGCGATCACCGCAGGAAGCAAAGTATTCTTTTTCAGTTTAAAGGTTTTGATAAACATAGATGATCCCTCTTTCGTATTGCTTTTAATAAATCATATGCAAGTCCGTCTGCATAAATGCACAGATACGGGGAAAATTACATGGTGAAGCCTTTTCAATGAACAGTGTACAATGAACAATTATTGTGCATTGCTTATAAGGAGTTGTTTTCTATGCTTTCTGTTTCACGTATCCATACATCACGCTTTATTGCATCTGCAATTCTTTGCATATATCCGTTTATAGGCGGGTATCAGGCTCTCGGGGCGGTCAGGAACGATGATGCTCTTATATCCGTTTCAACGCCCGTCTATGCCCGCAGGGGCAATATCCTTGACAGAAACGGTCTGCCGCTTTCTTCTTGCAGGGAGGTGAGGAGTATCGGTCTTTTGCCCTCGCTGTTCTACTCTGACAATGATGTAAACAGGGCTATATCAAAGCTTTTGTCAAAAGCCGCAGAGGAAGGCACTGCCCCTGACATTTCGGCTTTCCCGATAGATAAGAAGACACTTGCCGTAAAAGACCTGAGCAAGAGGCAAAGCTTATTATCGGCAGCGGGGCTTGAAAGCGGCGTTTCTGACAGTGATATCATTGAAAGGCTTTATGACATCTTCGGTATTGGTGATGATCTTGATAACGCATTTGAGGTAGCTGCCGTAAGGTATCTTTCGCTTGCGTCGGGCGGGGAAAGATACACTTTATTCGAGAATGCGGGCGGCGAGCTTTGCAGGACGGCATCAGCTCTTGCACAGAAAGCCCCGTTTATATATATTGAAACAAATTACGAGCGATACTATCCCGAATACGACGGCATGACGCTTTGTCCGCACATGATAGGGCTGATCTCAGCCGGTGACGGCATAGAGGGCGTTTTTGACAGGCAGCTTCGCGGCAGAAACGGCAGGACTGTATCGGGCTTTGAGGTTTTAAGCGGAAGCATTGCCTTAAAAAGCCGTGACGTCACCCCTGCCGAAAACGGCAAAGACATCACACTGACAATAGACAAGGACATTCAGCAAAGCGCGCAGCTTCTTCTTGCAGATGCCATAAATGACGGCAGATGCACAGCAGGCTCTGTCGTGGTATGCGATACCAAAAGCGGAGATATACTGGCGTTGGCTTCGGCGCCGTTTTTTGATCTGAACAGGGCGGGTGAGGAGTATGAAGCACTTTCTCTTGATGATACAGCGCCGTTATTTGACAGGTCACGCTTCGGGCTTTACCGCCCCGGATCGGCAATGAAAACTATCACAGCATACGCTGCACTTGATGATAAAAAGATAAACAGGGATACTTTTTTATGGTGCGGCAGATACTTTCCGCTTGGTGACACGACATTCAGCTGTCTTGGATATCACGGCTTTGAGGACGTTGCTTGTGCATTAAGGGACAGCTGCAATGTGTTTTTCTATAAATGTGCGGGTATGCTCGGCGGGGAGAAGCTTGCAAAGTACCAAAGTGATTTCGGGCTTGGCAGTGAAGTCGGCATAGAGCTTGATAATGCAGGCGGCAGGGTAGTGACAAAGGAAAGTATTGAAGCGCTTGGGATGGTATACGGCGAGGGGCTTGTGGTACAGTCTGCTATAGGACAGTCTGAAAATGCCGTTACGCCGCTGCAAATGGTGCAGTGGGCGCAGATCATCGCGAACAGGGGCAGGCTGAATACACTCGGGCTGCTTGCAGACAGAAAGAGGGAAAGCAGGCAGGTGTTTGAAAACGCCGAAGACTTTGAGGCTGTCACCGAGGGCATGGTAATGGCGGCTGATAACATATGGGGCGAATACAGCCTGAAAGGGCTTGAACATCAGGCGGCGATAAAGACGGGCACACCCGAAAACGGTCACGGCTACAACAGCGCTGTGATAGGTTTCTACCCCGCAGATGAGCCGCAGGTGGCGTTTGCGGTAATGCTTGAAGACAGCGAAAGCGCTTATACGCTGGTGAGGGCGCTGCTAAAGGATATACGATAAAGAAGGGCGGCTGATCGCAAAGATCGGCCGCCCTCTTGAAATTTATTTGTGTTTGTGGTAGAATAGCCTTAGAAACGATTACCGAGGGACAAGGCTATGATGGATTATTCCGGACTTATAATTGATTATCTTAAAGCTATAACTATGCTTGAAAAAGACAAGAGTGACGGGGAAGCCCTGCTAAAAGCCCTTGAAAACAATGCAGATAAGGAACCTGAGCCTGAATACAGCATAAAATACGGGATACTAAGCTTTCTTGACTGCTATTCAAGAGATAACATAAGCGGTATGATAGGGTGGCTTGTTATCTGCTTTGTTATAACTTTTGCCACAATGACATTCAGAAGGGGCATACCGCTTTTAAGGCAGATGTTCGTCCCCGGACTGAGCTTATTCGGGATAATCAACATAATAATACTTCTGCATGAATGCCTGAAGGACTTTGAAGACTACAGGCGGGCGCTCACCGCGCACAGGAGATTTACTGAAGATATCAGGAATGCCCGTAATGATATAAACTGTGACGAGCTTAAAATACAGCTTGAACGGACTGAAGGACTGCTTGAGAAGTATTACGGTATCGGTGTGATACCAAAGGAGTACAGGAAACTTAAATGTGTACAGATAATGCTCGGGCTTTTTGAGGACGGAAAATGCAGTGAGATAACAGGAAAAAACGGCGTTGTGAGATTAATGATGACCGCTGAAAACAGGGGCTGCAGAACCAAAAATGACAATGTGGCTGAGATGGCCGAGATATCAGGCGATTATGTGAGCAAGCTCAAAGACCGCAACACTATGTATGCGGGTGAGCTTGAAAAGTATGAAAGGCTTGCACAGGTACAAAGGGCAAAGAAATATATGTAAAGGCAGGACATCACAGCTAACAGCGGCGGCAAAAAGCGATATGACAAGAAGGGGTTCGGGTTTATGCGCCTTGATAGATTTATTTCTTCACAAAGGACAGACCTTTCACGAAGTGATGTGAAGGCAATGATAAAAAAAGGACTTGTGAGCGTTGACGGCACTTTGGTGAAAAAGGCGGATATGCAGATAGATGAAAACAACACGATCGTAAGTGTGAACGGGGAGGAGATAGCGTACAGGCGCTTTTTATACCTTATGCTGAATAAGCCTGCGGGCGTTGTCTGCTCGACTAAGGAGGGGGAGAGCCTTACAGTGCTCGATATTATCCCCGGGAAATACAGGCGGCAGGGACTCTTCCCGGCGGGGCGGCTCGATAAGGATACGGAGGGGTTTGTGCTGCTCACAGATGACGGTCAGCTTGCACACCGTATACTTTCGCCCAGATCGCACGTTCCCAAGACGTATTTCGTGCGCCTTGAAAAGCCGTGGGAGGAAAGCTATGCCGAAAGCTTTGAAAGCGGTATGGAGATAGACGGCGGTGAAAAATGCCTGCCCGCTGTATTTACGGGAGGGGAGAGCAGGTATGAATGCCGGGTGGTTCTCCGCGAAGGCAAGTTTCATCAGGTCAAAAGAATGTTTGAGGCACTCGGAAATAAGGTAGTATATCTTAAACGGGTGAAGATCGGAGATCTGCCGCTTGACGAGAATTTGCCGCTTGGAGAGTGTTTGGAGATTATGCACAAAGATGTTGAAAGATTACAGACACAATGATTAACCCGACTGGCAAAATTTTACATCACTTGTAGAATTTTAGTCAATATTTATAAAGAGATACGATAAAGTTTAGTAAAAAAAACTCTTGTTTATGTATGAAAAATTTGTTATGATATTAACATAGCTAATATTAGATAGAGCACGAACAGGTCGGGCGAAGTCTTCATAAGTTAGTAAATAAAAAAAATTAAAATAGGGAGGTCCTTTTTAGATGGCAAGTGTATCACTTAGAGAAATCTACAAGAAGTACGCAGGCGGTGTTATTGCCGTTTCTGACTTCAACATTGAAATCAAGGACAAGGAGTTCATCATTCTCGTAGGCCCTTCAGGCTGCGGTAAGTCAACTACTTTACGTATGATCGCAGGTCTTGAGGAGATCAGCGAGGGCGAGCTTTATATCGGCGACAGACTCGTAAACGATATAGCTCCTAAGGACAGAGATATCGCGATGGTTTTCCAGAACTACGCTCTTTATCCTCACATGACAGTATTCGAGAACATGGCATTCGGCCTTAAACTCAGAAAGGTCCCGAAGGACGAGATCGCAAGAAAGGTTGAGGAAGCTGCAAGGATCCTCGATATCGCTCACCTGCTCGACAGAAAGCCGAAGGCTCTCTCCGGCGGTCAGAGACAGCGTGTTGCTCTTGGACGTGCTATAGTTCGTGAGCCTCAGGTATTCTTACTTGACGAGCCTCTTTCAAACCTCGATGCTAAACTGAGGGCACAGATGAGAACCGAGATCTCCAAGCTCCATAAGAAACTCGGTACAACATTTATCTACGTTACACATGACCAGACAGAAGCTATGACCATGGGCGACAGGATCGTTGTTATGAAGGATGGTTATATCCAGCAGATAGATACACCTACAAACCTTTACAACAGCCCTGTAAACCAGTTCGTTGCAGGCTTCATCGGCTCACCTCAGATGAACTTCATTGATGCTAAACTCCTGAAGGCAGGCGACAGCTTCCTTGTTGAGTTCGGCTCTGAAGATACAAAGACACAGCAGGGCGTTAAGTATACTGTTGAGATCCCTGAGAGCAAGGTCGCTACAAACCGTGAAGCTCTCGAAGAACTCGTAGATCAGGAAGTTATCCTCGGTGTAAGACCTGAGGCTATATCTGATGAAGATATGGTCATTGCTTCCGCAACAACAGGTGTTATCAACGCTACAGTTGAAGTAACAGAAATGATGGGTGCAGAAACATACCTCTACCTCACCTGCGAGGGTATCCCGCTTACAGCAAGGGTTGCTCCCCGTTCCACAGCTCGTCCTCAGGATGAGATCCAGGTCGTTATCGAAGCTAACAAGATCCACATCTTCGATAAGGAAACTGAAAAGACTGTTATCAACTGATAATAACTTTTATGTACATCGGCTCCCTCCGCATAGTGCGGGGGGAGTTTTTTTGCCTTTGAAGCGGGGAAAATGTAAATAATATGTAAACTTTCAGGCCGCCTGACAGTGACATTCAAGGTTTTTCGGCCGTTTATTTGACATCATATTGAAATAATGGTATAATAAACTATATGTGTGCAGTTTTTTAGTATAAATATAGAATAAGGAGTTTTTGGTATGTCTTCTTCTGCCGGCGGCAAGAACGGAAAAATCGAACTTTACCGTTTTATATTCTGCCTGTATGTATTGTTTTTTCACTATGATAAGTATTTTTTCTCACTGCCTGAAACATGGGGCGAACCTATTGACTTTGCGCTTTTTCCGCATGGGGCAATTGGCGTGGAGTTTTTCTTTGTGACTTCGGGCTGGCTTATGGCAAGCAGCGTTTATAAAAAGCGTAAGCGTTCCCCTGAAACTGCGGGGCAGTTTGTCCCCGGCGAGGGGCTTGTGTTTTTGAAACGTAAGTTTATGGCAATGCTGCCGCAGCGAATACCTGCATTTGTCCTTGCATATATATCGTATGTGGCGCTTAACCGCTTTTCGGCATATGATGCATTTATAAAGGCAGTATGCAGCGTGCCGTCCTTTTTCCTTATACAGATATCCGGCTACAGGCTTATAATGCCTAACCATGTTGAATGGTATATCTCCGCTATGCTTGTTGCAATGGCGGTCATCTATCCGCTGCTTGTAAAATACTATGAAAGCTTTACAAGGTATATTGCCCCGCTTTTTTCTCTTTTTATCATAGGATATTTGATGTATAACTATTCGTCGCTTTCGGGCGTATGGGTGTGGACGGGGCATTTCTTCAAGCCGCTTCTAAGGGCAGTTTCGGAGGTCGCACTCGGCACAACAGCTTTTGAAGTTTCAAGGTATTTAAGCGAAAATAAAACGTCCCGCAGCTCACGAATGAAGCTGACACTGCTTGAAGCTGCCTGCTTTATGGGCACTACGGCATATGTGCTGTTCACTTTTGACCTTGACCTTGAGCCGTATGCACTTGCAGCGATATTCCTTATGGTAGCTATCGCATTTTCGGGCGTTTCTTACGGGAGTGATAAATTCAACAACGGGCTTTGCTATTTTCTCGGAAAGCTCTCGCTGCCGATATATCTGTCACAGGTGGCGGCTATAAACTTCACCCTCGCCTGCTTTGAGGATAGAAGCGGTACAGAGCAGTCGCTTATAGCAACGGCACTTATGGTTGTGATAACAACGGCGGTAATGCTTATAGGCGCTGCAATAAAGAAAACCATGACTAAAAAGAATGCGTGATATTCTGGGAGGTAATGAACATGAAGGTGCTGATTCTGGACGGAAGCCCGCGCAAGGGCGGAAATACCGAGCTTGCTGTAGCAGAGCTTGTAAAGACGTTTGAAAAAGAAGGTATCGAAGCGGAAGTCTGTAAGGTGGGCAGCAAGGCTGTTCGCGGGTGTGTGGCCTGCAACAGCTGTGCGGGTACAGGCAAGTGCGTTTTTGATGATATAGTAAACGAAATAGCACCGAAGTTTGAGCAGGCAGACGGCCTTATTGCGGCAAGCCCTGTTTACTATGCGTCTGCGAATGCAACGCTTGTGGCGGTGCTTGACAGGCTGTTTTACAGCACACATTTTGACAAGAGCATGAAAGTCGGTGCAGCTGTGGCAGTAGCAAGGCGCGGCGGGTGCTCGGCGACATTTGACGAACTTAACAAATACTTTACCATAAGCGGTATGCCCGTGGCATCTGCATATTACTGGAACAGCGTACACGGCCGTGAAAAGGGCGAAGCAGCGCAGGATCTTGAGGGTATGCAGACAATGCGTGAACTTGCAAAGAACATGGCGTTCCTTATCAAGTCTATAGCGCTTGGAAAGGAAAAGTTCGGGAAGCCTGAAAGAGAGCCGTGGATAGGCACGCATTTTATCCGCTGACAGAATTAATGTAGAAATACAGGAAGTTTTATACAAAGGAGTTTTAATAATGCTAAAGAAAATTCTTGCTGTGATATCGTCGTTTATTCTTTGTGTAACAGCGCTTTGTGCCTGCGGGGAAAGCGACAGTTCAGGCGGGCAGGGCGGGAGTTCTGAGGTGCAGGAAAGCTCGTCAGAACCCGAAAAACTCCCCGAAACAGATGAGGAGTGGGATAAGGCAATGTGCGAAAAAGCACTTGTCAGCTATGGCAACACAAGCCTTATAAAAGAAAAGATCGAAAAGGCGAAAAACGGCGAGGATATAACTATCGGCTACCTCGGCGGTTCGATAACCTACGGCTATAAGGTCAACCCGGATCAGTGCTATGCTTACCTTACCCATAGCTATTTTGCCGAAAAATTCGGCAGTAAGGACAATGTCGGCTATTGCAACGCGGGGTTAAGCGGAACACCGTCAAAGCTTGGCATACTTCGTATGCAGAGGGACTTGCTTGAAAGTGAGCCTGACATAGTATTTGTGGAATTTGCAGTAAATGACGGCACCGATTTTTCATATCAGGAGGCTTATGAAAGCATAATCAGAACGCTGCTTGAAAAGGGGATAGCGCCTGTATTGCTGTTTTCAGTGACAAAGGACGATTACTCGGCACAGGATTATATGAAAGAGCTTGGTGAGTATTATGACCTCCCCATGATATCATACTGTGATGCGCTCAGGTTCTTATTTGAAAACAACAGGCTTGAATGGAAGGACTTTTCAAACGACGAAGCCCACCCGAACCCGGAGGGGCACAAGCTTGTGGCAAAGCTGATTGATAATTATTTTGATACTGTTGAAGATATAGCCTGTGATGAATACAAAATGCCAGGCGAGCCTAAAAACCTGCTTATCAGCTATGGCGCGAAAATGTATGAAAGTGATGCGCTTGATGCGGACAGTCTTGGCAGCTGGCAGCAGGGAGGAACTGACGTGGCTTCCTTCACAAACGGCTGGAAGCGTGACGGGCAGGAGGATAATTCACCGCTTGAATTTACTGTGACGGGCAAAAATGTTATCGTGATATACAAAGAAGTCGCTAAAAACAGCGGTGCGGCGGTGGTGGAATACACTGATGAAAACGGCAATACCGACAGCATTATGATAGATCCCAATGCCGCAGGCGGCTGGGGCAACCCTCAGACTGCAACACTTGTTACGAGCGATGATACCCATACATACAAGATATCTGTTTCAATGCTTGGCGGGGACGAGGACAAGCCGTTCCAGCTGCTCGGGCTTGGAGTGACAGAGTGATGAAGATATACTTTACCCGCCACGGTGAAACCACCATGAATATATGCGACCGCATAAGCGGCGTTACTGACTGTGAGCTTACCGAAAACGGCAGGGCACAGGCAGGTGAACTTGCGCAAAAATGTGCGCGGGCGGGTGATATTGACCTTATAGTGTGTTCGCCGCTTAAACGTGCACAGGACACTGCAAAGGCTGTGAGTGAGTTCCTTTTGATACCCGTTATCACCGATGAACGCCTGCGCGAGTGGGATTATGGTGAATACGAGAACAAACACCGCACCACCGAAGGCTTTTCGCAGGCGAAGCGGGAGTTCGGCGTGAAAATGAAGGGCGGCGGCGAATCGCTTTTACAGCTTTCGCACAGGGTATATTCGGCGATCGACGATATTATAAACACCTACAGCGGCAAGAATGTGCTTTGCGTCTGCCACGGCGGAGTTTGCAGGGTGGCGCATACATATTTCTGCGATATGACAACAGAGCAGTTTATGCACTTTTTTATGGGCAACTGCGAACTTCGTGAATACATTGTGGATTAAAGGAAAAATGTGGTATGGAGTATCTTGATACAGATCCTGTAAGGCTGTCCCCTGACGGAAAGGCGGTCGTTTATATTGACCAGCGGCTTTTGCCGCATAAAACAGAGCATATAAGCGTTTACAAGGCAGAGGATATGTATAATGCGATAAAAACGCTTGCTGTGCGCGGGGCACCCTGCATAGGGATATTTGCGGCTTACTGCGTGTATGTGATAAGCTTATACACGGCGGATCCTGCACTTGACAGTGAGCTTGAAAGCTTTTGTGCATATCTTGACAGCTCAAGGCCGACTGCGGTGAACCTTTCCTATGCACTTTTTGAAATGAAGAAAGTGCTTTCCGAAAGCCGCGGACTGCCTGCTGAAATACGGCGGGAAAGGCTCAGAAGGCGTGCGCAGGAGATACATCAGAGTGATATAGATTCCTGTGAGAGGATAGCGGGTTTCGGACTTTCGCTGTTAAAGGCGGGCGACGGCGTTATCACACATTGCAATGCAGGGGCGCTTGCGACATCAAGGCTCGGTACAGGGTTAGGTCCGCTTTTGCTCGCAGCAAGAAAGGGTATAGAGCTTCACCCGTATGTTGATGAAACCCGCCCGCTTTTGCAGGGGGCAAGGCTTACGGCGTTTGAACTAAAACAGGCAGGGCTTGAACCTACGCTTATATGTGACAATATGGCGGCATATGTTATGTCACAGGGGCTTGTTGATGCTGTAATGATAGGTGCCGACAGGATAGCCGCAAACGGCGATACAGCAAACAAGATAGGCTCGTCACAGCTTGCGATAGCGGCAAAATACTACGGGGTGCCATTTTATGTTCTGGCACCGACTTCAACGGTGGACAAGTCCTGCAAAACAGGAAGGGATATTAAGATCGAACTTCGTGAGGGTGATGAGATAAAGAAGATGTTCTTTGAAGCCCCCACTGCACCCGAAGGTGTAAAGTGCTTAAACCCCGCATTTGATATAACAGACCACACACTTATTACAAAGATCATTACCGAAAACGGAATTTTCAGCCCGAAGGAGCTTTAGCTGATGAAAACACCCGAAGAAACAGAACTTTCAATAGTCAGAAAGTACAAAAAGACCATATGGCACCGTTTTATAAAGGCGGGACGTGAGTACAGTCTTATAAATGACGGCGACAGGATACTTGTGCCTGTATACAGCAGTGCGGCGGCGATCTTGTTTGCAAAGTGCTTAGAAAGGCTCCATAAGTACAGTGAAACAAAGTTTGAACCTGTGTTTGTTCTGCAAGCAGGTGATAAAACAGCACGAAGGCTGTTTGAAGGCTTTGGTATAAAGGGTGAGAGCGCTGAGGGAGATATAAGTGATACGGAAAAGCTTTGTGTACAGGCGGAAAAGCTTCAATGCAATAAGGCTGCACTCCCTGATTGCTTTGATGACTGCACTGAACATATACTGCACAGCATACTTTTTAACGGCAGGCTTGAAGCGCTTTTGCCAGGTGAAAATGCGGGCGGCATAGAGCTTATAAGGGCAGGAATGCTTGTAAGGCGGGAGGATATAGAAAAGTTTGCGGTGTACAATGGGATATCATCATATACAGCAGAGGAAACGCCCGGCGAACAGGTAAGCTACATAAGAAGAATAATAGGCGAACTTAAACAGAACAACCACAACCTTGAGATAAATATACTCAGAAGCTGTGAAGATGTAAACCTTGAAACCGTACTTTCATATACCGAGGGCGGGAAAAGAAAGAGCATACTTGACAGGCTTTAGGAGGGACAGAAATTGAAACCCGATACAGATTTTGAAAAATCACCGCCTGCAATTGACCTTTTATATCCTTCAAACGAAAAGCGTGAGGAGGCAAGAAAGCGCAGAAACAAACTCCCCCCGCAGATTGATGACCTTATAAGCGATATGATGCTTGATACACTTGCAAAACTTATATGCAATTCAAACGCCTATAAGATGCAGCAGATACTTACGGAACTCTGTACCGATATAGAAACGATAAACTACCGCCTTGATATAATTGATGACCTCCTTGCAATGCCCGAACTTGTTGACACGCTCAAAAAAATCGTGCGTATAATGATAGATAACGACAAGGGCAATATATACGGGCTTCTGACACCTGATTCGTTTACGACGCTTGATTCGGCGGTGACGGCGTTTGAAGCTTATATACAGTGCATAGACTATATGCATACGTTTGATCAAAAACGGGGCGGCTCGGCTAAATCGGCCGGGGTAAGGAAGATGCTTGATTTCTTTGAACGCTGTTACAATGACAAGCATTATAAATCGCTTTGTGAGGATATAAAGGAACTTCGGGAGAAGATAAAGGGCAGGATAAAGAGCGTGCTTGTCGCCATAAACCTTGATGAAGCACTTGTGCCGATATCGGCGGGGATAGTTGAGATACTTGACAAGGAATATACAAAAAAGCCGACAGTGCTTGACAGGATCATTTATCACGGGGCAAAGTTTAATGACAATAACGTTATCGGCGGCTTGCGTGAAAGATATGAATATGAAGGCAATGACAAAAACAGTAAGGACAGGATAGTAAATGCAAGCGAAAAGGCGCTTTTTGCAGAGCTTGACAAGTATACGAAAAAGTATGTGGAGCTTATAGACGAAGCACTTGATGAATACAAGGCAATAGGCTTCAAGGATGTATATTCGATAGAGTATCAGCTTGATTACTATACGGGAATTATTGCAATGATAAAAAATGTGCGTGCCAAGGGACTTGAAATGTGCAGACCTAAGCTTCTGCCAGCAAGCGAGCGCAGGGCTGTCATAAAGGGGATATTTGATCCCGTTTATTTCAGTGAGGCGGCTGTTTATAACCTTTCCCACAAGGAAAAGCGTGAGGTCATCACAAATGATATATCCCTCACCCCTGAAAAGGGCTTTTATATCCTTACGGGTGCCAATAACGGCGGCAAGACGACTTTTGTGCGGGCAGTAGGATTGTGTCAGATAATGGCACAGGCGGGGCTTTATGTTCCCGCAGGTGAATGTGAGATATCCGTCTGTGATATGGTATATACCCACTTCCCGAAGGAAGAACAGAAAGGGATAGATGCATCACGTTTCACGACTGAGATAAAGCAGTTTAAGGAAATATCCGAAGTTATAACCAACAAAAGCCTTATACTTATGAACGAATCTATACAGAGCACGACACCCAGGGAATGTGTCGATATTGCGGTATCGCTTGTGGATATATTCGCTGTGCTCGGGGTAAGGGGCGTGTTTGCAACGCACCTTGTGGATATTGCCCCGAAAGCGCTGAAGCTGAACACTACAGAAAAGCTGAACACAGGAATAGAGAGCATAACCGTCTGTGTTGAGGAAAGCACAGGCAGGCGGCTTTACAGGATAGCCGAGGGGCTGCCCGCTGATACAAGCTATGCGGG
Source organism: uncultured Ruminococcus sp. (assembly GCA_902780505.1). Classification (GTDB taxonomy): domain Bacteria; phylum Bacillota; class Clostridia; order Oscillospirales; family Ruminococcaceae; genus NK3A76. The sequence continues at coordinate 13,838 of CACZFN010000021.1, read as the reverse complement.
GACGATATTTGAAAAGTTCGGCCTTGACCTTGAAGCGCTGAAAAAACGCGCAAGGCAAATGAACGACTAAGATAAAACGGGAGCTGATGAAGGTCTAAATGGACATTTTTATTATAGCTGTACTGCTGATACTTTCGGCAGTGTGCTCGGCGACGGAAACGGCGTTTTCGTCGGTAAACCACATAAGGCTGAAAAACTACGCCGCCGAAGGAAACAAAAGCGCAAAGCGGGCTTTATACATAACGGAAAACTTTGATAAGGCGCTTACCTGTATACTTATCGGGAACAATGTGGTGAATATTGCGTCATCTGCGCTGGCAACGGTGATATTTACGGAAAAGTTCGGAAGCGGCAGTGTGGGGCTTGCAACGCTTGTGATGACTGTACTTGTGCTTATATTCGGTGAGATACTTCCCAAAAGCCTTGCCAAGGAAAACTCCGAAAGCTTTTCGCTTTTTATGGCAGCACCGCTCAAGGCGGCTATGGTGGTGCTTTCTCCGCTTATATGGGTGTTTACCGGTGTGAAAAACCTTGCATCTGCTGTTATAGGCAGAAAAAGGGAAGAACCGTCTGTTACTGAAGAAGAACTTAAATACATAATAGACGAGATAGAAGATCAGGGTGTGCTGGAAGAACAGGAAAGTGAGCTTGTAAGGAGTGCGCTTGAATTTGACGAAACAAACGTCAGCCGTATTCTTGTGCCGAGGATAAATATTACGGGCATTGAACTTGAAGAAAGCCCCGAGAGGATAAGGGAAGTTTTTTACGAAACGAAATATTCCCGCCTGCCTGTATATGATAAGACGATAGATAAAATAGTCGGCGTGCTGCTGCAAAGCGATTTCTATGAATTCTACCTTGCGGGTGATAAAGAAAGCACCATTGCCGATATAATGACAGCGCCTATATATATCAGTGAAACACAGCTGATATCACAGGCTTTAAGGCAGATGCAGCGCAAAAAGGTACATATGGCAGTAGTTGTTGACCAGTATGGCGGCACCGAGGGCATATGCACCTTAGAGGATATAATAGAGGAACTTGTGGGTGAGATATACGACGAAAGTGACGAGGAAGATACATCTTTCATAAGGATAACTGATGATGACTTTGATATCTCGGCAGAGCTTTCCGTGTCGGATTTCTGCGAGAGGATAGGGCTTGATGATAACGCTATAAGCACGCAGATGAATTCCATGGGTGGGTATCTTATGGAAATATGCGGGCACGTACCAGATATGAATGAAAAGATCAAAGCACCGCCGTTTGAGTTCACCGCCATTATGGAGGGTGAGCAGAGGATAGACAGGATAAAAGTAAAATATCTGCGGGAAGCACCGCAGTAAAAGAAAGGAAGCACATAAATTGAGCAAGAAGATAAAACTTGAAAAGCTTACCGCGCAGGAGAAGGCGTACAGGGCGGTAAGCATTGTAAACTTTGCGTTTTCCGTGGTATGCGCAGGTGCGGGGGCATTCCTGCTGCCGAAAATGATAGACAATGAAAGCCGTAAAATAGCACTTTTAATGGCAGTGATGTTTTATGTGTACATGGCCTTGTGTGCACTGGGGGCGGTACTTGCGTTTCGGTACTACAAGGTAACAGATGCCGCGGCAGGTGTCGGCCATGGGGCAGTGCTTACGATAACTACGATAATAAACATAGTAAACCTGCGCTTTTTTACCGTAATGCTTTTAGAAGGGATCGGCAGGACTGATGCCGCAAAGAAACTTATAGGTGATGTATCACAGACGGATTATTTTTCATCACTTTCGGGAAACTGGACGGCGCTTGTGATAGGTATGGCATTTGTGATGCTTTTAGGCGTTTTAAGCATTATCAAGCTTGCATCACGCATAGGGAAATAAAAAAGGTTATCCCCCTGCAAAAAACACCGGTTTATGTCTGTCAGGACACGGTGTGTCAAGGGGGATAACCTTTTTTAAAATTTTCTGCGCATCTGATACCACTCCACGCCGCCAATGACGGAGCCTGCCGACACACCCTCGTTTTTAAATCCGAACTGCTCGTAAAAGCTTATCAGCCCGGCTTTGCAGGTGAGCACAGCCCCCTTGCGTTCCTGTTCCTTTGCAAGGTGCATAAATTCATTCATCAGAGTATGTGCGTACCCTTTATGCCTGTATCCGGGACGTGTGCACAGCCCGAAGATCATCTGCCATGCGCCGTTTTCATTGTGCATATTCGTGGTTTTATACATCTCGTCTGTCAGGTCGGGAAAGTCAGTAACAAAGCCGTTAATAAACGCTGCTACCTTTCCGCTGTCGTCACAAAGCAGCAGAAAATGCCCGGGATAGCTCTTTAGCCGCTGCCTGAACTGTTCTTTATCAGCCGCCTGATCCTTTGGAAAACAGCTCAGTTCTGTCTCTGTTATCTCGTCAAGAAACGAGAGGTCTGCAAAGTGAAGTTTCATGTTCATTCTCCTCATATATCAGTCTGCCGCCGTCCATTTGAAAGACTCTGTCTGCATACGCAAAGGCAGCACTGTCATGGGTGACAATGATGACTGCTGCACCCCTTTCTGCCTGTGCTTTCAGAAGCTTTAGAATAAGTACGGAATTTTCTTCATCAAGATCATTGGTGGGTTCGTCTGCAATAATAAAAGAGGGTGAGTTTATCAGTGCCCTTGCTGCTGCAAGCCTTCTCAGTTCTCCGCCGGAAAGCTCATCCGGGTAGGCGTTTGTGAGCTTTTCAAGCCCGACAGCTGCAAGCAGCTGCTCAGCGTATGCATTATTGTTCTGCCCTGCAAGGGCGGAGGGCAGAAGGATATTTTGAAAGACAGTCAGATTTGCAAGTGCGCCCGCCCCCTGCGGGATATAAGCTGTATGCCTGCACCTGAACCCTGAAAGCTGATCGTCATTTATCCGGTATATAGAAACATCATCATAAAAAACCTGACCTTCGTCTGGAACGAGCAGCCCTGCAAGTACATTTACGAGGGTGGTTTTTCCGCTGCCGGAACGCCCTGTTATGACAGTTACTTCACCCGGGTGCGCTGTAAAGCTGACTTGTTCGATCGCGCTGATACAGCGCCTTTTTTTCTTGTAGACAACTTTGATATCTTTGGCTCTTATAATCATATCAGCAGCCCTCCCGCAGTATTTTTCCCGTGTCGGTATGTGTCAGTCTGTATGCTGATAATGCTGATGCTGCCGAACCTGCAAGCAATACTGTCATTATCACAGCCGCACCATACAAAAACGCTGCCCCCGCACTTGGCATAAGAAACGGCAATGCGGTTTTGTGTTCTATTACGCCTACAAACGAAAAGCTGAGCAGAGCCGTCAGGGTGACTCCTGCTGCTGAGCCTGTACCTGCGGTGATAATTGATTCTGCAAGCACTATTTTTCCAAGCCGCTTTCTTGAAAAGCCTATTGTTCTGAGCACCGCAAATTCTAATTTACGCTCGTTAGCACTGCTATAAAACGCGGCGAGCATTATCACGGCAGCAAGCCCCCACACTGCGGCTGTTATTGCCATTATGCTTTCGGAAAGCACATTCAGCTGCTTTGCTGTACCGGTCATCATTGATTTTGTTCTCACCGCCTGAATACCGTCAAGCTTTGTGTTTATTTCGGCTGTAAGCTCGTCGATGTCAGCGCCGTCTTTTACTTTTATATAAACAGAGGACACCACGTTTTCGGGACTTTGCTTTGAAAGCACCGCGATACCCTGCCTTGCAGATGCATCTATCAGCCCCTTGACCGTTTCATTTGTGGCATAAACGGCAGTGTCAAGCCCCGTTCCCGTCTTTTCAAGCTTTCCTACTGCCTTGCACTCAACACCGTATAGGGAAAGCGTATGCCCCACACGGGTAGAAAGCCCTGCACCTACTATTATCTCGTTTTTTTTCAATGTGCCGCTGTACGTTTCCTTGAGCCACGGCTTGACCGTGAAGTCGCTCTTTTCGTCAAAGCCTATTATCTGCACCTGGACTGTACAGCACTCGGCGTTGGCTGACACAAGAAAATACTGTGCAGATATCTTTTCTATGTCGTTTATTCCGGAAAGCCTGTCTGTCACCGACTTATCCATATAAAAGTACCCCGGTGTTCCCTGCAAAAGCAGGTTTTGCAGATCGGCCTTTTTTTCAGCCCCCTCGGGCAGAACTATAATGTCAGCGCCGAGCCGCTGCTCTAAGCTTTCAAGTCCGCTTTGCAGGCTCTTTATCAGTATCTGTCCGCCAAAGGCTGCTGCTGACATTACCATAGCTATCACGATAAGAAGTGCGGTCCTTATCGGCTTTTGTCTTAGATTAAAAAAGGGAAGATACCTGAGTTTCATTACTCCCTGCCCGCCTTTATTATACCGAGAATGCTGTCTGCACCTGCCAGAGCCGCAAGAACAGATGCTATAACTGTCACCGCAGGCCTGAATGTGGTGTGGCAGCGCATGGAGTCCATCATGCAAAGGGATATCACATTGTTTGGTATAAATATCACCGATACCGATATTAAAAACACACCTGCCGCAAGGCCTGCCTTTACGCCGCGGTTTTTAAGAATTATCCTCAGCAGCGCAAGCAGCGTGATAACTATACCTATGAGTGTCACAGAATTCTGTGCCCAGTGGCACGCCATGAATTTTCCGTCATGCCCGCCGCAGGCCTTAAAAACAGTTACAGAGCCGACAGTCAGCAATGCTGCAAGTATAAACTCGGCTATTCCCGGAATATTTTTCTTCATCATAATTTCTCCTTATATGGTGTATTCAGGCTGGGGCTGCGCCTGTGCAAGTTCAAACAGTTCAAGTATCTCTCTGCGCAAAGCTAAAAACTCTGCGCCGCCCCTGTGCCTCGGCCTTGGCAGATCAACGTCTATCACATGGCTTATCTTCCCGGGACGAGGTGTCATTATAATTATGCGGTCACTTAGATATATAGCTTCGTCGATATCATGGGTAACAAGTATCATAGTCGTGCCCTTTTCCTTCCATAGTTCAAGCAGCTTATCCTGAAGGTCAGCCCTTGTAAAGGAATCAAGCGCCCCCATTGGTTCGTCAAGCAGCAGTGCTTTCGGCTCGTTTATCAGCGCCCTTGCAATTGCCACACGCTGTGCCATTCCCCCCGATATCTGGTGAGGGTAGCTTTTCTCAAACCCCTCAAGCCCTACCATTGATATGTACTCTTTCACATTTGCTTTCTTCTGCCGAAGCAGTCCTCTTGCTCTTAGCCCGTACGCGATATTATGCTCAACATCAAGCCACGGAAAAAGGCTGCCCTGCTGAAATACATAGCCTCGTTCCGGTTCGGTGCCGCTGATCTTTGTGCCGTCTATATAAAGCGAACCTGCCTGCGGTTTGTCAAGCCCCGCAATAAGGCGCAGAAGTGTTGTCTTGCCGCAGCCCGATGGGCCTATCAGGGAGATGAATTCGCCTGCTCTTATGTCAAGGTCAACGTCTTTTAGTGCCTGTACCGCTTTGCCGTCTGTGTCTGTGTAGATGCGGTCAACATCAGATATTTTTATACTGCTGCTCACTTTTTAACAACTCCCTCCTGCCACCTCAGTGTGTGCTTCTGTATTCTGCCAATGATGTGATTGATAAGCGAAAACAGCACCGCCATTATAACGATCGCTGCCAGCACCTTGTAATAAGCACTCCACACCTTTGATTGATTGATGTAGTATCCAAGTCCGCCCGGCTGACCTAACATTTCGCTCATGACGAGAGTTGTGAATGCCATTGCATTTGCCGAAGTTATACCCGTGAAGATGTCGGGCATAGCGTGCGGTATCGCTACATGGAGTATCTGGTCAACAGATCCGCTGCCAAGAATGCGTGCCGCTTCAAAGCTCTGCTTTGGTGTTGACTGTATACCCTGTGCGGTAAGGAAAGCTATCTGGAACCACGCACATATCACTATCAGAAATACCGCCGCAGTGAAGGAATTAGGCAAAAGTGTGAGTGCAAACGGCATCCACGCCACCGCCGGTACAACGCCCGTTATTTTAAGCACAGGGAATACCCAGTAGTATACTTTTGGGAACCACCCTATAAGTATCCCTGTGCCGACACCCAAAAGCACACCGCAGGAAAAGCCTGCCGCATATAATCTGAGCGAATAGAGGGTGTTCTGCAAAAGATATTCGCTGTCTGCAAGATAGGCTTCACACACCTGTGCAGGCCCCGGGAAAAACGGCTGCGGGAAAAATTGCAGTTTGGTTCCGCCTATATCCCAAAGTGCAAGTGCCAGACCTGCCGCAAAGCGAAATGCTGCCCTTTTGCTGTAACTTTTTCTTTTATCCTTATCTCCCCATGCACGTACCCCTGCGCCGGCGTATATAACAGCAAGGGCTGCAAGAAGAAAAACATATGCGTCATTCATTGTAAGACTTATATTAATGCTAAACGCAGTTATTACATAGTTCTTTATATCAACAGCTGCTTTCTGCGGAAAGGTCAGGTTCACGCCCGCAGCAATAATGAAGCCCGAAACAGTAAACAGTATCTTCAAAAGAAAGGATACGTTATTTTTATAGTTCCATGCGGCTTTGCGTTTTGCTTTGCTGTCAGCCTTTACAGGGGCTGACAGCTTTACTGCGGCTGTGCTCACTTTTCTACCTCAACTTTCCTATAAATATCCTTTGCAAACTGATCGGGATCGCTTTTGAGATACCCGATCTTTGCAAGCCCGTCAACAAAATACTTAACGTCAGATTCAACGTGGCTGTCCCAGTTTTCGTCATGCTCTGCTGCCGACGGGAAGCCGTAGCTCTTTATAAGCTCGACTGCAAGCTCCTTATCTTCTATTGATGCATAGTTTTTGTTTATGATTATGTCTACTGCTTCTTCGGGGTGTTCATATATCCACTCCTGCGCCTTGCGGTAAGCTCTGAGAAGTGCTGCAACTTCCCCGGGATCTTCATTGAGCACTTTTGAAGATGCATATAAAAAGCAGCAGAAATGGTTTTCAAAATAAGGATCTTTTCCGAGATCGAAGATTATTTTCACATCTCCTGCCTTTTCGTGGATAGAGCCAAGCGGATCCCAGAGCGCCGCTGCATCTATTTCACCGTTTGCAAGTGCTTCAAATTCAAGATTGCCGTCAGAGTAGGGAAGGAATGTCACCTCACCTGCTGACGGATCTGCGGAAATACCCGCATTTTCAAGCCATAATGATGCTACCTGATGGGGTGTGCCGCCTATCTCGTCAACGCCTATTTTTTTGCCTTTTAAGTCTTCAACTGTGCTGATATCCGAATCGGGGCGGACTGCAAACTTTATACATCCCTCATGCAGACCGTCTACCACCTTGACATCGATCCCGTTTTCAATAGATGGAAAGAACTGAAAGTCGCCGTTCACTATCGGGATAGAGCCGTTATTGAGTCCTATCTTCCTTGTTTCAAAATCGGCTGATATAAGGTTGACATCAAAGCCCTCGTCTGCAAAATAGCCGTTTTCATAAGCAATATAAATTGGTGCGCCGCAAAGCGCGCCGTCCTTGCCGGGAATGTCTATCTTGCCGTATTTGTAGTCGCTTCTTACATTATTTGCTGCCGTAGCTGCGCCGTCGCCGCTGCCTGCTTCACTTACCGAGCAGGCTGTCAGAATGTTTGCACCTAAAACAAATGCAAGTGTAAGCGATAATAATTTTTTTCTTTTCATTTTGTTTACCTCCTTTATTGTGCAGATGTTTTCTGCGATGATTTGAGTTTATACCAAAAACGCTTAAAGGTCAACAAAAATGTGTGATAACGTTAGCAGAAAAGCAAACCGAAAAACACCTGTTTTATGGCTTTTTGGATAAAGCCTTTAAATAAAGCACTCTGACAGCGGCGATCTCAGGCTGAAATATGATAACGCTGTCATTGCGCGTTTGCGCCGTTTGCGGAAATAAAAAAACAAATACCGCCAAAAATCCGGCAGGATCTAAGGCGGCATATAAGATATCGTTATCAAATCTATGTCTTTATATAAATAATATTTATAGTTATCAATAATGATTATATATATCACTGTGTATTGACAAAACGGCTTATATGTGGTATCATTGTTACAATCCATAGTAAAGGGGTAGGAATAAATGACGTTACAACAGATAAGCTATGCCGTTGCTATATCAGAGTGCGGCTCAATGAACAAGGCGGCGGAAAAGTGCGGCACATCTCAGCCTGCTTTGACAAGCGCTGTCAGGGAACTTGAGAAGGAACTTGCATTTGAGGTCTTTATAAGAACTCACAAAGGGGCAGTTCCCACCGCCGAGGGGCTTGAATTCCTGCAAAGTGCAGGCCAGCTGCTAAGGCAGTATGAACTGATAGAAGATAAATACATAAATCACGAAAAAAAGCGCCGGTTTGGTGTTTCGACGCAGCATTATTCCTTCGCGGTAAGCGCTTTTATACAGACTGTAAAAAAATACAACACCCTTGAATTTGAGTTTGCTGTGCGTGAAACCGAAACGCTTGACATTATCCGTGATGTTGCAAATATGCGCAGCGAGATAGGTGTGCTGTATATCTCAAATTATAACCGAAAGCCGATAGAAAAGCAGCTTGAAGAAAACGAGCTTAGCTTTACCGAACTTATCCGCTGCAAGGCGTATGTGTATTTGTGGAAAGGCCACCCGCTTGCAAATGAACCTTCTATCAGCCTGGAACAGCTCGAACCCTACCCATGCCTTTCCTTTGAGCAAAACGGAAAAGACGGCTATCTCTACGCTGAGGAGATACTTAGCGAGAACATCTACCCCAGAATGATAAAGGCAACAGACCGCGCCGCTATGGGCGAGATGATGCAGCAGCTGCACGGCTATACATTATGCTCGGGGATACTCTGCAAGGAACTTGGCGGTGATGATTACAGGGTAGTGCCCTTCCGTGAGGATACCGAAAACCCCAACAGTATTATGGAGATAGGCTTCATACGCAAGAAAAACGGAGCACTCAGCGAGATAGGGGAGGTTTATATAGCCGAACTTAAAAAGAGCCTTGAACAAAATGCAGGGCAGTAAGATGTATTCAGCAAGTATAGTTGTTTCATAGAAAACAGTAGGTTCGGAATTTTAACAGAGGGTGTTTTTCAAAAACCCCCCTTTACGAAGATCTCTGATTATTCAGGCAATACCGCACAACGCCGTAAAGCGCTCTTTGTGCGGTATTGCATTTACCCCCTGAAGGTTGCCCTTCAGGGGGTAAATGTCAAAAGCTTTAGGAAAGAAATCCGGAAAAGAACTCTTTTTCGGGAGAGCTTTTCCGGATAAAATACGTAAACTGTTTATTCACTGAGTTTTTTCATAATTGAAAGTGCATCGACCACATTCACTATACCGTCGCCGTTGTAGTCAGCGGCTTTTTGGGCTGTGCTGCTGAGTTTTATCTTGCCTGTTGAATATTTCATGATCGTCAGTGCGTCAACAAGCGTAAGCCTCCCGTTGCCGTCAGCGTCGCCCTTTACGGTTTGTGTGGTGCCGCTGCCTTTTCTTGTTACCGTTAGTGTGTATGTGCGCTTTTCGCCGCTTGCTGCGGTAACTGTTACCTTTATTGTGTTCTTGCCGTATTCGAGAGCCTTGCTGCCGCTTCCCGATACCTTTGCATTTGCACCGAGCGCCTTTGCATTTACCTTTATGCTTGAAACATCCTGTGCAACAGTCAGCGTGTATTTCTGTGTGAACTGGTCAAATGCGGGCGATATATTGTAGCCGCTGACACTAAGGCTCTTTAAATAATTGTTGTTGTCGCCGTCACTTGTAGGCTCGGGGCAAAGCTTTTGCGGCATATTTTCGTATACGGGTATCTTGAATTCCAGTGCAGATGCCTTTACCGCATCAGAATATGCATTGCATAAAGATACCGCTTCATTTGCCTGCCCGAATATGCAGGTCATGTATTGGTGGTAGTAATACCCGTTGCCGCCGTCAACGACATCAAATTTCTGTAAATACAGTGTGTCCTGCCCTTTGGTTATGTAGCCTGTTCCCAGGAATATCGAACCGCCTACTATCGACTTGTACTGGTTTGTCCATGGAAGCAGATAAGTCGGGTTCGTTGTCATAGCGTATTTGCAGCCCATCTGCTCCGCACTCAGTGTCGATGTCGCATATGCCATTACATCAAAGAAGTTGAAGTACCCTTCATAACCGGGTGTCGTTCCGAGTGACTGCGGTGCGCCCCACACGCCCTGCTCGTTTCTGCATCTTGCCGCCAGATGGTATGGCGAAACCCCGGACTGCGCCGCAGCGTCCATAAATGTCTGCGCATAGGAGTATGTCACACCGGTGTCAGGGGCTGTAAAACTGCCTTTCATAAAGGTGTCTGAAAGTATTGCCCTTACACCGTCAATGTTGTGTACTTTTTTGTTGTAGGAAAGGTTTTCAAACATGAATATGTAAGTGTCATCAAGGAAGTTTCTCGGATCCATGTAGTATTTCACTACCTGCGGCGAAGCTGCTACCCAGCTGCCGTCAAGCCCGTACCAGTACCCGCCCGAAAAATCATAAGCGCCCTTCTCCATTGATTTCCACGAAGTAAGTGCGTATGACGGCACAAGACTCCTGCCTATCACAAGCTGCTCATTGAGTGCATCTTTCCACTCAATGCCGAGCTGCTGCGCCTTGAATATCCAACTCGGGTGCCTGGCGTGCAGCTCTCTGAGCATGGGCTTGTAGCTGTCGGGAAATCCCTGCTGCGTCATATAACTCTCAAAGTCCTTGTCTGCCGATACTGTTGTTGTGGCAGTAGTTGTCTTAGTTGTGCTGCCTTGTGTCGTGCCTGTACTTGATGTGTCGTCAAGATCTATGTACCATGAACTTACATAGCCGGTTTTTCCGCCTGTGGTTATCTTGTACCATTTAAGCCCGGTCTGATCGTAATCCTCACCGCTGATCGTGACCGTCTGTCCCTCTTTAATTGTCGTCAGGATCGGGAAGCCTGTGCCTGCGCCGCTTCTGACATTAAGCACGTCTGCACTTACTGTACCTGTTTTTGCTGCCGATGTGCTTAATACTGCCCCCTGCATCATGCAAAGTGCAAGCATACAGGCAGTAATGCTGCTGACAGCGCGTTTAATAAGCTTCAAGCCCCTCACCTTCCTTACAGAAATGACCATTTTTTGTGTGTAGTTTATATTATAAGACCAAAAAATTGGTTTGTCAACCCTCACTTTTGTTAACAAAAAGTTTACATTAGAACGCATATTCCAAAAATCAAGGGCGCTTTTGGGGGATACGACTACATTTAGTGCCTGCTGCATGAAAAATATCCGATATTTAGTCGGCACTTGTCACATAACGAATAATAACCAAAATTTCGGACAGTTTTTTGTGTGAATTAACAGTGGATTTTTTTGTAATCATTTGTTATAATATGTCTTGCCGAATAAGCTGAGAAATATCGGTAAATTCGGGGGAAAAGCGGTGAATTATAAGTCTGTGCTTTCAGCTTCAGTACAAAAAAATCATCACTTTTTCTGTGTAAAAATTTCGGTGCGGATGAAAGGGCAGGGTATATAAAAACAAACCTCCCCGCCCTTCATTCTATCGAAGCCAACCAAAGCTTTAAGGAGGACAAGACAATGAAAAAGCTTTTCGTCAGTAAGGCGGCTGTTTCGGTGTCAACTGCGGTGTTGATGGCAACAAGTCTTTTAGGCCCCGTTATATCTGCGGCAAGTGCCAATAAGCTGAGCCTTTCACCAAATACATATGAAGTAAAACCCGGTGACCGTATAACCCTTTCGCTTGATTATACACCTTCTGATACAGGTGCTGCGGGCTTTACAATAAATGTTCACTATGATCCCGAAATGGCTGATGTTTTTGTTCCTGATGATGATCTTTCATCAGGCAGTGCATTTTCGGTAGTTACAAACTATGAAGCCGGCTATGGTGTCGTAAAGATTGTAGGCGCCAATATGGCAGGCACAAATGTAAAGAAAGCCGCACAGGTTACGACTCTTACATTTGATGTAAAGGACAGTGCAGACGGTTCTCTGTGCTTCTGGGCAGATGTTGAGAATATGATAGCAGACGGCGCTAACGGCTATGTCAATGCTGATTATTCCGTACCTACACAGGCAAGCCCTGTTGCAGTAAAGGTAAATTCGCCTAAAAAGACAACTACCACAACGACTACTGCCACTACAACAACAACTACCACAACAACTAAGGCGACTACAACAAAAGCCAAGACAACTACTACAGCTAAGGCAACAACTGCCAAAGCGGCAACGACAACTAAGGCAGTGACAACTACTAAAAAATCTGTTACCGAACAGTCGTATGAAGATGTTGAGCCGCAGCCCGCAATGGAAGAACCTGAGGAAACAACAGTTGTTACTACAGTTTCCAAAGCCGCTGAGCAGCCTGAAACTCAGCCGCAGGAAGCGGTGACCGAAGCCCCCGCAGTTACTTCTGTTTCTTCTGCTGAAACCGAGCCTGAACCTGTTGAACAGCCCGCCGAGCCTGAACCGGCAGACGAGCAGCAGGAGGAACAGTCGGCACCTATTGAAGAAACTCTCTTTACCTATAGCCAGTCAGGCGGCGATTTTAATTCGGAATCAACTGTTCAGTATTGCTTCAATATTGCCGATTATGTAAGGGAAATGACAGGCATTGCAGATATCGAGATAAAGCTTTCCACAAGCGGTAATATATCAGGCGCTATCGGCGTCGGTACATCTGACGGACAGTGGGTTTCTTTTGAAAACTCTACTACTGACGAAGACAGTGATACATGGGTGGCTGAAAATGTTGACCTTTCAACACTAAACGGCAGCGCAGCCCTGCAGTTCTATTATATAAAGGACGGCTCTGAAATAACTATCGAAAATGTTTCGGTCACTCCCTTCGGGGCAGCTGATGAACAAACCGATCCCGAGCCTGTTCTGTCACCCGAAGAACCCGAAGAACAGCCCGAGGAAGAACCTTCAGAGCAACCCGAGGAAACACCCGTTTCCAAGTCGGATGAGCCTGAACAGACACCCATAGAGGACGAAACCCCACAGTCCGCACAGCAACCTGTTGAGGAACCCGAAGATCCACCCGCAGAGCAGGCACAGCCTGTTCCTACAGCAGGTGATACACTCGGCGCAGAGGGTACAGCACCCGAAGAACCAGAAAATACGCCAAGTGCACAGGTAACCCCGGAGCAGGTTGAAAAGACTCTCGGTGATGAAGTTGTACAGGCAGGCAGCAGCCCTCAGACGGGCGATAGCTCAAATGGCGTTGATACTGTAAGAACGATACTTATGCTTGTAAGTGCTCTCGTGATCGTTTATTCGGGCGCAGCACTTGTTCTTAATAAGTTTGTGTTCGATAAAAAGTAAAATATAAGCGCTGATGATAAGCGCGGGCGCAATAGAGAGGTATTTATAAGGACACTTTTGCCGTATCACGGCAGAAGTGTCCTTATTCTTTATTGTTTATTCAATTGGCGGCGGCGCATATAAAGCTGAGAATACCAAATGCTTCTTATCGCCGCCGCACTTATTTCCCCGGTGCTTTTTTGGAGTTGCCGCTTCAAATTAATTTAACTGTTTGTAAACTGTTATTTCACAAAGTTTGAGGCTATATGTAGTATAATAATCTTGTTGAATTAATAGTATGGGGTTATAGCTCAGTTGGTAGAGCGGTTGCTTCGCATGTAACAGGTCAGGGGTTCGACTCCCCTTAGCTCCACCAAATCATTAAAACCCGCCTATTTAGGCGGGTTTTAAAATTTATCCCATAAAAATACCATAAATTTTATGATGTTTAAAAGGCTGCCTTCTAAAAGACAGCCCTTTTTCGTTACTTAATATCTCCCTTATTCACCCACCCCGTGACGTACAGCCCTACGGGGGTTCTGCCGCAGTTTGACTTGCTTGTGGTGATGCGGTACCTGCCGCT
>CACZFN010000020.1 GCA_902780505.1 uncultured Ruminococcus sp. | reverse complement strand
CAAAGTATTCTCTTAAACCCTTGTACTTAGGCGGAAAGACAAGTTTAATCCGCTTAACTAAAATGACCTGTTTTAGGGTTTAATAATTGTTTGAGAAATGTTAAAATCCCCCGCTGACGATTGATTTACAAAGAAACTTGTGCTATAATAAGGTAAACGGGGTGAGAGTATGGTAAAGATATTAGTGGTTGAGGACGATAAGGAACTAAACAGCACAGTTTGTAAGTTCCTTGATATGAACGGTTTTGAGGCTGTAGGCTGCCTTGATGCACAGTCAGCATATGATGCCATGTACGGGCAGAATTTTGATCTGATAATAACAGATATTATGATGCCTAAGATCGACGGCTTTGAATTCGCGCAGACAGTCCGCGGGCTTGACCGTGATATACCTATTATAATGATGACAGCAAAGGACGATATGCTTTCAAAACAGCGCGGCTATAAGCTCGGCATCGACGATTACCTTGTAAAGCCTGTCGAGCCTTACGAGCTTATGCTTAAAATAGGTGCGATCCTCAGGCGAGCAAATATAAAGACTGACAAAGAGCTCAAAGTCGGCAGGCTGACCATGAACAGTGACGAGCAAAGCTGTACCTATGACGGTGAGGAGATCCCGCTGACGGTAAGGGAGTTCAATCTTCTGTACAAACTGCTTTCTTACCCGAAAAAGACTTTTACACGTTCACAGCTTATGAATGAGTTCTGGGATATAGAAGCGACCTCGGGCCTCAGAAGCGTTGATGTTTATATGCGAAAGCTGAGGGAAAAATTCGAGCACTGTGAGGATTTTGAGATCGTCACAGTTCACGGGCTCGGTTATAAGGCGGTAATAAAATGAACAGGGGCAGGCTTTATTCGTTTATGCGCTTTTTGCTGATATTTCTGTTTATAGCATTTGTGCTTACTTCGTCATTCATGCTGTTTTTCCACGGCATTGATATGAAGGAGGAGGATATACGTTCAAGCGCCGCTGTGACGTTCGGCAACGCTGTTTTTATAGCGCTTATCGTTCAGGGACTTGAAGCCCTTGGCCGAAAGCTGACCGTCGACAAGCCCGTGTCACGTATTTCAAAGGGGCTTGAAAGAATAACCGACGGCGATTTTACCTATAAGATAAAGCCGCTGTATGATCCGCTTGGAACAAACAGGTACAATGATATAATCAGCAATATAAACCGAATGACCGATGAGCTTGCAGGGGTAGAAACGTTAAGGACGGATTTTGTATCCAACGTTTCACACGAAATGAAGACGCCGCTTGCGCTTATAAGGAATTATGCGGCGCTGCTTGAACGTGATGGGTTAAGCGATCAGGAAAGGCAGGAATACGCCCGCGCTATAGATGCGGCATCCAAAAGGCTTGCAGAGCTTATAACGAACATCCTTAAACTCAACAAGCTTGAAAACCAGCAGATATTCCCCGATGTCAGGCGATATGACCTGAGCGAGCAGGTCGCAGAATGTATGCTTGAATTTGAAAACGAGTGGGAAAGCAATGGCATAAACATTGAAACGGATATTACCGACGGCGTTATGATAAATGCCGATCCGGAGCTTTTGAGTGTGGTGTGGCATAACCTTTTATCAAACGCTTTGAAGTTCACCGGCGAGGGCGGTACCGTCACCCTTAAAGTATACGAGGAGGACGGCTTTGCAAAGGTCGGTATCAGTGATACAGGCTGTGGAATGGACAGCGAAACGGGCAGGCATATCTTTGAAGAATTCTATCAGGGGGATACCTCTCACGCTTCCCGCGGGAACGGTCTTGGGCTTGCACTGGTAAAGCGGATAATAGACATCACAAACAGCGAGATATCTGTCAGCTCAAAGCTTGGTGAGGGCAGTACGTTCCTTGTGAGTATCAGGAAAAATACAGATGAACATAAAAAAAGTTATTAAACATATACTAAAGCCCCCGCTTTATGTGATAGTGCTTTGTGACATCTTTGCACTGCCTGTTACGGTATTTGCACTCTCTGCCCTTGCGCCCAAAAACCCTGTGTCACTTTTTGCATACCTGTTATCGGCGTATGCACTTACAGTCACGGTCATAAGCTTCAAAAAGCTTGTAAGGCGCATAAAGGAGCTTGCAACAGGTGACGAGCTTGCCGCTGTTCGGGCGGTAAAGGGCTTTATGCGAAGATATAAGTACACAGGGCTTTACCTTGAAAGCCGGGATTTTCGTGCGGAAACTGCGCTTTATACAGGGCTTGCGATAAATCTTCTGTATGCTTGCTATAACGGTGTGCTCGGCATTCATAACCGTTCTCTGTGGTTCGTTACACTCGGTGTGTATTTTCTGCTTGTCGGTGTCATAAGGTTTACGCTTATGATAAGGGTGCGTGAGAGCAAGTCGGCGGCTTCCTCCTACACTGACAGAAAGCTTTACGAGTATGCGGCATACCGCCTTTGCGGGTGCATGGTAATGGCGCTTAATATAGTAATAGCAGGCATTGCTGTAGTTGTTATAAAAAACGGGGGCTACAACTATCATTCAAGGCTTATGACGATAATATCGGCGGCGTTTACTTTTTATTGCTTTATATCCTCGGCGGCAAATGTCGTGTCTTTCCGCAGGCGGGATAACGCTATTCTTTCAGCCGCTAAGGACCTTAATATGATAGGTGCGCTCGTTTCTATGTATTCGCTTCAGGCGACAATGCTCCATGCCTTCGGCAGCAATGACGAGGAAAATTTCAGAGATATTATGAACATAATAACCGGTGCTGTGGTTTTTGCGGCAGTTTTTATTATAGCATCATATATGGTGATCAATGGTACGCACAGGCTTAATGCAGTCAGAGAAAGGGCGGAAAACGGCAATGAACAGTGACAGATTTGAATACACCTATTCCCCGCAGAAAAACTACGAAGCAGAACGCATAGCTTCAAAATACAGGGAGGAAAAACCCGACGAGGAGCTTAAAGAGCTTTACAGGCTCGATAAGCGTGCTGAACTCCCGGGGACTGTCACGGGTATCGCGATAGGTATAATAGGTACTGTTATACTTGCGCTAAGTATAAACTATATGGTAAGCTCGGCACATTTTTATGCAGGGCTTGTATTAAGCGCGGCAGGGCTTGCCGTTACAGCGGCAGCAGCACCTGTGAGTCTTCTTATCACCAGAAAAAACCGCATTAAATACAAAGACCGTATTTTGCAGCTGAGCGAACGAATAAACAGCAGAAGAAAATAAAAACACCCCTTATGGGTGGCGGGCTTAAAAGGGCTTACGTGTTCTACTGGGGGAAACCCTTTTGAAAAAGGGTTCTCCCCGGCGTCTTGCCCTTTATGAAAAAATAAATTAGAAGTCTTTGGAAGGGGGTTCGGGGGAGAACCTTTCTTCAGAAAGGTTTCCCCCGATAAAACACATAAACTTCTTTAAACCCACCGCTCATACGGGGTGTTTTTTATTCTGTCACCACAAATGCCACTGCGTAATCCCGTTCGTGTGAAAGGGAAATGTGTATTTTTTTTATGCCCCTTTTTTCAGCTTCAAGCCTTGCATTTCCGCAAAGCCTTACAAACGGCGCCCCGAGCGTGTCACGGAGTATTTCTATCTCGTTAAGCTCAAACCCTCTCACTCCTGTGCCGAGAGCCTTTGCAAAAGCCTCCTTACCTGCCCAGTTTGCCGCCATTGAGGGCGCAGGATCACGCTTTTGTAAAAACATCTCACGCTCGGCCTGTGAAAACACACGCTTTACAAAGCTTTCACGCCCTGCACTTTTTCGCATACGCTCAATTGAAGCGATATCTGTGCCTATTGTCATTGCCCGCGCCTTACCTTTGCGGCAAGTGCGCGGGGGAGGAATTTAATTATCACCTCGCGCATTTCCTCGTCCGGTGTGAACAGTATATAGGTGTCCCCTAAATCCTTGTGGTCTACCCTTAAATACCATATGCCCTCACCTGTGTTGTCATCAGCCGATACGACTGATGCGCCCTGCTCGATATTTGTGTTTTCATCAAACTCTGCAAATTCCGTGGCAGTGTCAAGTTTTATGGTGATAAGGCGCTTGCGTGAGCGCTGTGCGATTATCTTGTCAAAATCCATTTCGCCGTTTGTCAGCAGGTATTCGTATTCGTTATCAAACCCTGTAGTGATGTAATATGCCGCAAATAAAACGCCAGCCGATAAAAACAGCCCTATCCCCGCAACACCGAACTGTGCTGTGAGCATAAACACGGCAAGTGCGGCTATCAGCCCTATCACAACTATTGCTATCTTTGCAAAACGGTCATTGCTGCTTTGTGCCCTGACTACATTCTGTTCCTTATAAACGTCCATATTTGTGATCTCCTCCTGTAAGATATCCGGATAAATTACATTATAGCATATTTGCGAAAAATATGCAAGTATATATGCCGCAAAACCGTAAAGCGGTTGTTTCCTATGATAATTTTTTGTAAATAGGTGCAAAATTCCTATTGAAAAGGGCGTAAATGTGTGATATAATGTATTTATGCGGGCTTTTGGGGAGGTGTGGAGGTCACGCTTATTGATTTTCATGTTCATGCATTCAGTGAAAAAATAGCGGCGCGTGCATTGTCGTCACTTAGCGCAAATTCGGGGCTTGCCCCGCTTACCGACGGCACTCTTGTGCACACGAAAAAACGCCTTGATGAATGGGGCGTAGATAAAGCTGTTATCCTGTCGATCGCCACAAAGCCCTCGCAGCAGCGGCTTATCACTGACTGGGCGGCAGGGGTGAAAAGTGAACGTATACTCCCGTTTGGCAGTGTTCACCCTGATGCAGAGGATGTTCTTGACGAACTGTCGGTCATAAAGGAAAAAGGTCTTTACGGCATTAAATTCCACCCCGATTATCAGGGGTTTAAAATTGACGATGAAAAAATGCTGCCGATCTATAAGCGCTGTGAGGAATTATCACTGCCTGTGCTTTTTCACTCAGGCTTTGATTATTATTCGCCAGGCGAGATACACTGTACCCCTCAGCGTGCACTGAAGGTGATAAAAGCCTTCCCGCATATGAAGATAATACTTGCACACCTCGGCGCTAACAGAATGTGGGAAAGTGTTCTTGATACGCTTGCGGGCGTGGACGGGCAGGTCTATTTTGATACGGCTTTCACTCAGGAATGTGACAGCTCGCTTATGGAAAAGATAATACTTCGCCACGGCGCTGACAGGGTGCTTTTTGCAAGCGACTGCCCGTGGGCTTCACCTGTGAAGATAAAGGAAAAGATAGAAGCGCTTCACATAAGTGACGATATGAAGGATAAAATATTCTATGAAAACGCTTTGGCGCTTATTTTATAATAATACAAGGGACAGATGTGTAATGAAAAAAATTAAAAAGGTCCCACTGCTGATGCTTGCTTTTTTGTCGGCAGTGAATATGACCGCCTGCGGGGTGCTTGATGAACTTGTAGGCAAGCACGAGCAGGAAGCCACGACTACCGCTACCACCGCAGAAAGGGTGAGGGTGACTACTACCACAAGGGATTATTCCGTTAAGGGTGAGCGCAAGGCAAACACCACAACAACTGCACACAGGGACGATTTTGATCCCGAAAAGCTCAGCCGTGTGCCGATAACAAGCGGTTCTACAACCAGGATGTCAAACGAAAAGATCAAAACGACGACGACCACTACTACGACAAGGTCTGCTTTTAATATATTGCAGTCGCCTAAGAGTGATGAGTATTTCACTATAGCAAAGGGCTTGCGCACTTCTAAGGAAGCTGATGTGCGCTACGGCCCCTCGACAGAGTATTCAAAGATAAAGACTATTCCCGCGGGAACGGGCTTTTCGGCACTTGCCCAAAGCGGAAAATGGTATTATATTGCCGTAAACGGCTCAGAATACGGGTGGATAGATTCTTCCGCCGTTGAGTCAGCACCTAAGACAACTACAACAAAGAAATGAACGGTTCATTGGATATATTTGGCACATTTTCCGACAAATTAGCCTTGTCGAACTATTGACAATGGTTAGAAAAAATGATATAATTAATAAGTTAGGTCAAACATAGAAACAGGAGGAGTTTAATCTAAATGAATGAAGAAGAAAAGGAAATTGACCTGAGTGAGTTATTTGGTGCTCTGCTCAAAAGGTGGAAGTTTATCGTGCTTATAACGCTTGTGTTCGGCGCTATAGCATTTGCATATGCAAAATTCGTACTTCCGCTTCAATATACATCTAAACTTTCAATGTATGTCAAGAACTCAAATGACCAGACGAACAAGACGGTAAATCTTCAGGATGTCAATACATCAAGAAGCCTTGTTCAGACATATATAGTAATACTGAAAAATGACGCTGTGCTTGAAAAGGTCGGCGAAAAGCTGCTTGCGGAATATGGTGAGGATGACCTTTCCGATTACCTTGCAATAGACTATGATGAAGACGGCAATGCTTTTGTTAAGCCGTCGTCACTTAAAAGCTGTATCACACTTTCTTCGGAAGAAGATACTGAGGTCATGCTTGTAAGTGTAACTACCAAAAGCCCTGAGCTGTGCGTTTCAATATGCAACGCTATGCGTGATATCGGCTCAACAGAAATAAAGCGTGTCACCCACGCAGGCTCGGTCGAAGCTATCGGCTCTGTAAAGGTGCCTACATCACCGTCAGGCCCGAATATGAAGAAGTACCTTATTATCGGCCTTGCTATCGGCTTTGTGCTCTCGGCGGGTATTGTGGTCCTTGCACATTTGCTTGATAATACGATAAGAACAGGTGATGACCTCAGAACAAGATTTGACTATCCTATCCTGGGCGAGATACCCGATTTTGAAAGCAGTGAAGCTAAGGGAGGGTACTATAAATAATGGCCGGATTTAAAAAGAACAAGCAGACAAACAATAAAAAGAGATTTACTCTTTATGATGAAAATGTTCCCTTCCAGGTAACGGAGGCTTATAAGACATTAAGAACAAATATAGTAATGGCACTTGCCACACAGCGCTCAAAGATATTCGCTGTGTCAAGCGCTAATGCGGGTGAGGGTAAGTCAACTACCGCTGCAAACCTTGCTATCGTTTTCTCACAGGCTGGCAAGAAGGTTCTGCTGATAGATGCTGATATGCGTAAACCCGTACAGCACAGGAATTTCAAGGTGAAAAACGATAAGGGGCTTTCAACACTCCTTGGCGGTATAGATTCCTTCAAACAGGCACTCAAATCAAAATCCGCAAACCTTGATATTATCACAAGCGGGCCGATACCGCCTAACCCCTCTGAAATGCTTGCAAGTGAGAATATGAAGATACTTTTAGAGGAACTTACAAAATATTATGATTACATAATCATAGATACACCGCCTATCAATGTCGTAACAGATACGCTTACATTAAGCCCGTATATCGGCGGCATTGCATTGGTAACACGTTCGGGCGTTGCTACCTATGATGAAGTTACCCGCGCGACTGCTGCTATAGAATTTGCAAACGGCAAGCTCCTCGGTATAATAGTTACCGCTATCAACGAGGATACAGCGACCTATAAGCGCGGTTACTACAAAAAGTATTACAGGCGTGACTATGCATACCGTTCAACAAGCGGTGACGCTTCAATGGCAAACAGTGACTGAGTCTTTTCTCCACGGGATTCTTTCCGTGGAGAATTTTTGAAAGGAAGATGTTTATGACTTACAAGGAAAGCTTTATTAAGTTTATGGTGGAATGCGGCGTGCTTACATTCGGCGAGTTTACGCTTAAAAGCGGCAGAAAGGCACCCTATTTTATCAACTGCGGAAACTATAAGACGGGTTCACAGCTTTCAAAGCTCGGCGGGTTTTATGCTGATTGCATAAAGGAAAACGGTATACAGGCGCAGACGCTTTTCGGGCCTGCTTATAAGGGGATCCCGCTTGCTGTTACAGCTGTTACCGCACTTGCCGATAAGTACGGTATCGACTGTAATTATTGCTTTGACCGTAAGGAAGCAAAGGATCACGGCGAGGGCGGTATGTTCGTCGGCAAAAAACTTGCAGACGGCGAAAAGGTTGTTATTATCGACGATGTTATGACCTCCGGCAAGGCACTCAGGGAGAGCCTGCCAAAGCTAAAGAGTGCCGCAGATGTAGATGTCACCGCTATGGTCATCACAGTTGACAGAATGGAAAAGTCGCTTGAAGGCGAGCTTTCGGCAGTTGAGCAGGCGTATAAGGATTTCGGCGTTAAGGTGTACTCTATCGTTAATATAAATGATATAATAAAGGCGATAGAGGACGGCATAGTAGAGGGCAGGGAATACCTCGGCGCTATGAAAGAGTACAGAAAAATGTACGGTGTCGGCTGAATACAATATTTTGTGGCGTAAAGTATGCGAAAAACCGCATATTTTGATGATTTTGGACGATTGTAACTGTTTTGTAGTAAAATGTAATTTCTTTGTTGTTGCTATTTAGGATATATTGGTATATAATAATAATTGTAGAGCAATAGAAAGAAAAGAATGAAAAACTAAGTGAAAAACTCCTTAGCTCATTTCATCCTCTCCAAAATTTTTACACAAACAAAGGGCAGCTGTAAGGCTGTCCTTTTGTTTTACAAAAAATGCTTGCTAAATGCGGCTCTTTGGTGTATAATAGTCTTAGCGATAAACAGAAAGGAAGTACGCTATGGATAACAGAATACCTAAGAGAAGTGAGGTCAAAGCAGAATATACCTGGGCAACAGAGGATATCTACCCGACAGATGACGCATGGGTGGAGGATTTTAAAAAGCTTAGGGATATCCCCTCAAAGCTTATGTCGTATAAGGGCAGGCTCGGCGAAAGCGGGCAGACATTGCTTGAATTCTTAAAGCTCAGTGATGATATATCTGTGCTTGTAGATAACCTCGGTAACTTCGCAAGAAGAAAGAGCGACGAAGACACCGCAGTTTCCCGCTATCAGGGAATGGTCGGGCAGCTGATGAATGTTTATGTGCTGATAAATTCCGCAGGCAGCTTTGAAACGCCTGAGATCACGGCTATCCCCGACGACAGAATGAACGAGCTTTACAGTGAAGCCCCCGGGCTTTCGCTCTATAAGCTGAAGTTTGACAGAATAAGGAAAAAAAGAGAGCATATCCTTTCCGAAAATGAAGAACGTATATTGGCACTTGCAGGGGACGCTATGGGCAGCCCTGAAAATATATATTCAATGTTTTCTGATGCCGATATGCGTTTCCCCGATGCTTATGATAAGGACGGCAAGGCGCACCAGGTCACACACGGCAGCTACGTCCCGCTTATGCATCAGTCTGACAGGGTGCTGAGGAAGTCAGCGTTTGAAGCTATGTATAAGACCTACGGCAGCTTTAAGAATACTATGGCGGCAACACTTTCTGCACAGATAAAAAGCGTGCAGTTCTACTCGCAGGCAAGGAACTATTCCTCCTCGCTCGAAGCTGCACTTGATGATAATGAAGTGCCTGTAGAGGTGTATACAAACCTTATAAAAGCTGTCCACGAAAATATGGATTATATGTACAAATATGTGGACTTGAGAAAAAAGCTCATGGGTGTTGACGAACTGCATTTTTACGATATATACGCAAATATGGCAGCAGATGCCGATATGAAGATACCCTTTGAGCAGGCAAAGGAAACTGTCCTTAAAGCCCTTGAACCATTGGGGGAGGATTACCTTAAAATAATGCGCGAGGGCTTTGATAACCGCTGGATAGACGTTTATGAAAACGAGGGCAAGACAAGCGGCGCTTACTCGGCAGGGGCAAGGGTTCACCCGTATGTGCTTTTAAACTATAAGGATAACCTTGACAGTATGTTCACTTTAGCGCATGAAATGGGGCACGCTATTCATTCCTACCTTTCCAATAAGAAGCAGAGCGTTGTGTACAGCGATTATGTTATATTTGTGGCGGAAGTCGCATCGACCTGCAACGAAGCGCTTCTTATGCAGTACCTGCTGAAAACGACAGAGGATAAAAAGCAGAAGGCATATCTTATTAATTACTTCCTTGAACAGTTCCGCACGACGCTTTACAGGCAGACTATGTTTGCGGAATTTGAACTTAAAATAAACGAGCTTTGTGCCGCAGGTGAAACACTTACGGCTGATACCTTGTGTGAGATATACGGCGAGCTTAATAAACTCTACTTCGGCGACGGGCTGGTGCTTGATGACGAGATCAGGCTTGAATGGGCACGTATACCGCATTTTTACTATAACTATTACGTTTACCAGTATGCAACAGGCTACAGTGCGGCGATAGCGCTTTCACAGCGTATATTAAATGAAGGCGAAACAGCAGTTAAGGATTATATCGGTTTCCTTTCGGGCGGGTGCTCAAAGGATCCTATCGAACTGCTTCGCGGTGCGGGCGTTGATATGGCGACAACAAAGCCTATAAGCGACGCTCTGAAGCTTTTCGGTTCATTGATCGATAAGATGAACGAGCTGATAGGGTGAATTAAAAATGACCGTCCCGGGGGTTCCCGGACGGTCATTTCTGTTATTTGCTGTAATCCATTTTCATAAGTATCTGCTTGTCATTGAAGACGGGGTTGTCAGAGCCTACGCCGATAAAACCGCTGCCGAAAATATCAAACATATTGCCCTTTATCGCAAACTCAGGCAGCCTGCCTATAAAACGCTCACCGTCACATAGGAAGGCTTTCTGAACAGGGGTGACATAATCGCCCTTTTCATTATACCCGCCGCCCGCCGCAAGTATCGGCACGACTGTAAGGCGGTTATCAAGCAGTTCTCTGACCTTTTTGTCGCTGCGCGCTATCCTTAGATTGAGATATCCGTTATACGGCACATCATTGAGGTTAAAGCCCGCACTTCCTGTGTGGGGCTGAGAGTATTTTGCAGCTGTGCGCTTGTCGGCATAGCCGCTAAGAAGTACGCCGTTTTCAATGTATACACGCTTGTCTCCTTCCTGCACAACGCCTTCGCCGTCAAAGAACGGTGTAAACCATGTTTCCTTGTCCGATACATCGTGTGAGAGCGTAAAACCGTCCGCAAAGACCTTTTCCCCGACCTTGCCCGTAAGAAGCGAAGTGTCGAGCGCAAGATCCTCAGCATTCAGGCTTTCGCTGAGCTTTGATAAATATTCGTAATACTGCTGCTGTATTATAAGTTCGTCAGGAAGCTCGGCTAAGTTTTCAAAGCCCTGAAGATGGTTGTCAGCCATGTCGGTGAATTTCTTAAAATCAAAATCCCTCTGCCCTATGCTGAAATATCCGTCGTCAAGGTCTTTGCTGTCCTTGTGCTTGTAGGTTATCGAAATGCTTAGCTGACAGTCGGTATTTGAATAATCAAGCCCGAGGGTGTTTTTCATAGTAATATTTCTTTTATGCGAGTTTATACTGCCCGAAAACTTGAAATCAGGGTAATGGCTTGTAAGGTATTCTACAGACTGCTTTGCAATGTCCATTACGTCACCGTCTGTGTAGTCACGCTCTGTCTTGTCACGGCTGCGCCTGCCTGTTTCAAGGGTGAACTTATACGGGCGCTTTATGCTCAGATTGTCAGCAGCCTTCTTAAAGCCTGCCTCGTCATCATTGCCGCCCTGGATATACTGTATCCCCGCATATTCGCCGTCATAAACACGGAATGAATTATTTGTGCGGCTGTCCTTATTGAAGGCTTTTATTTTGCTTTCTTCTATCTGCACTTCACAGAAGGTGTAGTGTGATGATATTTTTTCTCTTTCCATATTCATGCTCTCCTTAGTTTACCGTAAGCTTTCTTACCCTTATAGTCGGTCCTGCATCTGATACCGGCATTGCCTGACCGTTTTTGCCGCAGGTCCCTGTATCACAGAAGGTAATGTCGTTGCCGATCGCATCAATGTCAAAAAGCGTCTGGAAAACACTGCCGTTTACGACATTTACCCTTACAGGCGTGTCAAGCTTGCCGTCGGTTATCCTGTAGCAGCAGCTTGGCTTCAAGGTGAAAGTGCTCTGCCCTGTTCCGTAGATAACGCCGAAAATATATATCCCGTCCTTTACCTCGGAAATTATTTCCTCAGGTGTTCTGTCACCGGGGAGCATATATGTATTTGTCATTCTTACCATAGGTGCAAAGCCAAAATCCTGCGCCCTTGCATTGCCTGTAAGCTCCTCGCCGAGTGCTGCTGCGCTGTTTGCATCATGAAGCCTGCCTGTAAGCACACCGTTTTTTATAAGCCATGTTTCCTTAGGCTTTGTGCCCTCGTCATCATATGCGATATCGCCGCGGTGTGTCACGCCGTATGCGCTTGCGCTGTCGCAGATAGACACAAGCTCACTGCCGACTTTTTTGCCCATTTCCCATTCATCGCGAAGCGTCTTGTCGTTGAGCATAAAGTCAGCCTCACTCTTATGGCCGAAGCTTTCATGCGTGAACATACCCGTAACTTCGGGTGCAAGCACGCAGACGTATTCGCCCGGTGTGACATCAACAGCATTCTTAGCATAATCAAGGAACCTGTCACGCTTTTTGACTATCTCATCTTCACGCCCCTTTACACTGTCAAAATCAAATCCCGTAATGGCGTGTGAACCTGTCGTGGTGATCCCGTCTATAACTATATCAAAAAACATATGTACAAAGCACTGCTGCATATCCTGTTTTATTTCAGCGCCCTTGCTTGAATAAAACTCTTTTATTTTGTGCTCATAGCTGCATGAAGCGCCCCACTGTTTTATTTCATCAAAGCTGTCACAGTCACAAGCGTCGATACAGCGCTTTACAAGATCTTCCCGCATTTCACGGGTGGTTTTTCTAAGATCATTATCGCCCTCGAATTTCAAAACGGTGTCCTTGTGAACTTCAAACATTTTAACAACAGGGTTGTTTTCGATGTTATCATCAGGCTGTGCAACAGATGCTAAATTATCAAGCTCGTCCTGTACCGCCTGAAGGTCATTTGTGACACTTGTATACCAGAGCCTGCCGTCATAAACCCTTATCATAGCGCCCGCTACAGAGGTTTCACTGTTTTGCATGACTTCACTGTTCTGTACGTAATATGAAGCGCTGTCTGTATGTTCGATACGTATATCGCAGTACAGCCCTTTTGGAAAATTAAACATAGCCATTAACCTCGCTTTCTGGTGCGGCAATGGCCGTAAAAGCCAGCCGCTGTAGGTTTATTATATCATTTTTTTAAATAAATTTCAAGCTTTTTTAACATATTTTTTATATAAATACCGAAATATTTAATGCAACTTGTGTACATCAGTTACAAATATGGTCAGATAAGGTTGACAGCAGACAGTGACGGGTGTATAATAATTACAGAAGAACATTTGTTTTACAGCAAGCAAATAAAAATGACTGTACAAAAAGTTGTACAGTCCTCTGCTTGTCGCAAAACTCTGTTTTTGTGATGCGCGAAAATGAAGTGAATACTCTCAAATGCTGTCCACGCCCTATTTTGGGGACTTTTCCTGCTCACGAAGTAAGCAAGTGCCCCCAAACCCCTTCGGATATGCATTCACCAAAAAAATACTGCTTTATCAACAGACTGAGGACTGTACAAAAAGTTGTACAGTCCTGAAAACTTATTTGACTTTTACCGCCTTTGATGCGCTGTACGCACCGTATACCTTAGTGCCGTTTACCTTTTTGAAAGCACGTATCCTGACATAATAAGTCCTGCCGGAAGTCAGATTTGTCAGGGCTGTTGAAACCTGTGTGCCGGAACCTATATTCTTGTATGACTTGCTGCTGAAACTGCTGCTTGTCGAATACATTATCTGGTAGCCGTCGCAGTTTGAATTCTTATTCCACTTGACAGCCGCCTTTTTCGCAGCGGCGGAAGTGACGGATTTGAGCGTTGTTGCTGCGGGGACTATCTTATAAGTTTTTGAAACCGTCCCTGTGTAGTTGCCCTTGCCTGTTATCTTCACCGTAGCGGTTCCGATAGCGGTATTAGCAGAATATGAAACCTTGTAATCGGTCCCCGAAGTGAGTACCTTGCTGCCAAGCATGGCATAAACAACAGGGCTGATAGACTTGCCTGTGTAAGCGTAGCTTGTTTTTGGCAGGCTGACAGTTACAGCCGACATCGGAACGGGAGATATAGTAAATGTACTCTTTTTTGTACCCTTATACTTTCCGATACCCTTTACAGTGACCGAAGCTGTTCCCGCATTGACGTTTGAAGCATAGGTGAGGGTGTAGTCTGTGCCTTCTTTAAGCGTTTTGCTGCCGTACTTTACTACCGCCGCAGGCTTTTTGGCACTTCCGTTGTAAGTGTAATTTGCCGTTGAAAGCGTAACAGTACAGTTTTTTACATCTTTAGTCATCTGCGAATCATCAAATGAAAGCACGATACCCGAAAGCGTAATATCATAATCATCATTATCGCAGTCAAACCAAACGGAAGCAAAGGTGTCATCGTCACCGAAGAACCCCTGCGGCTCGTCGATAGTTGCGGTGTAGAAATCATCATTTATCTTTTCAAAGGTGACTTCTCTGTCTGAGATCGGCAAAAGCGTGTCGTCGTCGTAAAGCACTTCGCCGTTTTCGTCGGTCTTATAAGGGGTGAAAGACCACTCGTGGGTGACTGTCCCCGAGGAAGTCTGTGTGCCAAGCGTGCCCGTTATGGATATTTCGCCGTTTAAAGCCTTCTGCGCCGCTTCACTGTCAGCTTTCACCGTAAAAGTAAGCGACGAAACAGCGCGGATATCAGTTATCGACTTGAACGAGCCTTTGATGCCGCTGCTGTCAGTTCCAAGCAGAACAGCGCTCATATAGCTTCTGCTTTGCTTTTGATGATCTTCTGCCCCGACGTTAAAAACGCCGAGTGTCATAGCGCCTGCAAGTGTAAGTGATGTCACAATACCCTTACGCATAAAATCAATCCTTTCCAAATAGTACAATATTTTTCTCTCTTACCCGGCGTTCAGAGGGAATACCTCGTCGGCATGGGCCTCGGCCATATGGTTTGTGGCGGGTGTTATGTCGTCGATAAGACCGTTGCCGTCATTCTGCCCGCTTGACTTCCACGCAAGAACGCCGTCGTATCCAAGTGAATATGCGGAATCGTACTGTTCCTCAAGTGTCCCGTTTTTGGGCGTTCCCGGGCATTCACCGATAACGATCGGCTTATCAGTGTCAAGCTTGAATTCTTCGGGCGTCTGCTTGAACGGGTTGCCAAGCCCCGAACCTTCCTCCCACGGGTACCAGTGTGTAGAATAGAAATCAACAAAAGCAAGCTCGCTCTTGTATTTTGAACTGTCCCCTAAAACGGTCTTCAAATAATCGTCGCTAATAACATTGCCCTGTATCTGATCGGAATTATACTTAGGCATACCCATTCCGACGGTCACAAGCACATCGGAGTTTTCATGTATCGCCGCAGCTGCTTTAGCATAGTAAGAACTGAGGTGTTCCCAGCTTATGTTGCCGCATTCCTTATTTTCATAGATCCAGTCAGGTTCATTGCAAAGATCAACTGACCAAAAATAATCACTGTCACCATATCTCTTTACAAGCGGAACGATAAAGTTGTCAACATAGCTGTCAGTTTTATCGCCGTCCTGAATAAGATTTCGCCAGGCTTCAAACTTTTCCTTTGAATTGTCAACATTGTCATCGTCCTTGTAGTGGTCAAAAGATTGTACAGTTGCCATTATGTAGATCTGGTTTGCTTCCGCAATGGCAAACAGCTCATCAAGATCAGCCCAGAACTGATCTGTTGCCCCGCTGAAGCTGCCGTCATCGGCAATATCCATGCCGACTTCACCGTTGCAGGATATCCACACCCTTGCACAGTTTACGCCGTTTTCGTGAAGCTTTGTGAAGTGCTCGTTCCACTCCATAAAACTGAAGCTGCCGCCGAAATCATTCCATTTTATCCACGGCGCATTGACACCGTTGAGCCAAAGCTTTTTGCCGCTGACCGTAAAATCGGACTGTTCAATTTTGACTCTGGCAGAGCCGTCAGTCGTGGTTTTAAAGCCTTCTGCGGGCTGAGAGGCGGTGCTGCTTTCGTTAGTCTGTGTAACACTGCTGCCGTTTGATGAACTGCTGCTGTCACCGCAGGCACAAGCATTTACGGCAAATAATAAACTTAGAAGCACTGCTGAAATTCTTTTTGCCTTCATGATCATTACTCCTTTAATCATTGTAGTTGAGTTCTTTTCTTATTCTTTTCCATTCCGGACAGAAGCTTGATACAAGTGTCCAGAATTTTTCACTATGGTTCATATGCACAAGGTGGCAAAGCTCGTGGATCACCACGTAATCCATTTGTTCCTTAGTCTGTTCAAAAAGATAGAAGTTCAGAGAGATCGCCCCGTTTGACGAACATCTTCCCCAGCAGCTTTTCATTTTTTTTAATGGTGATCTTTTTTGGACAGAGTTTAGTTATCTGTATTAGCCTTGTGCAGCTTTCTTTTATTTCGCTGTTTGCAAAATCGTTTATAAATTGCGTGCAGTCGCGCTTTATCGAATCTATGTCCGGCGAATGCCTGTTTACGGACACTTTAAGTGAAACTCCGTCAAAGTACGCTTTTTTGTACTTTTCTGGATATATATACTCAAGCCTTACGATCCTGCCGAGAAGTGTAAATTCCTCGCCGTTTTCAAAGCTTTGGAGGCGCTTTGGCTTTGCCTTGCTCGATTCGACGGACTTGAAGATCCAGTCCTCTCTTGACTTAACAAATCCTATCATTTGTGCTTCGTCAAGCTTAGGCGGCGATTTAATTATCAGCTGGCCTTCGACGATCTGAATATACAAATTCTTCCTTTTGCCAATGTCGATAACGGCATCGATAGTTTTGCCGTCGTCGAATGTGATCTCCCGTAAATAACGCATTTACGCTATATATGAACTATGGACATAGCCGGTCAGCTGTGTGCCCATATTATTGAACGTTGCCTTGACATAGCCGTTTTCGTCCTCAGCGGAAAGAAGCGTTACCTCGATCCCGGGCGACATACATATTATATGCTCGCCGTCTTCCGCAGGCTTGTCGAGCAGGTAGGCATATTCTAAAACAGTTTTCGTTGTCGGTTCTGCTGTCGTGGTCGTAGTTTCAGCTGATGTTTCGGTTTTCTTTCCGGTTTTGCTATTTTCGGGCGATTTTTGGGACTCTTGTTCCGATGCGATCTTACTGATGCTTCCTGCCCCTGCGATCGTCCCCGTGTCGATCCCTTTCGGGACATCTTTGTCTATGCCCGAAAACAAGCTTTTTGCGAATATTATTATCACGCCGATGACAAATATTCCTATCACGATCACTGCAACTATCCCAAGCAGCTGATTATCGTTATTGTCCGTTTTTTTTCTTCCCAAATCTTATCAATCCTAACTCAATTTACCGCTTTATACATCTGCGAGTTCTTCATCGTCCTTGTGTTTTTCAAGGCTTAAAGCAAGGACAGCCTTCTCGACAAAATAGTCACCCGAAAGCTTTTCCTGTTCCTCGCCGATCTCCTCAAAACCAAGCGCTGTGAACGCTTTTACCGCAGTTTCATTCTTTTTGTCCACTTTGATTTTTAAAGTCCGCTGCCCTGCGGCTTCTGCCTGTTCTCTGATGAATTTCAGTGCTTTTTTTGCGTTTCCTTTCCCGCGCTGCTTCTTTATCATTCCTATCTCGGTTATCTCAAAAGTGTCACCAAGCCGTGAACAGTACGCAAAAAATCCCACTTGTCTATTATCGGAATTTATGAAATAGTAGCTGTAGCCGCCTGTATTTATCCTCTCGTTAATTGTTTTAAAGGAATTATAGCTGTCAAGTATATAATCTATCTGCGGCCTTGGCATAAACCGCGAGAAATGCTGTCCAAAAATTTGGTTAGCAAGACAAGCTATCCTGACTATTTCAAGGCTGCCGCTGACCTTCTTAAATTCTGTCATTTTATTCCGTTCCTTTCAGGTATTCGATGAACTGTCTGGCTGTCCGCGGGCTTCTGCCGCCGCGTTCTATCGCAAAGGCTTCTGCGCGTTTATGAAGCTCGTCCTTGTCTTTTTCTATTCCGTACTGCTCTGCAAGTGCGTCGATGACCTTCAGATATAACGTTTTATCGGGCTTTGAGTACCTTACTGACAGCCCGAACCTGTCTGACAGCGACAGAAATTCCTGCATTGTGTCGTTGAGATGTACTTCGTCGCCCTCGCGGGAGGAGAATGTTTCCCTGACAAGATGACGCCTGTTTGAAGTTGCATATATTACCAGATTATCAGCTGATGCCGACACAGAACCCTCTAATATCGCTTTCAATGCCGCAAAATCATTATCGTCCTCGGTAAATGAAAGGTCATCTATGAAAATAATGAATTTGAGGGGGTTTTTACAGACTGTTTCAGTTATGTCGGGCAATTCGTGCAGCTGGCTCTTTTTAAGTTCGATAAGCCGCAAGCCCATATTTTTGTACTCGTTTGCGATTGCTTTTACTGTTGAAGATTTACCCGTTCCACAGTCGCCGTAAAGCAAAACATTATTTGCCGGCTTGCCTTTAAGTAGCGCAAGGGTGTTGTCAATGACCGTCTGACGCTGAACTTCATACCCTGAAAGCTGTGAAAGCTGAATATTGTCCGGGTAGGGAACAGGCGTGATCGCGCCGTTTTTGAGCATAAAGACATTATACTGTGCATATATGCCGTAGCCGTAGCGGGATATCTCACGGATCCTCTGCGCGTAGACTTGTGAAAAGTCTGTCGGCTCTGTCTTATACCTGGGCAGGAAACAGTCTGCACCGGTTGCTGTAATAAGTTCTTCACAAGGGATAGTTGCAAGCTGTTCTATGACCATAAGCTCGTTTGCAAGGCATTCATCAAGCAAAAAGTCTGTTTTTTTGCCCTCGCCCTTACGAAGCATATAGAAATTCTCGTTTTCAAGTGTAAGCCTTAGTATGTACTGTGTAAGGTTTTCTGAATGTTTATACAAAGCCCCGACAAAATCGCAGTAACTTTCTATATCCTTTTTTTCAAGAAATCTAAGCAGGTTTTTTACGACCGCCTTTTCTTTAAGACTTTTGAATATAACGAGCGTTTTTGCGCTTTGTCTTAGTTTTTCTATGTCTGCCATAAGTTCGTACCTTTCAATTGTTATACAAAATTTATTATAGCACATTTTTCTCTAAAAGTCAAATCGGCAGTGAGCATATTTTGCTGATATGGGTTGACTTTTTGTTAATAATATGCTAAAATATTTATACAATGATTTTGGGAGGTGACGACGGTGACAAGTGGTGACAGTCAATGGTCAGACGGGCGAACGTGTATATTATTGGCTTATTACGGCGCTTGTATGCCGTTTTTCGTGCCTTGAAGATATACTGCCCGCATGACTTGTGTCTGCGGGCTTTTGCTTTGATGACCTTTATACATTATGAATGGAGGTT
This sequence comes from uncultured Ruminococcus sp., assembly GCA_902780505.1. GTDB lineage: Bacteria > Bacillota > Clostridia > Oscillospirales > Ruminococcaceae > NK3A76. The sequence continues at coordinate 20,994 of CACZFN010000020.1, read as the reverse complement.
TATTTATGGAAGAAAGAGAACTGTTCAATGATACAGATAATCAGCGCCCCGATTACAAGGGCGAGATAATCACGCTTTTAAACAGCAACATTTCCCCGAAAGCTTTGCTTTCAAAGCTGGAGGATTATCACGAAAATGACATTGCCGACGCTCTTGACGAACTGTCTGAAAACGCCCGCAAGAAGCTTTTTCGGGTGATACCCCCAAATCGGCTCGGTGAGATATTTGAGTATATCGATGAAGATAAGGCGGGGAAGTTCATTGATGAGATGGACATAAAAAAAGCTTCTTCGCTTATAGGTGAGATCGACGCTGATACAGCTGTCGGGATACTTCGTGAAATAGACAAGCAGAAGCGTGCGCTTATTATCGACACGCTTGAACCTGAGCTTAAAAAAGAGATACGCCTTATCGCTTCGTTTGACGAGGACGAGATAGGTTCCAAAATGACGACAAACTGCATCATAATACGTGATGACCTGACTATAAAGCAGGCAATGACCGAACTTATAGCGCAGGCAAAGGACAATGACAACATCACGACACTTTTTGCGGTTGACGAGAACGGCGAGTTTTACGGCGCTATTGACTTAAAAGACCTTATCACCGCAAGAAGCTCTGACAGCCTTGGTGATCTGATAGTTACTTCGTTCCCGTATGTATATGCAAACGAGCTTATTGATGACTGCATAGAAAAGCTGAAGGATTACTCAGAAAGCTCGGTGCCTGTTCTTGACGATCAGAATAAGTTTCTGGGTGTTATCACGTCGCAGAGCATCATCGAAGTCGTTGATGATGAAATGGGCGAGGACTACGCAAGGCTTGCAGGTCTTACCGCTGAGGAGGATCTGAGGGAGCCTTTGAAGGAAAGCATGAAAAAGCGCCTTCCGTGGCTTCTTGTGCTTTTAGGGCTTGGTATTGCGGTCTCAAGTGTTGTGGGCGCATTTGAAAGGGTAGTTGCAAAGCTGACACTTATAATGGCGTTTCAGTCGCTTATACTTGATATGGCGGGTAATGTCGGCACACAGTCGCTTGCGGTCACTATACGTGTGCTTATGGATGAATCACTGACTTTCAGGCAGAAGCTTCACCTTGTGATGAAGGAAATGAAAGTCGGGCTTTGCAACGGTGTGCTGTTAGGGACTATATCGTTTATGCTCGTGGGGCTTTATATAATGCTTTTCAAGGGCAAGGCGGCTGTTTTTTCGTTTGCGGTATCGGGGTGTATAGGGGTTTCGCTCTTGCTTGCGATGCTTATTTCAAGCGCAGTGGGAACGCTTATACCACTGTTTTTCAAAAAGATAAAGGTGGATCCCGCAGTAGCGTCAGGACCGCTTATAACAACGATCAATGACCTTGTTGCGGTAATAACATACTATGGGATGTCATGGCTTTTACTGCTTGAAGTATTAAAGCTTGGATAGTAAAGAGGCTGTAATAAACAAAGCATGGCAGAGTGGAAGATCTGAGTCTGACAGGTAAGAGGGGAACGAATATGTGGAATGACCTTTCGGCAGAGTGGAAAACGACTTTTGACGAGGCGTGGAGAGCGTTCTGCTTTGGCTCGACACCGATAGGTGCAGCACTTTTTGACAAAAACGGCAAACTGATATTAAGCGACAGAAACCGCAGCCGTGAGGCAGACACTGTAAACCGAGAGATATCCCACGCGGAAGCGAATGCCCTGAGGCGGCTCAACACCGACAAATTCAACTCCCGTGATGCCGTTTTATATACGTCTATGGAGCCATGCCCTATGTGCATGGGCATGATACTTATGGGGCACATAAAGGAGGTGCGCTTTGCAGCATACGACAGCTACTGCGGAATGGTGCATCTTACAAAAACAGATCCATACTACATCGGGAAAAATGTCAGCTGCATCTACGTCGGCGGTAATGCAGAGCTTTTTCAGCTCACCATTCAAAGCTATTACGAGTTAAGGCACATAGAGCGCGGCGCATCGGACAGGGTACTTGGAAAGTTCTGTGAAACAAACAGCAGGGCAGTAAATACCGCAAAGCTTCTTTATAAGGACAAAACGCTTGACAGACTTGCACAGGATAATGTACCCTGCGCTTCGGTGTATGATCTGATAATGAATAGTTGAGAGGCCCGTCATGATCCCGCACTTCAATAGAAGCATTAAGCCACAGCACTTCTGATATAAAACCGGAAGTGCTGTGGCTTTTTATTTTTATGCAGCAATGCCGTGCCAGACTTTCGGTCCCCCTGATGGGGCAAGCCGGTACCGGCCATTTCTTATATCTGCATAGCAAACCACCGCTTTAGCAGTAGTTATGATTGCTGTTTGTTTTTAAAGCAAAGCGTGATCTCTCCGCTTGCATGGGGGAGGGGGACGCGGTATTTTTCTTTGAGTTCGGGGCCGCAGGAATTTGTTCCCACGCCTGAATGATAGAAATCTATGCAGATAACATTGTCATCACACTTTTCAAGCTCGTAGTTATGCCGTTTTGATGCAAGTTCTTCCTGGGTGTAACAGGAGGCATTAAAGGAAAAGCCGCTTTTGTTCGTGATGTATATGTCCGTTTTTTCTCCCTTGACTGTAAGCTCGGTACAGCCGCAGTGAGAGGAGTTTTCCTGCGGTCTTATATAGGGTTCATACATATCTTCGATCTTCTGTTCAAAGTTGCTTATGTATGAAGCGCGGTGCTTGTCGATATAGCTTTCATAAGGACCGAAGCCGTAGTAGCTTACCGTATCAAACCCCTTATCCACAAAAAGCCTTATGCCGAAGCGCGGCAGGAAGGTCAGCTTTTCAGTGGCTTCAAGGGCGGCGGATATTTTAAGCTCGCCGTCCGGGGCAAAGGTATACTGCGCTTTTACCCTTGCAAACGGCTCGAAGATACTCCTGCCGAAGGCTTCACTTGTATTTATCACAACACAGCCGTTTACCTTTTTGATATCCACATCATAGACCTTTGCAGTCGGGGCATTGAGGTAAAGCCTGTACCAGTCGTTTTTCATAACGTCGTTATCCGTCGGGGCGCGGAAGAAGTTGAAGCTGACCGGTTTACTGATAATATCCCTGCCGCCCTGCCTTATTGCACAGATCTGCGCTTTACGCTTTGAGAATACAAATTCCGTGTCGTTTGCATGGATAGTTATATCAAGCGGTTCTTCGGTAAAGCTTACTTCGCCGGAAGCGGTTTTTTCTTTTTGGGAAACCGTCGCTTTTGCGAGCAAAAGCTGGTCAAAGCAGACTTCATACCCCTTTTCAAAGCATTTTGTTTCATACTTTGATGTAAAGATAAACCTTATGTATGTATCGCTTGTTTTGTCAAGATCATTTGAGGCTTCGGGGACAGTAACACTGCATTTGCCCGCCGCTTCAAGTGTGAAGCTTATATTCCCTGTGAAAAGTGTGCCGCTCCGGTTTGTGATTTCATACCTGCAATCGAGTATACTGCCGGCGTTTGTAAATGCAAGTTTGTTTTCAAAAATAAATTCGCCTGCTTTACTGCCCGCATAAACCCTTACAGGGCGGTAGACCTGTTTTATTTCAAGAAGCCCCGTGTGCGGCCGTCTGTCGGGGTAGACCACGCCGTCAACGCAGAAGTTGCCGTCATGATGAAGTTCACCGAAGTCACCGCCGAAGCCGTATTCAATCCTGCCTTTTTCATCTGTCCTCAGAGGAAGGGCGTGGTCGCACCATTCCCACACAAGGCCGCCTATAAAGCGATCGCTTGAACTGAACACTTCAAAATAATCCTCTAAATCGCCGGAGGAGTTGCCCATGGCATGGCTGTATTCACATAGGATAAACGGCCGTGTTTCGTCTTCTTTAGCAAGGAATTCCTGCATGGTTTCGGTGGAAGCGTACATTTCACTGCACATATCGAGCACTGTGTCGGGGGTGTCATCAAGCCTGTGGGTGCTTTCGTAGTGGACAGGTCTTGTGGTGTCAAGTTCTTTAATAAGCTTTGCACCCGCTTCAAAGTTTGTGCCCCAGCCGCTTTCGTTGCCAAGTGACCAGAACACTACACACGGCCTGTTGACATCACGCAAAACGAGCAGGCGTTCCCTGTCAAGAACAGCGTCCTTAAACATTTTATCACTTGCTAAAAGTGCAATGCCGTTATATGTACCGCCGTTTTTATCCCATTTAAGGTTCTGATAAACATTCACAGCGCCGTGGCTCTCTATATCGGCTTCGTCGATAACGTAAAAGCCGAGTTCATCGCAGAGGTTATAGAATTCGGGGGCATTGGGGTAGTGTGAAGTCCTTATCGAATTGATGTTGTGGCGTTTCATAAGTTTAAGGTCAGCAAGCATTTTATCCCTGTCGGCATAATAGCCTGTATCGGGATAGCTGTCGTGCCTGTTGACACCTAAAAGCTTTAAATGCCTGCCGTTTATTTTAAATACACCGTTTTCGATACTTACCTTACGGAATCCCACACGTTCAGCTATCACTTCGCTGTCAGTGGTTATGATAAGGTCATACAGTTTAGGAGATTCACTGTTCCAGAGGGTGACACCGTCAATATGCACATCTGCACTGCTGCCCTCGTGTGACATAAGAAGCTTATCACCGTCATAAAGTTCGGTCTTTGCACTGAAGCCGCCGAGTGACACTGTGAGCCTGCCGCCGTCTGCTTCGGGTACTGCTGTCACACGGAAGCTTTCAAGGCGCCTTGCGGGGCGGGAGAGCATATAAACGTCCCTGAAAATACCCGAAAGCCTGAATTTATCCTGGTCTTCAAGATAAGTGCCGTCACACCATTTGAGCACGAGAGCGCAGATAGTGTTCTCACCCTCAGTGAGCATATCGGTGACATCAAACTCGCTTACGGCGTGTGAGACCTGTGTATAACCCGCAGGCTTGTCATTTACAAAAAGATACATAGCGCTGTCAACGCCCTCAAAGGTGAGGATACGGCGCATACCGTCCTGTTTATAATTGTATTTTCTGGTATAAACACCGACGGGATCATCATCGGGAACATAGGGCGGATCAAATGGTATAGGGTAATTTACATTTGTATACTGTGGCTTATCATACCCGTGAAGCTGCCAGTTTGAGGGTACGGGGATAGTCCCCGCAGGCTTCAGTGATGTAAAATCAGGAGGGAGGTCTATTATGCTTTCATAATAGGTAAAGCCCCAATCGCCGTTTAAGAGTTCAAAACGCTGTGAACTTTCACGCGGGGCGCGGGGATCCTGAGAGGGTGCAAAGGGGATAAAGTAGTTATGCGGCGGCAATGTGCCTATATGCAGGACCGATGTATCCTCGTGACAGGTGAGCAGCGATTTCTGGCTGCCCGCAGGGGAGAGTTTTCTTATATCCATATTATATCCTCCTGTACAGAAAGTTTTTTATATTATACCACAAGTGCGGCAATTTGTAAATAAAAGACAAAAGCAGCGGATAATTTTTTACAAAAACTATCCGCTGCTGTTTTATTATGGCCTGCTGCCTGCTTTTAGTTCGTTAAGCTTGTTTTTCAAAGCGGCAAGGGCGGCATCGGGATCGTTTATACCGGCAACGGTCTTTTCCATAGGGCAGATATCATCGCCTTTGCGGTTTATTATATTCTCACAAAGTTCACCGCAGCTTTTTGGGATATCATGCACGCTTAAAAACGCTGCCCCCTGCCGTGACATCACCTTGCCATAGACCTCACGCACGCCGAGTTTATAAAAGAGCATTGCAGCAGCCTTGCCGATTATAAGATCGGCAGCAGCGAAGCCCGAAAAGTCTTCACCGCTTTCGATAAGTTCAATAAGGGGGGATATCCCGCGGCCGTCACGTATTATAAGCTTATCGCCTTTGCACAGCGCGACGGAGTGTCCGTCAAGGGCAATGATCGCTTTTTCAAGGTCAGTCATTGTTCTCGCCCTTTATCAGGCACTTTTTAAGTGCTATGATGATGACCGGTGCAAGCACTGCCTGAAGTGCAAGGCCTGTAAAGCCTGTCTTTATCTGCCCCCATATCATAGGTACAGTAAAAGGCGTGCCCTTGCCAAAAAGTGCAACTGACGCGAGGAATATTCCCCTGCCTGCTGTCTGTGCCGAGATAACTGCCAGAAATGCCCAAAGGCTGTTTTTGGCTATCTTTTTTGAGAAAAGTCCTGAAACTACAGCGAATACAGCAAGTTCAGCCATCATAAACGGGAGCCTTGCGGCGGCGGGCATGGGATCAAGCCCGAGGGCTGATGTCACAAAAAAGCTTGCAAGCGGTGAAAGAAGCCCCGCCGCAAAGCCCCACCCTGTACCTAAAAGGCACCCGCCGACAAGAACGGGCAGATACATAGGCAGCCATTTTACGCCGCCCGGCTGACCGAGCGCCATATGAACAAGCTGTGGCAGGATCACTGCCATAGCTGTGACCGCAAGGGTGACAAGCGCCTTGCCTGTTATTTTCATGTTTACGTTGACATTTCTTTGTGTCAGTATTGTATCAAGCATTGTGTGTTCTCCTTTTTATTTATCAAACTCACGGGATACTTCTTCGAGCAGTTCCCTGATCTTCAAATGCTGCGGGCATATCTTTTCGCATTTGCCGCATTTTATGCAGTCGCCCGCCCTGCCGCCGTTTTTGGTGTATACTTCTTCATAGTAGAAGTTCGGGTTCCAGTCGCCTGTAAGCTTTTTGGTGTTCATACAGGAGAACAGGTCGGGAATGGATATCTTTTTCGGGCAGCCGTCTGTACAGTAGCGGCAGGCGGTGCAGGGAATAAGGTTCTTGCCCCTTAATATGCTGACGACTTTTGAAACGGCAGCACGCTCTTTATCATCAAGCGGTCTGAAATCCTTCATATAGCCGATATTGTCTTCAAGCTGACTGATATCGGACATACCCGAAAGGACTGAAACTATATCATCAAACCCTGCCGCGAACCTTATAGCGTAGCTTGCAGCACTGCCGCCGCCGAGGTCTTCAAGGACTTTTTTTGCTTCCTCCGGCATTCTTACAAGGTTGCCGCCTTTTACAGGCTCCATTATAAGTATCTTCTTGCCGAATTTACGACAGACATCATAGCAAAGCCTGCTCTGTACAGCGGGATCGTCATAGTCAAGATAGTTGAACTGTATCTGAACTATCTCGATGCCGGGGTAATCGGTAAGTATTCTTTCAAGCGTCTGTGCGGTATCGTGAAATGATATGCCGACATGACGTATCCTGCCTTCTTTTTTAAGTTCAAATGCAGTTTCGTATGCCCTGCACCGCCTGAACTTTTCATAGTTGCCCGCGTTCTGTGCGTGCATGAGGTAGAAATCAGAATAATCCACTCCGCACCATCTGAGCTGGTTTTCAAAGAACGGGCGGATATCTTCCTCCTTATCGAAATAGCTGTCGGTAAGCTTATTGGTGAGCAGGAATTTATCCCTCGTGTACCTTGATGTCACGCAGTCGCGGATAGCTGTTTCACTCTGCCCGCCTATATAGCCGTGGGCTGTATCAAAGTAATTGAAACCCTCCTCAATAAACCTGTCAGCCATTTTGCAAAACTGCTCTTTATCGACTGAGCCGTCCTTCATTGGCAGGCGCATACAGCCAAAGCCGAGTTTCTTTTTTATCCTGTCCATAGTATCACTTCACTTTCAAAAATGTATTTAGTGTATTATAGTACAAATCGTCCAAAATGTCAATAACATATCATAATATTTTGTATACTTTTAAAATAAATTGTTGACATTTTTATGCATTTGTCGTATAATTATTATGAACAGTCATAACTGCAAGGGGGTGAGGCAAATGGGAACACGTTTAAAAAGCTGGCTTGGTCTTGACAAGCAGAGCGATTATGTAAGAGAGTATTTTTACAAAACAAATATGCGTGCGAGCATTTATATGTCAGTCGTTGTTATAGTATTGGAACTATGGATGATAATCAGAATGACAAGGACTATCATCGAAGGAAATTTACAGGCGCAGTTTTGGCACCTGACGGAAAAATACTATTCAAACTATTTTCTTCTGCTCAGTTCCGGTATACTTATGCTGCTTTTTGCGGTAAGGGCTTTGTATGACCACAGAAAGTGCCGCTTTGCCGCAATTGCCGTCATAATAATGTCGGCAGCGGTCTGCCTGTTTGAAGTGAAGATGCTTAAAGAGTATTCGCCGCAGACAAAGACATTTTCCGATCTTCAGAACTACATAATACTTATGCTTGCGGCAGTTTCAATGATTGTCTTTTCGGTGCTTCTTTTGACAAACGGCGAGGATAAAAAGTGGGAAAGTCTGAGTGTGATGTATATATTCTCGTTTGAGTGTATAAACTTCGGCATTATAATATCTGCAAACAGCTTTTACACGGGCGGGCAGATACTTACCTTTCTTACTATGGAGCTTTTTGTTATATGTCTGCTTGTATGGCGGCCTTATATGGGGTTTTTGGTGCTTACGGCGTCTTACCTTTTGTTTTATTACAAGATAAACGGAATGATAGACTTAAACACGGTTGGCAGCTTCAAGGGCGTTATAGACTTTTCAACGGTAAAAACAGGCCTTGGCGACGGCATAAAGATAAACGGCTTTACCATGTGGCTTTCAACGCTTATGTTCTGCATTTCAAACTACAACAAGACCAAATCGCAGGCGATCAAAGATGAGGATCTTGAACAGGTCAATTCATATCTGTCAAAGATATCTGTTGAGGACGAACTTACGGGCATACACAATATGGTATATTTCAGAAGCGAAGCAGACAAACTTATGGGATATGTCACGACGGACAGAAAAAACATAGTATTTTTATTCTTTGATATAATCAATTTTAAGTATTACAACGAAAAGTACGGCTTCCACGAGGGCAACAGCCTGCTTAAAAGTGTCGCGGGAATGATAGATGAACGCTTTAAGGGTTCACTTGTTTCAAGGTTTTCTGATGACCATTTTGTTGTGCTTACAAAGTACGAGGGCAGTGCTGAGATAATCGCGGATATGTGTGAAAAGATACACAACTTTGAGCGTGAAGTACACTTAGAGCTCAAATGCGGTGCATACCGCCCCGCAGACAATGAATCCGATCCGTCACTTGCCTGCGACAGGGCAAGGTTTGCCTGCAACAGCATAAAGAAGCATTACGAACTGAATTACAGGCTTTACGATAAGGCGCTTGAAGAAAAGTTCAGGTTAAAGCAGTATATCGTAAACAATATAGACAACGCTGTAGAAAACGGCTATATCAGGGTATTCTATCAGCCTATCGTGTCTACAAAGGATAAAACTATCGTCGGGCTTGAAGCGCTTGCAAGGTGGCAGGATCCGATATACGGGCTGCTGCCGCCGGGGGCATTTATCGAGGTGCTTGAAGAATACAGGCAGATACACAAGCTTGACTGCTGTATCATAAGGGAGGTATGCCGTGAGTACAGGCGTGCGGCTGATAATCACCTGCCGTTTGCACCTGTGTCGATAAACTTTTCACGGCTCGACTTTGAGCTGTGTGACATTGTGTCCGAACTTAAAGGGTATGCATCAGAATACGGCACGCCGCAGGATTACATTGATGTCGAGATAACCGAAAGCGCACTGACAGATCAGCAGGACTACCTTAAAAATGCCATGCGTGTGCTTGAGCAATCTGGCTACAAGGTGTGGCTTGACGATTTCGGCAGCGGGTATTCATCACTTAATGTACTGAAGGATTATCATTTTGATGTGCTGAAGATAGATATGAAATTCCTTTCCGATTTTTCAAACAATGACAAGTCAAAGCCGATACTGAATAACATTGTTGACCTTACAAGGCAGCTTGATATGTTATCACTTACCGAGGGCGTAGAGGATACGGAGCAGTTTGAATTTCTCAGATCCATCGGCTGCGAAAGGGCGCAGGGGTATCTGTTTTCAAAGCCTGTACCTATTGACGAATTGAGAGAGCGCATCTACAAAGGCGAGTTAAGGATAAACGAAGCTTATATGAAATGATTTAAGCCGAGGGCAGAAGTGTCCTCGGCTTTTTTGTGTACAAAAATTGTTACACACAAGTACAGGATAGTATGTTATAATAGTGGCAGGACAAGATTTCAATGCATTGTGCAATGAAAGGCGTTTTGCTCTTGCAAAATATAACACTATATGCTATAATAAAAAGTAACAGAAATTTCATATTTAAGGAGAAAAAACTATGGAAAATTACATTAAGCCGCCTGTTGAAAAAAGATATGCAGATGAACTTGAACTGCTGAAGGTCACTGATGACGGGAGAAAGCCGGAAAACTGGCAGCTTTCGCCGCCTGCGGTAAGGAAGTTTATCTTAGGCGGAGAAGTCAGGACAAAAGACGGAAGCGTAACTATAAAGCGGAAATTCTATGGCAATGATGCACTTGTCGAGCGTGCCATAATCACCCTTGCGGGCAGCAGAGGGCTTATGCTTGTGGGCGAGCCGGGCACAGCCAAGACTATGCTTTCCGAGCTGCTTTCGGCGGCGTGCTGCGGGTGTTCGACAAATACAGTTCAGGGAACTGCGGGCACAACCGAGGATATGATAAAATACAGCTGGAACTATGCACTTTTGCTTTCAAAGGGGCCGTGTCGGGAAGCGCTTGTGCCGTCACCGCTGCTTATAGGCATGGAAAAGGGGATATTTGCAAGGTTTGAGGAAATAACCCGTACCCCTGCCGAGATACAGGACAGTCTTATTTCGGTAATGTCTGACCAGATACTCAGCATACCGGAACTTGGTGATGACGGGCTTGTGCTCGCACGCCCGGGGTTCAATATAATAGGGACCGCAAACACCCGTGACAAGGGCGTAAATGAAATGTCGGGGGCTTTGAAGCGGCGTTTTAATTTTGAAACTGTTGAGCCTGTAAAGGACGTAAGGCTTGAAAAGGAGATCATAATACACGAAGCTGAGGACCTTGCAAAGTCGGGGCACATAGATATGCCTGTAGATACCGATGTGGCGGAGCTTCTTGCGGTGACATACCACGAACTTCGTGAGGGCAGGACGGCAAACGGCACGATAGTTGAAAAGCCCGCCGCCGTCATGAGCACAGCAGAAGCGGTTTCGGTCTATTTTCAGGCACTGAGCCATGCATGGTACTATGGGCAGAGGAGGATAGACTTATCCGTTTTAGCACAGAGCCTGCTCGGTGCAGTATGCAAGGAAAGCAAAGATGACCTTGAAAAGCTAAAGGGATATTTCAAGACAGTATCAAAGGAAAAGACGGGGGAGGGTGAGCTTTGGAAAGAGTACGTATCGGCGTCGAAGCTTCTGAGATAATAGATTTTGATGCCCCGTTTTTTCTTTTTCCTGTAAGGCACCACAGCCCTGTATGCTCTTACCACCTGAAAAGCGTGATAAAGCGCTACAGACCTGAGATAATACTTATCGAAGGCCCTGAAAACGCAAATGACCTTATACCGGTGCTGACAGATGAACGCACAAGTCTGCCCGCGGCGATATACTACTATTACAAGGACAAGAAAAAGTATATTTCTGATGATGCGCAAGACTACAAATGCTATTACCCGTTTTTGTATTCTTCGCCCGAATATAATGCCATAAAAGCCGCAAAGGAACTTGGGATCAAGGCTGAGTTTATTGACCTGCCTTACAGTGAGATCCTTATAAACACGGCTAAGGGCAGGGGACTGCTCGAAAATGAAAAGCGGACTATCGCTGATGATACAAAGCTTGCTAAGGGGGATTTTTACAAGGCGCTGTGTGATAAAACGGGTATCAGGGATTTTGATGAATTCTGGGAAAAGTATTTTGAGATATCGGGGCTTTTTGAAAGTGACGAGGAGTTTCTTGCTGCCCTGCATACATACTGTCTTATTTCACGCAGGCAGACAAGCACAGAGGAAATGACAGCTGATGCCACCCTTGCCCGTGAGGAATACATGGCGGCAAATATAAGCGAAGCTTTAAAAGTACATAAAAAGGTACTTGTTGTGACAGGCGGGTTTCATTCATACGGGCTGTACGAAAGGCTGAAGCGCGGGGGAGAGTTTAAAAAGAAGAAGCTTCACATTGTACCGGCCGACTGTACGGGGTGCTTCCCTGCGGCATATTCGTATGAAGCGGCTGATGCCATGAAGGGGTATTCGTCAGGTATGCGCGCGCCGTTTTTTTACGACAGTGTTTACAGAAAGCTTGAAGAAAGCGCTGAACCCGACGGGGTATACGATGACCTGACACTTGAATTTCTTATAAAAGGCGCAAAGGCGTGCAAAGAAAGGGACATAGCTGTATCAATTGCTGATGTCACAGCCGCCGAAACCATGAAAGGCGGGCTTGCGGCACTGCGCGGAATACGTGAAAGCGGGCTGTACGAGCTTTTTGATGCGGTAACGAGCACGTTTATAAAGGGCGAGAAAAACCTTTCGTCGTCTGTGCCGGTTGAGCTTGTTTCAAAGCTGCTTACGGGTGACGGCGTGGGGCACATAGGCGACAGTTCGCACACGCCGCCGCTTATAGCCGATTTTGAAGCGCAGTGTACAGCCCTTGGGCTTCGGGCCGACACGGCAGTACCGCAGGAAGTGGATGCAGCACTTTTCACAACAAAGAAAGGCCTGCCGCTTAGCCGGTTTATGCACAGAATGAAGTTCCTTGAAACAGGATTTGCAAAAAGGCTCAAAGGCCCTGACCTGACAAGCGGGCGTGACAGGAACCGTGTGAGGGAAATATGGAAATACAGGCGCAGCCCCGCTGTGGATTCGGCACTTATAGACCACACGACTGACGGCTTTACGATAGAAGAAGCCTGCATAAACCTTGCCGCAAAGCGCCTTCTTGGTGAACGGCGTGCGGAAAGTGCGGCTGTGATAACTGTTGACTGCTTCCTTATGGGGATAAGCGTTGATGATGACCTGTCGCTTGTGACAAATATTCTTGCTTCGGACGGGGATTTTTTTTCAGTAGGAACGGCGCTTTATTATTTTCAGATGCTTTATGACCTGCAAGGCATTTACCGGTATCAGGGTGTAAACATAGTTTCACAGATAAACACGGCATTTTCAAAGCTTATATCAGCACTGCCGACACTTTCGGATATACCCGACGAACAGGCAGACGGTGTGATAAGAATAATGCGGCAGATGTATGACCTGACAGGCGGGATACTGACAAGCAGGCGTGACGAGCTGTTTAATTCACTTATAACGCTTACAAGCGCCGGGAAAAAGCACCCCGCGGTATATGGGTGTGCTATGGGGCTTTTATATGCGTTTGATGCAAAATATCAGCATAATGCAGAGCTTGCCATGCAGGGGTATTTAAACGGTGCTCTGAGTGTTAAAAAGCAGGGTGCTGATTATCTGAGGGGATTGTTTACAGCGGCAAGGGACATTGTTTTTTCGGATAATGATTTCCTGCGTATGACAGACAAGCTGATAACAAATATGGACAGTGATGATTTTATGGAGATACTGCCATCGCTCAGGCTTGCATTTGCGGCGTTCACACCGCGAGAGATACAGCACACCGCCGCAGCCGTGGCAGAGCTTTACGATATGGAAAATGAAAGTATCCTTGACAAGAAAGCTGTCGATGAGGGGCTGTTTATCTTTGGCAGAGCACTTGATGACGAGATAATGAAAGCGATAGAGGGAGGGGCATAAGATATGGATATGAATGAAGCAGAGATCAAACGTGCCCTTTCGGTCAACCGCTGGCGGCTGATACTTGGGAGTATGTCGGACAGGAGTCTTGGTTTTTCGGGCACAGATAAAGAATTAAGAGCATTTGAGGATATGGAACAGCTGCTTGATTACCTCTACAGCAGAGGTCAGAGTGATGATGTCAGAAACACAGATGACAGGCAGGGCGGCAGAGGAGATTCACAGCTTAGTGCTGCAAAGTGGATAACAAAGGTACGCACACTGTTCCCGAAAAAGACTGCCGAGGTGCTTGAAAAACACGCGCTTGACGAATTTGGCATGACAGAACTTATCACCGACAGGGAGGTACTTGAAAAGCTGACACCTGATATGGAGCTGCTCAAGACTGTGCTGAGCCTTAAACACCTTATGCGCGGTGAGGTGCTTGAAACCGCAAAAAAGGTTGCGGCGCAGGTGGCAGATGAACTCAGGAAAAAGCTTGAAAACAATGTTATACGTGCAGTGTACGGGCGGCTTAACAGAAACGAAGCAAGCCCTGTACATTCAGCAAAGAACCTTGATATAAAAAAGACGATAAGAAAGAATTTAAAGCACTTTGACAGGCAAAGCGGGCAGATAGTCCTTCAGGATATCTATTTCAGTTCACGCGTAAAAAGATACAACAGGAAAACTGTTATAATAGCGATAGATGAAAGCGGTTCCATGATGGGTTCTGTTATATATTCGGCGGTAATGGCACAGATAATAGGCAAGCTGCCGTTTGCCGATGTGAAGCTTGTTATTTTTGACACGAACATAGTTGACCTGACAGGGCAGGCGGAAGATCCTGCGCAGGTGCTTATGTCGGTACAGCTTGGCGGCGGGACGGATATAGGCAAGGCGCTGAGGTACTGCGAGAGTCTTGTTCAGACGCCTTCGCAGACCTGCATAATATGCGTTACCGACTTATACGAGGGCGGAAGTGAGAACACGCTGATCGGCACGTCAAAAAACATAATCCAAAGCGGTGCGAAGCTTTCCTTTCTGACAGCCCTTGACGAGCAGGCAAGCCCGGCATACGATAAGGTACTCGGACAGAAGCTTGCGGATATGGGGGCGTTTGTCGGGGCTATGACACCCGACGGGCTTGGCGACTATATCGGCAGGATATTCGGCAGTTAGGAGGGCAAAATGATAGAGAATATGACGCTTGCTGCCGAGATACTTTCAGCTGACGAGGAACGGCTTGTAAGTATGGCAAACAAAGGGCTTTACAAGCGGGCACTGAAGGACACAGACGGCGCCGAGCCTGTTTACACGGAGGAAAACGGTGTGGTTTCGGTATCGGCAGGCGGTGAGGTCTGCCGTGTGAGCATACCGCTTGAAAAGAGCAGCTGCACCTGCCCTTCAAGAGGGATATGCAGGCACATTATAGCGGCGATACTAATGCTCAGAAGCGAAGTGCCCGAGGGGACAGAGGTTTCTAAGGCAGAGCAGAAGCATGACGAGCCGCAGCCGCAGGCAAACCCGGATATGAAGCCCGAAAAGCAGCAGGAACTTTCGCGCACAGCAATAGAAAAAATACACGAATGCGCGGATATATGTCTTAGGCTGCTTTGCGGTGTCACGGTGCGGGGGCTTGTGCGCTGTGCTGAAAGCACGCCTGATGATATAGAACTTGCAGCTGTGAGGTGCCATGCGCTGAAGATAGCCGAAGGTGAAAGAAAGCTGCGTGCGGTATCGGGAAGGCTGCGTGACTGCATTGCACTGAGGGCTGCATTTGACATAAGCGAGTTTACAGGGCTGCTTTGCAGGACTTCACAGTATTTCACAAAGCTTCAGGGCGATGACATAACCTATGATGACCTCGGTTCATTCAGGGCGGAATACGAAGACCGCAAGGGGCTTTTGGAAATACTGCCAATCGGTATCAGGGAGGTAAAAACGGGTGAGTATCAGGGCAGCATTTATTACTTCCTTGACCTTGACAAGAACGACGAGTACACTTTTTTACACTTTTCTGACCTGCGGCCGGTATTTTATGACGACAGGCAAAAACGCCCGCCAAAAGCGCAGGTATGGGATCTGGGCACGACGCTCTATGACAATATGCGCAGGCAGATGACGTTAAGCGGGGCGAAGATAAGCGGAGGAAAGCTGTCGTCATCATCACAGACAAGTGTTGTGATGTCAAAGCGGGCAGATGTAAACCGCCCTGCTGTTCACAGGCTGATACACTATGATCTCAGGGAGATAGCTTTTGAACTTTCGGGCGGGTGTAAGAATAATCCGGAAAGGCTGTTTTTTATTCACCCTGACAAGCTTATAAGAAACACCTTTGACAAGTATTCACAGACGCTTGTGATGACTATTGCGGACAGCTTCGGAAACCATGCTGACATACGTGCAAAATACAGGCAGGAAACCAGAAGCTTTATAGAACTTTTAGAAAAAATAGGCAGGAATATGCAGAGAAACGAGGGCGCTTTCTATACACTTCTTGTGAGTGCCGACATACAAAACGGCAGGCTTGCACTTCTGCCGATAGAGGTGTATGATTTCCTTACGCCTGTAGAGCAGCGGCAGTTTTCTATGCCGGCAGGGTATGATGATATTGCGGACAAGGCGGTATATTCACAGGTGATATATGAACTTTTTGATAAGGTGGACGAATACTGCTGTGCGCTTATAAGAAGCGGGTTATCGGCAGGAAGCCCCGATACCGGACAGCTGCTAAGAAAGATACGTGACTTCGGGCTGTTTCATTTTCACGACATAGCGCAGGAATTTTTCAAGTCGGCATCTTTATACCGGCACGGCTTTGATGATAACTGCACAGAGGTGCTTATCAATATGCAGAAGGTAAAAAGCTACATAGCTTTCGGCAGAAGAAAAACCGCGCTTATTTCGGCGCTTTATAATATGAAAGGGGAGTAAACTATGCTTTATGCAAATTCATCAGCAGGCTACAGTGAGCTTGCAAAGGCTTTGGCTGCTTTCGGAGCAGACAGTGAAGCGATAGCTGCATTTTCCGCCTTTATGCAGGGGGACAGGGCGGGGGATATCTCGCTTATAAAGGACGTAAAGAAGATAGACCTTCATGGCAGTATCGACTACAAAAGGATAGATATGCTTGAAAAGGCGATAAAAAAGGAACTTATCCGCCCAAATGACACCGAGGGGCTTTACAGGTATATTGTTTTTGTGTATTACCTCGGCGGTGCATTGTGCTGGCGGCTGCTTGACGGGTACAGGTATTCTGCAAGGGAAAACGACAAGATCTACAGCGACATGAACAATGCCTTTGAAAAGTATTTTGACGAGCAGCACAAGCCGTATATAAGTGCAGCGGTCTACGGGATAAAGATGACAGAGAAGATCTTGTATTCACGGGGAAGCCTGCCCGAAAAGAAAGATGCAAAGACCTGCCTTGATGCAGCAAGTACGCTTGAGCGTGACATTTATGCGGCGAAATTTCTTCTTATAACATATGCACTTGACAGCCTGAATAAGGGCGACACTGAGCTTTTGCCAAAAGCGCTTGGAATGCTTGATGAAATTTTAGAAACGCTGCCTGAAACTTTAACTGACAGTGCAAAGTCATACCTTTTGCTTGTACTTGCGCAAGCGGGGCATTTTGATGAAAAGTATGTGAGAACGCTTATAAGCTATGCTTCAAAGTTTGACAAGAAGTTTACAGCTTTGCAGCTTGCGGGTACGCCAAACGGCGTGGGAAAAATCCAGAGCGGGCGTGTATACGAAGTTATAGATGCACACAAGGAGCTTGTAACACCGCAGTATATAATCTACATAGGTTCAAATAAGCATTTAGAGGCACTTGCAAAAACACACACGGATACTTTTACTGAGGCTGTGGCTTTATGTGAAGATCCTGTTCATGCTGCAAAACTTGAAAAGATACTTATAGAAAGCGGCGCAGAATATGACGCAGGAAGGATCGACATCAAAGAATCAACTGCGAAGAATGTCATAAATGAATTCTGTATGCAGTATGATAAGAGCGACAGGATACGTGCGTTTTTAGAGGGCAGCGGCAGCCTTGATGAAGCAAAGGCACAGCTTTCAACCGGCAAGCTGAAATACAACAATACAAGGAATGAATGTGCTTATTACAAGGCTTTCGGCAGGGACGGGTTTTCCTCGCGTGCTGTGACGCTTGCTATGCTTGCGCAGACGGATTACGGCAGGAATTACAGGATAGAGGAATACACGGGCTTTGACATAACTGATGATAAAAACGTAAAGCCTGCATACGAAATGATGACCGAAAGCGGCTGCTTGCCCGCGGAAGCAATTGATGCAATAGCAAAGTGCATTGATGATTCATATCAGAAGGAAAAGCTTACCAAAGCCGCGATAGACCAGCTTGATGAAGTTCACACTGTCATAAAAGATATGGACACAAAGCCGCTTAGCGCAACAGCAAGGGTGATATACACGATTGTTGCAGGGAAGCACAGTAATATTTACAAGGATAAGCTTTTATCGCTTACTGATGACGGCAGCAAGGCGGTAAAGGCAGAACTTGTGAAGATAATCGCAGGGCATAAGGACTGGGCTGATGACATCAAGGCGCTTTTAAAGGCAAAGAAGGCTTCAAAGCGTGAACTTGCCGCTGACATAATTGCAGTACAGGGTGCGGCGGGTTATACACAAGAACTGAGCGCCGCATTTGAAGCGGAAAAGAGCGAGAAGCTGAAGATAAGGCTCGGTGCGCTTATCGGGGCAAAGGGTGAAAGCAAGGAACAGGAAGTGCTTTCATTTGACAAGACGGTAGAAAAGCTTGCAAAGAGCGCTAAAAAATCAAAGTACAGCTTTTTGTTTGACAAGCCGTTCAAGCCTGTTCATATGACAGACGGCACGCAGGCAAGTGAGGATATACTGACAGCACTTGTTATGTGCTATACATCATTTACAGCCCCTGCAAGAAGTGACACCGCAGACGAGCTTGCAAAGTCACTTGTGAAGGGTGAGCTTGAAGGATATGCAGCCGAAGTTTTCGGGCGGTGGCTTGACAACGGCGCACAGGCAAAGCAGAAATGTATACTGTACTTCTGTGCAGTACACGGCGGTCAGCCTATGGTAAGGGAGTTTATGCACTACATCAAAGAGTGGGGAGAGAATATGAGAGGTGCTATCGCATCAGAAGCGGTCAGAGCTATGGCGCTTGACGGCAGCAGCGAAGCACTTATGAACATTGACAATATGTCAAGAAAGTTCAAAAACAAGCAGGTGCGTGCGGCGGCGGCTGACGCGCTTGCAAATGCCGCAGAGCAGCTTGGTATAACAACACAGGAACTTGCGGATAAGATAGTTCCGGACCTTGGGTTTGATGAAAACCTGTGCCGTGTATTTGATTTCGGGGCAAGGAAGTTTAATGTCTACATCACGCCTGCGCTTGAACTTGAGATATTCAGCGGTGAAAAGCAGATAAAGAACCTTCCCAAAGCGGGTGCAAACGACGACAAGGAAAAGGCGGAGAAAGCTATCAGCGATTTCAGGGAGATGAAAAAGCTTTTAAAGGCGACAGTCACAGCACAGAAGCAGCGCCTTGAATATGTAATGATGTGCGACAGAAAGTGGACATCACAAAGCTGGAAGGAGCTTTTTGTAAACAATGCCGTTATGCACTGCTTTGCTATAGGGCTTATATGGGGCGTATATGATGACGGCAAGCTTAAAGCGACTTTCCGTTATATGGACGACGGGAGCTTCACCACTGCCGATGAGGAGGAGTTCACACTGCCTGAAAATGCGCAGATAGGGCTTGTCCACCCGATAGAGCTTACTGCTGATGAAATAAAGGTTTGGGTTGAGCAGCTTAGTGATTACGAGATAACCCAGCCGTTCAATCAGCTTGGAAGAAAGGTCTATCTGATAAAGGACAGCGAGCGTGAACTTAAAAGGATAGGCCGTTTTAAAGATAAGACTTTAAACAGCATCACACTTGTAAACAAGATGACAAAACTCGGCTGGTACAAGGGCTATGCGGAGGATGCGGGGTTTTTCTACTACTTCTACCGTGACGACTTTACTGCAAGGAACAAAAATGAAAACGGCGGTTACACAAACGAGGGCTTCGGAACTATGCTGACATTTTCGGGGGCAAGTGTCGTGATATACGATTTTGACGGCGAGGATACGGAAGCAGGGGACATCATTTTCTACAAGGCAGGTGAGCAGCCGAATTACTATGACAAGGAGGAAAAAGGCTGCCTGAAAGCGGGTGAGGTATCGCCGAGATATTTCAGCGAGATAATAATGCAGCTTTGTACGGTTTTCGGTGAGGAGAAAGAATAGTATATGATGACACCTTCGCATATGGGTGGTGTGTATAAAGAAGCTTATGTGATTTATCGGGGGAAACCTTTCTGAAGAAAGGTTCTCCCCCGGACACTCCATTAAGGAATAAATCCTCATTTTTATTAATCTAATAGTTATTTTCTGACCTATTCCTTTTTTCAGGGATAGGTCTTTAGGTTTTCAGCTTACCCAATTCAAGCTTCCCGATGCCCTTAAACACAAACTCGATCTTCTGAATAGTCTTACCCTCTGACTTAACCCTTTCGTGAACTATTATCTTTTCAATAAAAGTATTCATTATCTCGGAGTTAAGCTCGGGTATCTCTGTGTATTTCTTCGCAAGCTTGATGAACTTGTCTGCTCCTGTGGCTTTCTCTTTCATATTGGAAATTGCAGCTTCAAGCTCTGCGATCTCGGCATCAAGAGCTTTTCTTTCATTAGTGTAGTCAGAATTCATTTCGGTGAATTCTTCCTCAGTAATAATCCCCTTTACCTTGTCTTCGTAAAGAGCTTTGGTTATCCTGAGAACATCAGCCACTCTGGCAGTTGCTTTGGCAAGTCTTCTCTGATTTGAAGCGGCTGCTTTTTTCATTTCCTTGTCGGTAGACTCGTTTATCATAGCCTTGAATTCAACTTCAAATCCGCCTGCAAGAGCTGTTACAAGTCTTATTGCAGTAAGGCTTTGCTCGTAAAGCGTTTTCTCACCTATAGTGTGAGGAGTGCATTTATCACTCTTGGCTCTGCGGTATTTTGAGCAGACGAAATAATGACTTTCTCCCGATTTTGTCTTGCTTGTATTTATCGTTAGCTTTGAACCGCAGTCTGCACAATATACAAGTCCCGAGAAAATGCTCTTGTAGCCGGACTTTGTCACTCTCTTTCTGTTTGATCTTATCTGATGGGCTATATCCCAAGTATTCTGATCGACTATAGCCTCGTGAGTGTTTGGAGTGAAGTGCTGCTTTTCGGGAGGATTCTTTATCCGCTTATTGATCTTGTATGACAGCACCTCTGTTTTCAGCGACAGCGTATGACCTGCGTAAACAGGATTGTCCAAAATGTCATTGATCGTACGTCCGCTCCATGTGTATGGGTGTTCTTTATCGACAGGCGTGATCTGCTTGCCTGTTTTCAGATAATAATAGTA
>CACZFN010000019.1 GCA_902780505.1 uncultured Ruminococcus sp. | reverse complement strand
TTTCGTGATATTTTTGTTTTTGATAGCACTTAACATTATATCATATTGAGAGTTGTTTTTCTATTTTTGGTGTCTATGATCTATTGTAACATAACAAAATTTTTCGCTTTTCAGCGGCTCTTACTTGACAAAACTCTATCAAAGTGGTATACTTGATTTGACTATTAAAAGCCCCCCGAAGAATTGGCTTTGCCAAAGCAGGAGAGAAGTGCAGTGAAAATCTGCCGCAGCAGTCACTACCGTTACAGTCGGATCGCTCGTCGGGGTGTGTTATACTCACAGTCAGCTTTTGGGCATATGAAAAGCGCGGCTTATGATCGCTTTGGCGGGTGTTTTAAAAACAGCTTCCCGACAGGGCTTTTGTTAGTGCGCTCTTTAAAAGGTGAAAGCCTTTTGGGGTGCTTTTTATTTACCCGAAATATAGAAAGGAAGATGTAAAATGAAGATGAAGAAAACACTTTGTGCACTTACGGCGGCAATACTTGCAATGGGAATGTCCGCAGTGACAGCATTTGCAGCTGATGATGAAGCTCAAAGCAGCGGGGAGGCTGAAGTTACTGTTACTGTTTCAAATGCAGGTGAGCTTGTGGTGACAAGGGAGGATATCAAGCTTACAGATGTTGATAAAGACGGCAAGCTTACGATCTATGATGCGTTTGTGATAACACATGATGAATTTTTTGAAGGCGGTGCCGAAGCGGGCTTCAAAGCTGTGGAATCTGAATGGGGCTTATCCATTGATACTTTCTGGGGCGTACAGAACGGCGGCAGCTATGGCTATTATGTAAACGACAAGATGTCTATGGGGCTTTTTGATGAACTCAAGAACGGCGACGACCTTTATGCATATGTTTTCAAGGATGCGGCGGGCTTCAGTGATAAGTACAGTTTCTTTGATGTAAAGGAAAGCGAGATAGACCTTGACAAAGAGGACGCAGACGGCAAGCTTGCGCTTACATTAAACGTTGTTGGATTTGATGCAAACTACAACGCTGTAAACACCCCCCTGAAAGATGCCGTTATTACTATAAACGGCGAAAAGACGGAGATCAAGACAGACGAGAACGGCAAGGCAGAGCTTACCTTTGATAAAGCAGGGGATTATGTTGTAAGTGCTGTTTCCGAAAGCAGTATAATCACACCCGCAGTATGCGCAGTTACAGTTTCAAAGACTGAGGAGCAGCCTGTGGTTGAGCCTGAACCTGAGAAAACACCCGAACCCGAAACCAAGCCCGAGCCTGAGAATAAGCCCGAGCCCGAAAACAAGCCTGAACCCGAGAATAATCCCGAGCCTGAAAAGCAGCCCGAGCCGCAGGGCAAAACCCCTGAAGCTCCTAAGACAGGCGATATGTGTTCAAGCGTTCTGTTTGGGGTTATTGCACTTGCCGGCACAGGCGCTGTAGTATTTAAAAAACATGAAGATAAATAAGACCGCTTTTTTGTGTGCGCTTATTCTTGTATTAACTGTAATTACCGCACCGCTTGAAGCAAGCGGCGCTGATAAGGATACCGTCGGGGAGATGCTCGACGGTATCGTTGTGTATAAGAGTGACGGTCAAAGTGTTCAGGGATTTATTGACAGTACCCTTGTTAGCCGCGCCGGTCTTACGAGTGAATGGTATATAATGGCGCTTGCACAGTCGGGAAGGTATGATTTTTCAAAGTATGAAGCTGCACTTCTTAATTATCTTAAAGAAAACCGGGTGCCGTCTGCAACTACACGTGAAAAGTACGCCCTTGCTCTTATAAGTATAGGCAGCAGTGATAAGTATATATATGAAGCGATAGATTCGTCAATAGGTGAGCAGGGACTTATGTCGCTTGTGTTCGGGCTCCATATACTCAATAACGGTTATACAAGTGATAAATATACACAGTCACAACTGGCAGAAAAGATACTTTCTTTGCAGCTTTCAGACGGTGGCTTTGCTGTGATCGGCGATAAGGGCGATGTTGACTGCACAGCAATGACAGTTCAGGCGCTTGCCCCGCTTTACAAAAACAGCAGCAGGGTAAAAGCCGCCTGCGATAAGGCGGTAAGCTTTCTTTCTGAAATACAAAGGCCTGACGGCGGTTATGTCAGCTTCGGGGTGAGCAACTGCGAAAGCCTTTGTCAGGTAATACTGGCGCTGTGCTGCCTTGGAAAAGAACCTGCCGCTGACGAAAGCTTTATAAAGGGCGGCAACACACTTATCGATGCACTTGAAGCTTTCAGGCTTCAGGAGGGCGGTTTTTGCCATTCAAAAGGCGAGGGCGTAAGTGAAAGTGCCACTACACAGGCTTTTTATACCCTTTGCGGGCTTGAACGTCTTTATAACGGCAAGGGGAGCTTTTACCTGTTTGATAAAGCCGCCCCGCAAACTGCACAAAAGCCCACTGGTGAAAAAGTGACTTCGGTACAGACTTCAAAGCAGACACAAATCAAAACACAAAGTGTTACCTCACAAAAATCATCAGCTTCCAAAACAACGGTGAGCACATCAACAGGGGAAAAGGATACGACAACGACTCGCACTACGAAAAAAACAGCTGCCGATACCGCCGGCGGGAAAGTGACATCTTCAAAAACAGGCAGTGAAAAAGCCGGGACATCTTCGGCAGATAAAGCTTCTTCTGAGAGCACCACACAGGTTACTGACAGTGAGATAACTACATCTTACGACACACCGGCAGCTCAGGGAGAAGAAAGCAGCGCACTGCCTTCTGACACCGAAGCCGCCGCTTATTCTTCACAGCTTTCAGAAACTGCGGAAACCGCCGGCAGTCATGCAGAGGGTGCTGCATCAGGCTCGAAAGTAAAGGTTTATATTTACATTGGCGCAGGTGTGCTTACGCTTGCAGGTGTAATCGTTCTTTTAGTAAAAGGCAAGCGTAATGTAAAAAGCTATATATTCATAATTGCGGCAGGTGCGGCAGTCTGTGCGGTCACGTTCTTCCTTGAAATAAAGACGCCCGAGGAATACTACAAAGCCCCGGAAAGCGTTCAAAACGCTGAAACGGCGGGAACCGTCAGCATAAGTATCGACTGCCTTGTGCTTGCAGGGGAGGATAACGAACTTGTTCCTTCGGACGGCTACCTTATACACAGGCGTGAATACAGCTTTAAAGCAGGTGAAACTGCCTATGATGCACTTGTGAGCATTGCAAAGGAAAACTCAGTTGTGCTTGATATAAAGGGCAGTGACGATATGGTCTATGTGGCGGGAATAGGCGGGCTGTATGAATATGATTTCGGTGAACTGTCGGGGTGGATGTATTATGTGAACGGCAAGGCACCGAGTGTTAATTCATCACAGTATGTATTGCAGGACGGCGATAAGGTCGAGTGGCGCTATACACGTGAGATAGGGCATGACTTATGATAATAAAGATAAGGGGTGACGGAAGCTGAAAACACTTGAAGAACATAATCCTGTGGTTTTATTCCTGTATTTTTGTTTTGTTACAGGTATAACCATGTTTGTGGCCTTTCCGCCGCTTCTTGTAATATCACTGCTCGGGGCTGTCAGCTATATGTGTATTCTTGAAGGCAGAAAGGGCAGGCGGTTCCATATT
The DNA here is from genome assembly GCA_902780505.1 of uncultured Ruminococcus sp. GTDB lineage: Bacteria > Bacillota > Clostridia > Oscillospirales > Ruminococcaceae > NK3A76. The sequence goes on along the minus strand of CACZFN010000019.1, from coordinate 34,200 downwards.
TTTGCAATTACAGTATTCTTGATACTTACACTTATTAATCCGCTTGTGTCACATAAGGGCAGCACAGTGCTTGTACTTGTAAATGACCGCCCTGTCACACTTGAAAGCCTTGTTTACGGGCTTAACAGCTCGGTTATGATAGCGGCGGCACTTTACTGGTTCCACTGCCTCACACTTGTTATGACGGGTGATAAGCTTATATATGCAACAAGCTTTTTATCAAAGCGGCTGTCACTTGTGATATCTATGTCGATAAGGTTTGTGCCGCTTTTTAAAAAGCAGTCTGCTAAGGTGAAAAATGCCCAGCGCGCGCTTGGCCTTTACAATGAAGACAGTATAACCGATGATATAAAAGCCGATATGCGTGTGTTTTCAATGATAGTGACATGGGCGCTTGAAAACGGCATAACCACTGCTGACAGTATGGAAGCAAGAGGGTTTTCACTGCCTTCCCGAAGCTGTTACCGCATAAAGAAGTTTGATAGGAATGATGCTTTACTTCTGTCTGCCTTTTTGTGTATGCTTGCGGTGTCTGTATATTCGGCGCTTTCGGGCGGGCTTGAATACCGCTTTTACCCGAATGTAAGGATCTCTTTTCAGGGTTTTAAGACAATTATCGGGCTTGCGGCGTTTACGCTGCTTTCATTCATGCCCGCCGTTATCAGTCTGGAGGTGAAACTGAGGTGGAAGCACTTAAAGTCGTTGATCTGAGTTTTGAATATCCCGAAGCTGAAAGTGAAGCCCTGAAAAACGTGTCCTTTTCGCTTGAAGCGGGCAGTTTCAATGTTCTTTGCGGGGCGACAGGAAGCGGTAAATCAACGCTGCTGCGGCTGTTGAAAAGAGAACTTGCCCCCGTAGGAAAGCGGTCGGGGAGTATAATTATAGGCGGCAAAGAGCAAAGTGAACTTGACGAGCGTGAATCGGTCGCAAAGATAGGCTTTGTAATGCAAAGCCCTGAAGCGCAGATAGTCTGTGATAAAGTATGGCACGAACTTGTGTTCACACTTGAGAGCCTGGGCGCTGACAAGCTTCAGATATCAGTCAGGGCAGCGGAAACTGCAAGCTATTTCGGGATATCTGATATCTATGACAGTGACACGGCACTTCTTTCAGGCGGGCAGAAGCAGCTGCTGAACCTTGCATCAGTTATGATGACGGATCCCGAACTGCTTATACTTGATGAACCAACAGCACAGCTTGATCCGATAGCTGCACACGAGCTTATTATGACTGTCAGGCGGCTATGTGATGAACAGGGCGTGACGGTGCTTATGTCAGAGCACAGACTTGAAGAAACCGTCCCGCTTTGTGACAGACTTATTGTAATGGATAATGGCATAATAACACATGACGGGGAACCGGGAGATGTGATAAGGCTGCTTGATGATAACAGTCCGGTTATGCCTGCAATGCCTGCACCTGCAAGGGTGTTCAGGAAACTTGATATAAGCACACCACTGCCGCTTACAGTTGCTCAGGGCAGGCGGCTGATAACAGGTTATAAAAATGATATAAGAAAGATAGAACGCCCCGTATATACACATTCCGACAGGACAGCACTTGAATTCAAAAATGTGTATTTCAGGTATGAAAGAAACACGCCGGATATACTTCGTGGGCTTGACCTTAAAGTATATGAAGGAGAGATATTCTGCATTTTAGGCGCAAACGGAAGCGGTAAGTCAACTGCCGTGAATGCTGCGGCAGGGCTTATCAGACCATACAGCGGGCAGATATCTGTTTTTGGAAAAAAGCTTAAAGAGTATAATAATCGCAGTCTTTATAAAGAGTGCCTGACACTTCTTCCGCAGGAGGTACAGACTTCATTTATTAAAAGCACAGTAAAGGATGAACTTGAAGTATCGGGAGTTGATATCGATAAACTGCCGTTTGATTTGTCACAGCACTTGTCAAAACACCCGTATGACCTTTCAGGCGGTGAGCAGCAGCTTCTCGGCCTTGCAAAAGCACTTGGCACAAAGCCGAAGCTTTTGCTGCTTGACGAAGTTACAAAAGGCATGGACGCAGCTCTCAAACTAAAGACGGCGCATATACTTAAAAGCCTTAAAGCTAATGGCATTACCTGTGTTCTTGTCACACACGATATAGAATTCTCGGCAATTTGCGGTGACAGATGTGCCATGCTCTTTAACGGCGAGGCGGTCTGCTGTATGACACCCGACAGGTTTTTCGGACAGAGCAGTTACTATACGACTGCCGCCTGCAAGCTTTCCCGCGGTCATTATGACAATGCTGTTACTGTTGAGGATGTTGTGGCACTCGCCCGCCGGAACGGGAGGGCATAGCTATGATAATGATAGAAAACAAGCATATCAAGCGCTTTGTACAGACAGTCGTTCCATTTATGATAATCCCTGCGGCGGCAGTGCTTTCAGCACTTTTTGTAAAGAGGGAATATCACCTTGCTGTTTCACTTTTTGCAGGGGCATTTTCACTTGTGCTTTTTGCAGCAGGTTTTGACAAGAAAAAGATCGGCACACGCAGGCTTGTTATCTGTGCGGTAATGACAGCACTTTGCTTTGGCGGAAGATTTATCCCGTTTTTAAAGCCGATAGTGGCACTTACAATTATTTCGGGTATATACCTCGGCAGTGAAGCGGGCTTTCTTGTAGGGGCTGCTGCTGCACTGCTTTCAAACTTTTATTTCGGTCAGGGCCCGTGGACAGTGTTTCAGATGCTCGGCTGGGGGTTTACAGGACTGTTTGCCGGTATGCTTTCAGGACCGCTTAAAAAGAATAAACCCCTGCTTTTAGCTTATGGCGCCGCAGCAGGAGTCATGTATTCTTTTATTATGGATATATGGACAGTGCTTTGGTATAACAAAGGCTTTGATATCGGGCTTTATACTGCCGCGATAGTTTCCGCTGTGCCATATACGCTGTCATATATGGCATCCAATGTGATCTTTCTTCTGATGCTTTTTGAGCCATTCGGTGAAAAACTCGGACGGGTGAAGAAAAAGTACGGGATATAAGTTTAACGTACCGGCCTTTATTGAAGCGATCATGCCGGGCATTTCCTGGACATCTGGCGTTTCAGCCCCCTGGTTCGGTCTGAAGTGTTCTGTGAGCAGTGAAAAATAAAAAAATCCCTCGCTGTGTTTACAACGAGGAATTTCTGGTGCAGGAGATGGGACTTGAACCCACACAACCTTGCGATCACTGGCACCTGAAGCCAGCGCGTCTGCCATTCCGCCACTCCTGCTTATTATAATTAATCCGACTATGAAATTATATCACATTTTCATGCACTTGTCAAGCATTTTTTGTTTTTTTGTTTATGGCTTTTGTTTATGCCTATACCTCACGCCCCATGTATATTTATCCACTTGTGCCCGGCAGTGTTGTCTTAAACACAAAAGCCCCTGCCTTGCGGCAAGGGCATTGTTTAAAGTTCAATATCGTCCACCCACTTTTTACCGAGGGCGATATTCTCGTCATTTACGGAAGTATATCTGCCGTTCACAAGATCTGTGTCTGTCAGTATATTGGTTGAGCCTGACGGTATTATTTTCTTTCTTGGAGTGTATATCCTTGTGCCGTCAGGTGTGGTATTATTATCCATATGCGTTATCCTTTCTTATCATCATATGCTTTTATTATCTCCTGAAAAAACGTATTTAATAAATGAAATATTTGCAAAAAAATATTGAAATGCATACCCATTCGTGATATAATAAAGGATATAACCATTTAATAATATATTTGATCATTGAGGTATACATATGAAAACACAAAGAGCCTACCCCCGCTTTACAGTTTCAAAAAAGGCTGCACAAAAGCTTAGAAACGGTGAGCCGTGGGTATACGACAATGAAATAACCGACACCCCTGAAACGTATGAAAACGGCTGCCTTGCAGATGTAATATCTGAAAAAGGGAGTTATCTCGGAACTGGCATCGTCAGTGAAAAAAGCAAGATACGTATACGTATCATATCCGATAATGCAAATGACACATTTGACGAGAACTTCTGGCGCCGCAGGGTTAAATATGCAGTTGACCACCGCATCACCGTTATGGGAAATGACTTTTCAGCGTGCAGGCTTATCTTTGGCGAAGCTGACGGCTTTCCCGGCTTCACGGCAGACAGGTATGAAGATATACTTTCTGTACAGGTGCTGTCTTTCGGAATGGAAAAAATAAAGGATATTATATACAAGGCGCTTGTCAGCGAACTTGCACTTCATGGCGTGAATATCAGGGGTATAATGGAACGAAATGATGTAAACCTCCGTACACTTGAAGGGCTTGATGAGAAAAAGGGCTGGTATCGCTCTGCTGCCCTGCCATATCCGGACAATGACAATAACACTGTAACAGAGATATGCGAAAATGGTATAAAGTATGAAGTTGATGTATTAAACGGACAGAAAACGGGCTTCTTTTTGGATCAGAAATACAACCGGCTTGCTGTGTCAAAAATAGCAAGGGGAAGACGTGTGCTTGACTGCTTTACCCACACAGGCTCTTTTGCGCTTAATGCTGCAATGGGCGGGGCACAGCACGTTACAGCAGTCGACGTTTCACAACTTGCAGTTGATACCGCAATGGCTAATGCTCTGCGAAACGGTCTTATTGACAGAATGGACTTTTTATGTGCCGATGTGTTCGATCTGCTGCCGGAGCTTTCCGGACAGAAAGAAGGGTATGATTTTATCATACTCGATCCGCCGGCATTTACAAAAAGCCGAAAGACCGTCAGTTCCGCAAGCCGCGGGTATAAGGAAATAAACTACAGGGCAATGAAGCTTCTGCCGCGCGGCGGGTATCTTGCCACCTGTTCCTGCTCGCATTTTATGACAAGGGCGCTTTTTGAAAAAATGCTGCTTGAAGCCGCACATGACGCCGGCGTAAGACTGAAGCTTATAGAATCCCGCGCACAGGCGCCCGACCACCCTGTTATCATGGGTACAGACGGTTCTGATTACCTTAAATTCTATCTGATGCAGATCATATAAGCTGTAAAAGCTTGGGCGCTGCAAATTAACAGATATATTATCGACCTGCTGCCCCGGGACGTTTTGTATACGTTCCGGGGCTTCATTTAATGTTCATATTTGTATTTACACCTATAATTAATTATTTGAACTTAACAAATAAATATTAAGTATATGAAACGTTTAAGAAAAACACGAGTGATTGACATACATTTACAGCTATTGTATAATATTAACAAGAGGAGAATATATGCAGCCGCTCAGCACACGGCTCAGCAAAAATAATTTGGGGTGATAAATATGAAAGGAAGCAAAAAAGGCTTTACGCTCGTCGAACTGATAGTGGTGATTGCCATTATCGGTGTTCTGGCGGCAATATTGGTGCCAACAGTTATGGGGTGGGTTCGTGCCGCCAAGATACGGTCAGATGAAACAAGTGCAAAAAGACTATATGAAACTATAAACCTGCTTATTACAAATGATGATACGGCATATCTTTCGCTTCATGCAAATTCCGCCATGCATAATAATGCACACAGAAACACAACAAGATATGATGACATAACAGTAAACACTGAAAGTGGAAGTGAAACATATAAGCTTGCAGTCGTTGCAAGGCTCGGCGGGAAACAGGGCCTCACCGGTACCCCGTCAAATAAGGTACAACAAGGAAATGACGAGGCCGAGGATTCTGCTATCGCATTAACCGATGCAATAAAAAAGAATATAACAGGTATTAAAGATCCTCAGGTATTATTACCGATAAAAGCCAACAAAATAGGCGGGCAGGAAGTCGATTCCTGGTGCATCTGCGTACGGCTTGAAGACAACCCTTCTGTCAGCAGTATACAAAGCCTTAAAGAGACCGACGAAATAGAGATATGGACATTCAAACGAAGCGAGGGATGGAAGCCTAAGTTCAGGGTTTATCCAAACCCATGCAAGGAATACCAGGATCTTGACTAAAAAAGCCGGTATCAGCATATGATTTTACCTATGAATTTACCCCTGAGTGCAGCAAAGCGCTCAGGGGTAACGTGTTTATCCGGACCGAAAATGATACCCGACAAGCACTGCGGATAGTATCAATGATCTGCGGTATGGCTGCTATGTGTGGGTGTGCCGCATTCTCTGTTGCTTTTTGTGCAGCTATGATATATGTTAATGCAAAAACCTCTTGATATGAATTAGCGTGCAAGGCGGCAGAGATTTATTATGCTATGTATGCACCCAAACACTGAATTGCGGATTGAGGAAAGAACGCACCGTCTTGCCGAAGAACAGCGGGCAAAGGGCAAGCCGACGATAAGCCGCTATCTGACAAAGGAAGAATTCCTTGACCGCGCCGCTGAGCTGGGCTGGGTATATGATGATGATTTCTTCGGTACAGTATATGATGAGCTTAGCGAGGTGCCGGATGGCAAAGCGCTGCTTATAGATATGATGAATATCCCTGCATGGGAAGCAGCAACACAGAAAAAGCAATACGTTGTCCAGAATTACGATGATGTTTTTATCGTTGAGGGCAGCGAGGTGATAGAATACCTCAACACTGACGGTGTGCAGGAAACTGAATAATTTGATGATTTTGAAGTTGAGAATGAAGACTTGATCGAGGAAGAAACGCCGATACCGACCACGGAAAGCACAGGTGAAAATACAAATGATCCAGAAAAGTCCGAGATAAAAAAGGAAGGGATAATACCTCCTGCCGAGGCTGAAAACAAATAGGAGAACGGTCATCTGTGATGTACATTATTTTGCCATGCTGCGCTGCAAAGAACACTGACTGCGGCTGTAAAAACCAAGTGCATCGGGGGATACTATAAATAAACAAGGCGTACAGAACCGTTTTAAGTAACTGTACGCCTTATTATTATTTTACTTTAAGGGAAGTGCAAAACTCATACTTTTTTGCCAAGGTTTGTTTCTATGACCTTGCTGCTGTTCTTTGCCGTGGCTTTTTCTACGTTTTGGTTTATGTTTCTTACAGCCTTACGGTAGCTTTCTATTGAATTCTTTACCTGCATTATGCCGTTGCCTTCGTAATCTGCAAGGAACTTCTTGATATATGTAGAGTTGATGTTTTTCGGAACAGCTGCCTCAAATGCGGGGCTTTTAGCAAGTTCCTTAGCCTTTTCGCTCAACTGCTGCTTTACCTGTTCTTCATTCATATTCCCAAGTTTTTTGTGGATCGTCTTGCCGTGGTCAAGCTGGATCATTTTATCAACAACAAGCTGTGCAATACTCTCCTTGGCTTCCTGTATGGATTCCTTGTCAAGTGTGCCTGAGTTTCCTAATATACAAAGTGTGTTGAACGCATCATATGCAGCGCCTGCCGAAACCTTGTCTATTCCTTTGATGGAAGAATTTGCATTGCGCTTGTTATATATTGCTGCGTTTTCGCTTATCATTTTATCAATGCCCATTTTCTTAAGATTGACTTGTGCCTGAAAGATATCCTTATTGTCAAGGTCTATCTGCTGCTGTTCAAGTTCAGTCTTTCTGATAATGTTTTCCTTCTCCTGCTGGACAGCCTTTTCATATTCAGGCAGTGTCTGCTTATCTTTATTCACAGCAGCAAGATTTTTAGCATATTCCACAGCCGAGCCGCCTGCAAGATGAAGGTCTGTCATGGCGTTTATTCTCTGCTGCCCCTTCGCATTGGGCATCTTACCGTCAAACGTTTGTTTTCTCTTATAGTCTAAGTAGTCGTTGACTCTTTCTTTAAGGGTTTTGCCGGCATTTTCGATCTCGGATGCGTTACCGTTCTCTAATGCTTTTTTCAGCTCATGTGCGGCGTGAATGGCATTATCATAATGTGTACTGCCGTTTTTGACGTGCTGGTGAGCGGTTGCATTATTGATAAATTCTTCAAGTTTAGAGACCTGCGGATCTATTTGTTTACGGATATATGCGCCATACCCTTTTTCAAGAGCTGTCTTGTCAATGGCGTTGATGCTTTGCTCCAGTTCGGTGCGCTGTGCTTTTATCGGTCTGTCGGGGGTAAGCATTTGCTTGTGATTTGAAAGCTGGTTCACAGAAGCATCGGCAAAGGCCTTGAGTGTTTTTGATACGTTGAGTCTTGTTTTGCCAAAGCCTTTGGATTTGCCGATAAACATACCCGTGTGCTCTTTTTCATATGCCTCAGATGATTCTTTAAGGTTCCCGATCAGCGCATCTACTTCCTCTGTGGATATCTCAAGCCTCTTTTCACTGTCGCCGAGTTTGGCTATCTTTTCAAGGTCACCTACCATTTTATTGTATGTTTTGGAGTTCTTGTGATCCTTTTTGTTTGTTTCGTTTAAGACTTCGAGTATGCTCTTGGCGTAATCTGTCATGTTCCCGATAACAGAATCATAAAGCTCGATATCATTGAGTTTGCCGATATAGCTGTTACGCATATTGAAAAGATCAATATTGTCGGCAGTTGCTATTCTGCCGAATTTATAAGGCATTTTATCAAATACGGTACCGGGTATCTGCTTTGTGATATCATCTGTTACAGTATAACCGAATTTTTTGGCTTCATATCCTATATTCTTTTGAACATGATACAGCGTGCTCAGGTCTTTTTCTGTCTTATCGCCATTGTGGTTTGCTATATAAGATTTCCAGCCCTTGCCGTTTGAAAGTGTTCCGATTATCTGTTTTTTGGTGTCATGTATTGCTTTGAGCACCTTACCTTCGTCTGTGGTATGGTAAGCTATATCAGAAGCAATAGCCCTTGCCATTTCCTCACTTGTCGGGAATACTCCCGGCACCTTGCCCGAAAGGATATCAGACTTGATATCCTGCACTTTCTTTTTAAAACTCTTTTCTGCTTCATTCTGGCGTTCATTGAGGTCTTTGCCGAGCAGACTGATAAATTTCTCATTACCTTTTTCAAAATAATTTTTCTCGGCAAGTTTGCTGAAGAACCCGTTTATTGCATTTTCCTTTGCCTTTGTAACTCTGCCGCCGTTTGCAGAAAGCTTTGCTTCTATAAGGCTGCTCGTGCAGGCGAGCCAGGGATATTCTTCAATGGATTTAAGGTCACTTTCAAGATATCCCGTTATCTTATCACCGGCATTTTTTATTCTTTTTCTTTCTGCAAGTTCTTCCTTTAGTTTTATGTATTCGAGCGAGTCCGGTACTATTTCAGTCTGGTCAAGATACTCACGGCGTTCCTTATACTTTCTGTCTATATTTGCAGAAAACGGCTCGTCCTTTATCTCCTTGACGCTTTCGTTATTAAAGCCCTTTAGCTTTTCGTTCCACTGCTTGAGGTTATCAAGAAGATCCTTCTGGCAGGCTAAAATCAAGTTTTCGTTGGAACTTTCTATGTCTTTGTTATGTGATTCCTCGATAGCCTGATTTGTGTCGTTTGTAATCTTTTCTACAGGTTTGTCAGAAAGTATAGCAGAAACGACTGATCCATTGATCTTATCTATTGCAATATCATGGCTTATGTTAGAAATGTTTTTTGAGATGCTTGCATAAGCCTCCTGTTCCTTAATGCTCTTTTCCATGCCTGCAATGGCTTCGTCAAGCTTTTCGGAATACTGGGCAGGAGTCATTTTTATTATTTCGTCAGGATCTATAAGGCCGCTCATCGGTTCATAAAGCAGTTTTTCTGCTTTTTGCTTCTGCTGTGCGTTACCTATCAGTGATATACGCATAGGTATTATAAGATCCTTTTGCAGTTTGAGGATCTGTGAAAGCTTCTGCGTGGCTTCAAAGTATTCTATGTATGTGTCATTCTTTGCCTTGCTTGCAGCTTCATTTCTGACCTGATTCTCGATATCGCTTATCCGTTTTTCAAACCTTTCATCTTCATAGTTAAGGTATTGTGTCGATTTTTCGGAAACTGTCTTGAATACAGGTGAGCCATCTACATAGTAATCATTATAGTAGAAATCATAGTAGCTTATAGGATCAACTACATTTCGGTCAAGGCTGCTGCGTATTTTGTCTATTTTCTCAGGCGCAAGCCCACTGTCTTCCCAGACCTTATTGGTGACTTCTTCAAGAGATTGTCTTGATGCCAGTTCATCTTCATAGGCATCACTAAACCCGGAATTTATCAGTTTACCGTTTTCGTCTATGTCAACGTCACGTATAGCGTTTGCTACGATCGAGCTTGCTGATTCGTCGACCTTTACCATATTAAAGCTCTTAGAACCGATCGTTGCTATTATGGCAAGCTTTTCAACGGCTTTCTGGTCATCGACATACACTTCGGCTTCGGGGATCTCGTGGTTTTTGATCTTAGCCTCATAATCATCCAGTACAGGAGAGGCTTCGATAATATGCTTGACCTTTCTTTTTGCAAGCTCGTCCCTGAGGTCTAAGGTCATTTTGGCACCTTTTTTCTTGTCCTCAGTCCTTAACAGCTTTGCAAATTCATCCTTTAAGGCCTTTGCCTCAATATCATTGGAATTTTCATCTTTTTCTGTGGGCAGGTAGTTTTCAAATACCTCCTCAAACAGGTCGGCCATACCTACAGTATCACCAAGGTCAAAAAGTCTTTTCATTTTTGCAGAGATCGCTGCTTTTATCTGCGCTTCAGTTTTCAGCGGCATAATCATTACCTCCTGATAATTTTTATTTATTCCTACTTATAATACCCTGAGATAACGCCTTTGGGTGCAGACAGTTCTTCTTTTTTTGAGTTTTATCCGGCATATGCAAAAACCGCACTGTCAAGTGCGGTCATGCATTGCTTTTATGACATTGTTTTTCTTATGTAACTGTTCTGTAAATAGAATTTATCACCTGTTTTCCACCATGTTCTCGTTATGATGACTGAGAAAACTATGCTTAGTATATATATCCCCGCAGCGGCTGCAAAAGCGGCCGGCAGGCTAAGCCCCAGGGAATTATCATTAAAGCCGATTTTTTCTGCTGTCATCGGGAAAGTAAGGAACAGGAAGTAGGGGAGCGCAAATACCATCCCAAGTTTTTTCTTTCCGTATGTCGCGCCGCCGATTATCACTGCGGCACTGCTCAGTGAATCAAAAACGAGAAAGTCCGATAAAGTCCTTGTGTCTGCAACGGCGGCTGATATTGCGGCTATGACGGCATCATATGCAAGTGTGATCAGGAATATAAACATTACAGGTGTAGTAGTATACAGCGTTTTTGCAAATTTACTTGATGCAAAGAACTTGTTTTGTGACACTCTTGAACCGCCGGTAAATATTAGAAAGTATATCCCGATATGCCCTATCTGTACCGATCCTATCATGTCAAGGTATTCCTCGCTTGCATACTCCTCAGGATCAAACACAAGCAAAACGAGCATTATTACCATAAAGAACACGGCCATTATCACCACTGCAGGGTGCAGTGCAGTCTTTGCATATAATTTTAAAGCTTCTAATGACTTTTTCATGTTTTGTCCTCCCGTTCAGCAGTCCCAGCGTTTTTTGCGGTAATGCGCCAGAAATGCCCTGTTTGATACAGGCAGTAATACTATACCAAGCACTGCTGCAATTATCTGTATGATACCAAGCCTGTCGTCTTTTTCAAAAGCGAGCATTGCGCCGCCTGCGCCGATTATCATAAGCATCAGCGTGGTTAAAAGCCCCCTTGCGGTTTTGCTGCCTATCATATTCAGGAAATTTGCAAGTGCGATAGCAAGCAGCAAAAACGCCCCTGTTGATAAACATATTGCAGCTATCTTCTTGTCAAACCCTGCTGCTGTATTGATAAGGAATATCACAGCAAGTGATACGATAGTCGAAGCGGGGACTGCAAGCGTAAGTGCGGTTCGCATTTTTGTGAAAGCATCAAAACCTTCTGATACGCTCCTGAAAAACTTGCCGCCCGGCTCGTCCTTTTCGTATGTAGAAAGTAATGTCACCGCAATGACAATTGCTATATCCATTCCTATGTACATAGCTATGAATGCATCACCTTTGAAATCTTCATAAGTCCGTGAAAACCCGCTTTGTAGTGCTATCATCAGGAAGAAGAATAAAACGGTTCCCGCATATAGCAGTGTTGCAAAGGCTGTAAACCTGAGTATAAACTTTGGTATACTGTCACCTGTGTATATCGAAAGCGCCTGTGACAGTGTAGAATTATTTTTCTTCATCTTCCTCCGCCTTTCTTAGTATACCAACGCTTAATTGCTGAAGTGTGGGCGCTTCGATGGCCGTGTCGTATGCTGAAAGCATATCACGGTTTTCTGCAAGTGCTATACCCTCAAAGCTTGTTCTGCCGCCTGTGAAGGATATCATGAACGGTCTTGCCTTGTCAGCGTTTTCGGCATCACCGTGAACGAGGATGTATTTCTGTTTCAGGTCTTCAACAAATCCCTGCTCGATGACCTTGCCGTTTGCCATGAAGATGCAGTAGTCTGTGGCAAATTCCATGTCAGCGATGTTGTGGGTGGAGAACAGCACAGTCCTTTCACCGTCACGTTCACTCAGATACTCCCTGAACAGGTCGCATAACAAATCACGGGCAAGCGGATCAAGTGATGATGCAGGTTCGTCAAGAACAAGAAGATCAGTATCCCTTGCAAGCACCGCCGCAAGGTAGGTACGCATCTTGTTGCCGTCCGAAAGCTTCATTATCTTTTTCTGCTTTTTGTCATCAGGGCTGCCGAGCTTGAACCTGCGGCATATTGATGAAAACTTTTCCCTGTCGAAATTATCAAATGCAAGTTCACAGGCTGCCGCTGTCTTTTTCAGGTTCCAGTCAAGCGGAAGAAAGTTAGCGGAAGAACAGTAGCCTATCCTGTTTTTAAGCTCTGTGCTGTCTATGTCTGTCATGTTCCCGAAGTAAACGGCCTCGCCGCTGTTTTTTGCGGTTATCCCGCAAAGAATGTCAATAAGTGTTGTCTTTCCTGCACCGTTGGCGCCGATCAGCGCCGTTGCAAAACCACAGGGTATTTCGGCTTTTATCTCACCCAGTGTAAAATCCTTGTATTTCTTGGTAATGCCGTTGATCTCAATTGCGTTATTCATTTTCAATTCTCCTTATTCCCCGAATAATGCCCGAACAGAGCTTTTCTTTCCGTTTTTCTTACGAGGGTATTCCTGCACAACGGAAACATACTCAAGATTAACCGTCTTTATGCCGGCCTTTGTTTCAAGCTGCGCCCAATTATCCTCGACCTTTACGAGTGTTCCGTCTACAGAGGTGAACCCTGTGGAGATAATTACATCCTTGCCGATATATGCCTTGATAAGCTCGTTCATATTGCTTACTCCTTTTCTTTTATTCATCATATGCTTGTGTAATATCTGCCTCATTCGTCTTCTGCGCTGATAATACGAAGCGAAAAGAACAATAAACAGCAGATACCATATTGCAAAGTCCATATCATCAGACCTCGTCAATGCTCCACAGCATTTCAAGGGTTTGCTCAACTTCTTCAAGTCCGACTCCTGCTATCCTTGCGGAGTATATCGCATCTGACAGGTGCTTTTCAAGCTGCCGCATATGCTGTTCTTTCAGCATTCTCTCGTCCTGTGCATTTACATAGTAGCCCTTGCCCTTTGAAGCCGTCACAAGCCCCTCGGCTGCAAGTTCGTCATAGGCTTTCATAGTGGTTATAACGCTTATTTTCAGATCCTGTGCCAGCATTCTTATTGAGGGCAGCGGATCGCCTGCTTTGAGCTTTCCGGTCAGTATCTGTTCCCTCAGCTGTGAAGCTATCTGTTTGTAGATAGGCTCACTTGAATTTTGGTATATCTTCATTTGTTATCTCCTTTCTTCTGTTCAGTCACTTGGTAACTGTTTATATGTTATATTAACAGTATATATCAGATACGCGGCTTTGTCAATGTTAATTCTTAACAGATATCGATAGTTTATGCATATGGATTTTATGCATATTGCATAATGCAGGCAAAAAAAGGCACCCGTGTATTTCACGGGTGCCTTAACTGTTTATTATTTAAGCAAGCGCAGCAATTAGCGTTGCTTCAAATCTGTTTTCCTTTATATCTGCAAAAATGTCGCCCTTCATTGATGTCATAAGTCTTTTGCATATGTAAAGCCCAAGGCCGCTGCCGTTTATCCCATCGCTGTTGCTTCCGCGCTTGAAGCTTTCAAACAGCCCGGTAAGCTCGTGCGGCGCAGGGGTGCTGCCTGTGTTTGAAACGGTTATAAGCTCACAGCCGTCCTCGCAGGAAAAGCTTATTTCGATAAGCTTGCCGTCGCCGTATTTAATGGCGTTTTCAATAAGGTTTTGCAGGCATTCACAAAGCCTGTCAGTATCGCATATAAGCAGCGGGTTTGTGTGCTTTCCGATAATAAACTTTGTTCCCGTCTGTTCAAGCCTCGGCAGATATCTTGATTTTATACGTTCGATCATAGGATCCAGGAATTCCTCGCCTATTTTCATATCAAAGCTTATAAGTTCTTCTTCGCCGCTTTCAGTCAGCTCTTTGAGCAGCTTTTCTATCTCATCTGCCCTTTGTGATATGCCTTCAATGACCTCGTCCTGTTTCTGCTTGTCCTTGTAAAGGCCTTTTCTGAGTGCGGCAGTGCTCAGCTTTATTGCCGAAAGCGGTGTTTTTATATCGTGTGAAAGTGAAAGCACAAGCGTCCTTTTGTCGCGCCTTAGCTTCATTTCACGCTCTCGTCCCTGCTCAATGCTTTCCCTCAGCATATCAATGCCCCATGTGAACTTTCCGAGCATTCTGCTTTTTTCTTCCGATATCGGCACCGCAAGGTTCCCGCGGGCAAGTTCTGTCGGTACTGTTTTTATCTTTTCAAAAGGCCTTATCAGCTGCCGGTATAAATAGACAAGCACACACGTTGTTATAATAAATACCGCCGCAAATGCCACATTAAATATGATCAGCGCCCTGCCGCTGTTTTTTTCAGTTGTGTATTCTGCCCTGTAAAGTTTGCCGCCGGCATTTATTATCAGGTAATGCCTGTTTGTTACATACAGTTTATCGCCTGTGTCTTCGTACAGGCCTGTTATGTGCGGGTAGCGTGTAATGTCATAGCTGCCTATCTTTTCTATCTCGTTACAAAGGCGTTTGGCTTCTACGCGGTACTCGCCGCTGTCACCGCTGCCCCGCAAAAGCATTATATTGCCGATAATAAAAACCGTCACAAAACACACAGCCGCTGCCACGCACAGTCTTACAAACGCCTTCATACGAATTTATACCCCACGCCCCAGACTGTTATAAGCCTTTTTGCCTTTTTAGGATCATCACCAAGCTTCTGTCTTAAACGGTTTATATGTACGTGGAGTGTTTGCAGTTCGGAATCGCTGTCGCTGCCCCAGACGGTGTTGAACAGGTACTCCTTTTTCAGTGCCTTGTCCTTGTTTTCGATAAGCAGTGCGAGAAGATCAAATTCCTTCGCGGTAAGTTCTGCGGGCTTCCCGTCGATCTCTGCTGTTCTGTCAGCAAGGTTTAAGCTCACCCCGTCATGCGAGATCACATCAAGCATGAATCTGCGCTTGAAAATGCCTTTGATCTTTGCAATAAGTATATCAATATCATATGGTTTTTCTATGTAATCATCAGCCCCTAAGTCAAAGCCGCTTAATTTGTCCTGCTTGTCGGTCCTTGCACTTACTATAAGAATAGGTGTGTCAGTGTTTTCACGCAGCTTTCTGCATACCGCAAAGCCGTCAATGTCGGGCAGACCGATATCAAGCACCACAAGCCTTGCTCCGTATCTTTCAAACAGTTCGATCCCTCGCCTGCCGCTTCCCGCGCAGGATACGGTATAGCCCTCTGCCCTCAAAAAATCGGCCAACAGCTCTGATATTTCTGTATTATCCTCAACAATAAGTATATCTGTCATACCATCACCGCCCAGCATTTAATATACTTTCATTATAGTACATTTCTTTAAAAAAGTAAAGACATTTTTTTACCAGCCCTGTTCCATGAGCCAGCCGCTAAGTGATTTTTCGCGTTCTCTCAGAGTTGCGGGTGTCCCGTCAAAAGTCCCGAGTTCAAGTTCGCCCATAATGCCGCCGTCCACAATATATATAACCCTGCTGCATTTTGATGCTACTTTAGGATCATGTGTCACACACATAACGGTAGTACCGTCACGGTTCAGCGAAAGCAGTTCGTTCATTACCTCGTCAGAACTTGAACGGTTGAGAGCACCTGTCGGTTCGTCAGCAAATATCATTTCGGGTTCATTTATCATACTTCTGCAAATGCACGCCCTCTGGAGCTGACCGCCCGAAACTTCATTTATATCATTGTCTGCTGTGTCATCAATACCGAGCCTGCGCATAAGAGTCCTGCCCCGCTGTGCTGTCTGCGCCCTTGATTCCGTGATCTTTCCCGAACGGACAGCCGGCAGGATTATATTATCTAAAATCGTCAGATTTTTCATCATATACATCTGCTGGAAGATGAACCCCATTTTATCAAGCCTTATCTTTGACAGTTCTTTATCACTGAGCTTTGTGATATCACGTCCGTCGAAATCAACTTCTCCTGACGTTACCCGGTCCATACCTGATACACAGTAAAGCAGCGTGCTTTTTCCCGAACCCGAAGGTCCCATTACAGCAACCATTTCACCCTCTTTTACTGTAAGGTCAATATTTCTAAGCACATTATTCTGCCTTTTATTCACCACATATGTCTTGCAAAGTCCTTTTGTCTGAAGTATAGTTTTCATTATTATCCTCCTTATCATAATGGGGGGCGAAGCCCCCCAAGCCCCCCCTGCGCGCACCGCTCGCCGTCCGGAAAGGTTTGGACGATTTTCTCGCTCTTTGAGCTTAAAAATCGCCAAAGGCCGGCTCGGGTGCTTGCTTTTGTTTTAATAGGGCGAAGCCCCCCAAGCCCCGCCTGAGCCGCAGGCACAGGCAGGCCGCTCGCCGTCCGGAAAGGTTTGGGTGCCCGGCTTATGATTTATTCAATGCTTGCCGTGTCCTGCGCCTTTATTTTTACTGTGTAAAGCGAAGTCATAAAAGCTGCAATGATCGTCGAACAGATTATTATCACCTGGTAAAACCCGAATATCTCTGCATATTTGAGTTCGTACTTTATACTTTTTGTAGCACCCATTATCCTGAAGACAGGATCCATAGTAAGCTTTGTCATTGGTATACATACCAGTGCTGCGATAATCGCTGCCGCTGCTACTGTCAGAGCGAACCTTACGGTGTGATAAATATAAATGTCCCTGTTTTCAAATCCGATCGCTTTAAGCAGTGCTATCTGCGGCTTTTCTTTTGTTATGAAAGATCTTTCCATAAGTATGCTTATCATTATTATGATCATAATTGATATTATAAGCACCAGGTTCTTTACATCTGCTATAGTTGAGCCCACACCTGTGCAGTCATCAACGAAACCGCCCTTGTCAAACACCTCTGATGTATCAAAGATATCCTTTAGCTTCTCTATTCTTTTTGCGATCTCGTCGTCGTCAGGGTGGTCATCAAAATCTATCTGTGCATGGAAAGACGAGCTGATAAGGCTGTCAGGTATCTCAACATCTTCGTGCAGTCTTGCCGCTTTGCCGAGATTGTTCATAGATTCAAATTTGGCGGTTATCATATATTCCCGGATATTACCGTTTATGTTTATCTTTACCTTGTCGCCTATGTCCGCGCCAATCTCCTCTGCTATGGAATCTGTGACTGCTATTTCGTCCTTTGCGGCAGGGGCTGTGCCTTCTGTATATGTATAATCAGTTGTTTTTGTCTTGCTGCATTTCAGGAACACTACCGTGGTTTCCCTTTTGTCTGTTATAACGGGCAGTCTGTACCATAATTCATGGTGAACGCTTGCAGGCATACCGTTTTCTCTGAGGATATCTTCAATTTCCGTATCAGCCTCCTCAGAGGTCTTCACGCCCGCCATTACATCAAATACAGTTGCGGTATCAGAAAGGAACACATCACTTTCAGTAACACCGAACAGGTAAATAAGGCTGTCGCTTTTCAGAGTGTTTGCTGTTGTTGCAAGTATCATTACAAGCAGTATGCATATTGTGAATACAAGTGTTATTATACCATAGTGTCTTGGCGCGCTTAGTATATCGTTTGCTCCGAGGAATCCTCTTAGTCCGAGCCTGCTCTTGCCGAGTACAAGCTTGCTTCCCTTTGAGAACCTTTCTCCGGTCTGGCCGTCACGCACAGCGTCAATGGGGGACAGCTTCTTTATTTTAGCGGTCGACCTGTAGCAGAAAACAAGTATTATGACCACTACGAGTGCTGAACAGGCAAGCCCTATGGGCACTATGTTTTCGCGGTCAAGCACCATATTTTTTTCGCTTTGTTTTATCATCATATTCCCGAAAGGTATACCGAGAATAAAGCCGGTAAGTGAGCCTGCGGCAGCTATACCGGCATACTTTATAAGGTATAGCCGTCTGATGTCGCCGTTTGGCAGGCCTAAGGCCTTCATGACGCCGATCTCACGGAATTCTTCCGTAATAGTAAAGCCGATGGTAAATCTCAGCACCACAAGCGAAACTATTATAAGCCCGAAGCTTACCACTAAGAATATTGCCGCCACAAGCGTGTCCATAATGTAAGTAGTCTTTATCATGCCTATGTCGCCTTCAAAGTAAATGCCAGATATTCCTGACATATCTTCCTGCAACGATGCGGTGTCATCTGTCTGTATATAGAATACTGCGGCACGTTTTGAATCATAGATCTGTTTATTTTCAAGAAACTTGTCATAATCACTGCGGTTTATCAGTATCCGCGGGTTGTTGACGAACCCGGATCCTAAAAAAGCGTCTTTGGCCTTGCCTATATATTCAAACTCTATTTTAGTCCCCAGTATATCCACACAGATGCGATCACCTTCTCTGAGCCCTGCATCATTTGGCAGCATCGATGTTATATAGGCCTTACCCTCCGGAACAGAGGTTATTTCGTTGTTTTCACTGTCAAAATACTTTATCTGTGCGTTATCTACAGGCATCAGCAGACTTGACCGTGAAGAATCGATGAGTTTTTTTCCGCCGTGGCTTAGGTCATCGGAAGTAAACATGACAGAATCCTCTTTTTTGTACTCTTTATAGCTTGATATGCTTTTGAGCCTTTCCTCTGCATAGTTTGTGCCGTTATTGTAGCGGGATATGTAAAAATAATCCTTCAGCCCTGCTTTTTCAAAGTAGTAATCAATACCCGTGGCTACTGAAATGATGTTGTTCACACTTGATGACATAAACATGGCACTTAGTGTCACAAATATAAGCAGGATAATGTTCATGGTCTTTTTGCGTTTTAAATCTTTTTTCAGTATTCTCAGAAACATTTTTTGCTCTCCTTTCCTTATCCTGAATATATCTTAACACATAAATTCTTAAATAGTCTTTAACTTTTTTACGTATTATGCTTATCCCCCTGACACACAACGGCTCCGGCTGCAACAGAGCTGCCGGATTATGGCTGTCAAACGCTGGTGCGTTAAAGGGATGACCATACTGCTTATTACCATGTTATAAAAACAGGCAACGCGGATAAGCCGCATTGCCCATGCCTGTCAATATATAATCAAATAATGTAAAACCAAGCCGCATCGCCGTCGACTTCGCACTGTTCAACGGGGTGTTTGGAGTCGTAGTTGTACCTTAATTCCTGATTTTTGATGCTCACCTTTGCACCTGCGGCAATGCTCTTTGTGATAAATGCGTTACCGCCGATAACAACATCACGCCCGATAACTGTGTCGCCGCCAAGAATAGATGCCCCCGAATATATCGTTACATTGTCCCTGATAGTCGGGTGACGTTTCTTGTTCCTCAGGCTCTGCCCGCCCCTTGTAGAAAGTGCACCGAGCGTTACGCCCTGGTATATCTTTACATTGTCGCCTATCTCTGTGGTCTCGCCTATTACTATACCTGTTCCGTGGTCGATAAAGAAGTATTTGCCTATAGATGCGCCGGGGTGTATATCTATACCCGTAAGGCTGTGGGCGTGCTCTGTCATTATCCTCGGTATCATAGGTACTCGAAGTGTGAAAAGCTCGTGTGCTATCCTGTTTACAAAGATCGCATAAAGCCCGGGGTAGGAGTAGATTATCTCGTCCTTGTTGAATGCCGCAGGATCGCCGTCAAATGCCGCCTGAACATCTGTTTCGATGTATTCGCGTATATGTGGTATCCTTCCTAAAAATTCAAGTGTAAGCTCTGCCGCCGCATCACTTTTTGCATAGTCATCAAGTGTTGCATAGCTCTCTGAAAAACCGAGCACAAGGGTGATCTGCTTTTTCAGGTTGAACATTACGTCTTCAAGCAGCATGGAAAGCCCTGAACGCTTTGTGTATACTTTATAGCTGCTGTTTTTGAAATGCCCCGGAAAAATGATTATCTGCATTTTGTTTATTATGTCGATTATCGCTTTTTTGTCGGGTTGGTCATAAGGGCAGGAACCATCTATGTCCTTGCCTTTGTTGTAGTCGTCAAGTATAGTGTCTGTCAGGACACTTATCTTTTCTGAAATCGTTTCGTCGCACATATTCTTACCTGTCTTTCTTACTCACTTGCCCTTACTATTGCTGCTATGATGCTTGCTGTAGTATCATAGCCGAGCTTTCCGCTGTCAATGCACAGGTCATAACTTGCTTTTCTGCCCCATTCTTTATTGGTGTTTGTATTATAAAAGTAAGCACGTTTCCTGTCGTATCTTTTTATCACCTGTTCGACCTCGTCCTGCGGGATCTTGTATTTGGTGATTGCGTTGTCGATGCGCTTTTCCATATCGCTGTATATGTAAACGCTCAGTGTTCTTACCCTGTTTTTGAGAATATAATCGGCACATCGCCCCACAAATACCACAATAGGTTCCTTTGCGGCGATCTCACAGATTATGTCGCCCTCAGCCCTGAATATTTTTTCTGTGATATCAGGCTGCCTGTTGGCTCCTATTTTAAGGGAGATCGGTGTTTTTAACGGGCTGAGCACAGATTCCTCGTATTTCAGGAACTCATCCTGACTAAGACCGCTGCGGCTTATCGCCATATCAACTATTTCATGGTCGTAACACTTTGCCTGGAGCTTATTTGCCACCATAGCGCCGATCTCACTGCCGCCTGATGCATACTGCCTTCCTATACATACTGCCTTTATCCTGCCCATACATATTCCCCCTTTAAGGTCTTTTATATATTATAATCCAAAAGTGATGCATTTGTCAATAACTAATGACTTATGCTTACAATATTATTTTAGTTTTATTTACCTGACACACCATGGTTTTGACTGCAAACAGGGCTGCTGCGTTAAATCAGCTTGCCATAGCCCCCTCCCCTTCGTAAGGGGAGGGGGTTGGGGGTGGGGTTGTCCACTGCAAAGAACGCTGATTTACGGCTGTCATAACTTGGTGTGTCAAAGGGATAACCATGTATATTATTGTGCTTTCCCCTTGCCTGGGGCAGACAGTGCGGCACCGATAAGTGTCAGTCCCGCCGCCATAGCTGTTCCACCGGCAGAAACAAACGGAAGCGGTATGCCTATAACAGGCAATACAGAAAGGTTCATGCCGATGTTGAGTATAGCTTCACCTGCAAAAAGAGCAAAAGCCCCGACTCGAATAAACGAAGCGAATTCACCCTGCGAAGTGTCTGTTTTCATAAGCCTTTGAAGAAGTAAAACTATCAGCAGGCATACTGCCGCTATCCCTACAGTGCCGAAAAGCTGTGCTATAAACGATAAAAGAAAGTCATTGTGGGAGCTTGCAACATAAACAAAGCTTCTGCCGCTGTCATACAGCCTGCCTGTAAGCCCGCCGCTCGTTATTGCATTTTTGGCGCTTAACTGCTGATAGCCTGCTCCGTATGGATCACGCGAGGGATCAAGGGCGGAAAGTATCCTTGTTCTCTGATCGTTACCTAAAACAAACCGCCAGACGGCAAACGCTGCGATAGGGGAGAGCAGTACACCTGTTGCCCATAAGCGTTTGCTCGTGCCCGCACTAAAGAGCATATAAAGAATAATTATAGCAAATATCAGCAGGCTGCCTATATCACGCTGGAGGTAAACAACCGTACAGGCACACAGGGAAAAGCAGGCGAACAGTAAATACCTTAATACCCTGCTTCGCTGTAATGTGAGTGAGAATGCAAGTGCCGGTATCATTGCAGCCTTCATAAGCTCGGATGGCTGAATACTGAATGTCCCGAGCCGAAGCCAGGCCCTGTCGTCGGAAACAGTCACACCAAGCGGCGTAAGAGTAAGGACAGAAAGTATAATTGTAATGAAAAACACAGGCAGGCAGGCTTTTCTTATAAAGCCGCTGCCGGCAAGAATGCAAAAACCCCCGCCGAAAAGCCCTGCAAGAACAGATGCCGCCTGAATTATGCCTGCCCTCCTTGAATAGCCTGAGGTCAGTGAGGCTGAAATGCCGTTTTGCGACAGCTGATAAAGGGATATCAGCGATATAATACATAATGAAGTTACCGAAAGAATAACGCCCATGTCGGCATAAGCGAACTTTTTTAAAAGCTTAGACATAAAGGGATATCTCCTTAAAAATGACATTCAGGCAATGTGACGAAGACCTTATCTTCAACGCGATTTGAGAATGCGTATACGGATGTACGGTGCATAAGCGGTG
Organism: uncultured Ruminococcus sp.; assembly: GCA_902780505.1. Lineage (GTDB taxonomy): Bacteria > Bacillota > Clostridia > Oscillospirales > Ruminococcaceae > NK3A76. The sequence goes on along the minus strand of CACZFN010000019.1, from coordinate 11,728 downwards.
CTGCCTTTATCATAATAATTATCTCCCGCAGAATGCCAAAAATACCAGAATATAAAATCTTTTTAAAAATAATTGCATTTTGCGGCGATTTGTGCTATAATGAAATCGTATGTAATATATGAAAGTGAGGTAATAGCTTTATGAACAAGCTTTTGCTTGGAAACGCGGCGTTTGCAAGGGGACTTTACGAGGCGGGCTGTAGGTTCGTTTCCTCATACCCCGGTACACCCTCTACAGAAGTAACAGAGGAAGCCGCAAAATATGATGAGATCTATGCAGAATGGGCACCTAACGAAAAGGTCGCTATGGAGGCTGCCCTCGGCGCTTCTATTGCGGGTGCAAGGAGTTTCTGCGGAATGAAGCACGTAGGCCTTAATGTGGCTGCCGATCCGCTTTATACTGCGGGCTATACTGGCGTTAATGCAGGTATGGTCATCTGCGTGGCTGATGATCCGGGAATGCATTCATCTCAGAATGAACAGGATTCGCGCCACCACGCTATAGCATCCAAGGTCTGTATGCTCGAACCTTCTGATTCTTCCGAATGTAAGGAATACACTAAGCTTGCATTCGATCTTTCTGAGGAGTTCGATACACCTGTTATCGTGAGGGTGACTACAAGGGTGGCACACTCTCAGTCTGTAGTTGAGCTTTGTGACAGGGTAGAGCCGGAACTTAAAGCTTATGAGAAGAATATCGGCAAGTATGTCATGATGCCGGGTAACGCTATAAAGCGTCACCCCATCGTTGAGGATAAGCTTGCAAGGCTTACTGAATACGCCGAAACAAGCCCCCTTAACCGTATGGAGATAAACGATACAAAAATAGGCGTTATCACAAGCGGTATCTGCTACCAGTATGCAAAGGAAGCCCTCGGCGATAAAGCAAGCTATCTGAAGCTTGGTATGGTAGTGCCGATGCCTGTAAAGCTTATAAAGGAATTTGCGGCAAAAGTGGATAAGCTTTATGTTATTGAGGAACTTGATCCGATAATCGAGAACCACTGCAAGGCAATGGGTATAAATGTCATAGGAAAAGAACTTTTCGGCCTTTGCGGAGAGATATTCCAGTCGGGTGTGCGTGAGAAGATACTCGGTGAGAAGAAGCAGGTCAAGAGTTTTGGCGAACCTGTTCCGCCCCGCCCGCCCGCAATGTGTGCAGGCTGCCCGCACAGGGGACTTTTCTATGCGCTTTCTAAGCTTGGTGTGTATGTATCGGGTGATATAGGCTGTTATACACTTGGCGCTGCTGCACCGCTCTGTGCTATGGATACTACTATTTGTATGGGCGCATCTATCTCTGCACTTCACGGCTATAACAAGGTAAGGGGTAAAGAGAGCGAGAAAAAGAGCGTTGCCGTTATAGGTGACTCGACATTTATGCACAGCGGTATGACAGGTCTTGTGAATTTGGCATATAACGCATCAAACTCTGTGGTCATTATACTTGATAACTCTATCACAGGTATGACAGGGCATCAGCAGAACCCCACCACGGGTAAAAACCTGAAGGGAGATCCTGCTGCGGCTGTAAACTTAGAAGAACTGTGCAGGGCGATAGGTATCAAGAACGTAAGGGTTGCAGATCCTTATAAGATGCACGAAACGCTTGAAATCATCAAGGAGGAACTTGAAAAGGACGGCCCGTCTGTCGTTATTTCAAGAAGACCTTGTGCGCTGCTTAAATATGTAAAGCATAACCCTCCGCTTAAATGCGATAAGGATAAGTGTGTCGGCTGCAAGCAGTGCCTGAAGATAGGCTGTCCTGCGATCAGCATTCACGGCGGCAAAATGGAGATAGACCATACCCTTTGTGTCGGCTGCGGAATCTGTAAGGAAATGTGCAGGCTCGGCGCTATCGGTGAATAAAGCATTGAAAAAGCGGTATTTATTTGTTTTTATTATTTGTGTTATGCTGGAATATGGTATCATCAGACTGGCATTTTGGCAAGGCTTTCGTAATGAAATAACTACTGGTGATATCGCACGCTCACTTATAGAATCAATTCCTGCAAGCATAATACTGATAGTTGTTGCGGTTTTGTCTTTTATAAAGCTTAAAGATTCGATAGATAATAAAAGAATACAAAGCCTAAGACTGATCAAAAACACTAACAGCAAAGATAAAACCGGAGAATAAAGCAGTGAAAAAGAATTTTTATTTATGTATGTTTGTTTTACTTTTGATATTGCAGATGATACTTATCATGGCTTGCTTTATAGGCGGTGCAAGAGAGACCGAGGAGCCGAGTATTGACTATGCACAGGTGTTTACGTCACTTCTTATCACATCGCCGATAAGTCTGATGATAATCATATCGGCTGTTATCGTGTTTGCAAGATACAGGGATAAAAAGGAAAACGACGAAATAAAAAAGTTCAGACAAAAAGATAACTCTTAAGGAGAATAACTTATGGAAACAAAATCAATAATGATAGTCGGCGTAGGCGGGCAGGGTTCGCTGCTTGCAAGCCGGATCTTAGGAAATGTCCTGCTCAGTCAGGGATATGACGTAAAGCTTTCCGAGGTACACGGAATGAGCCAGCGCGGCGGCTCTGTCGTAACGTATGTAAAGTACGGCGACAAGGTGTATTCCCCGGTGGTCCAGAAGGGCGAGGCTGATATAATAATCAGCTTTGAGCAGCTGGAAGCCGCAAGATATGTCGAGTTTCTCAAAGAGGGCGGACATATAGTAACATCAACACAGTCTATTGATCCTATGCCTGTTATCACAGGTGCAGCCGTTTACCCGGATGATGTTTGCGGCAAGCTCAAAGCAATGGGCATAGATGTAACAGCTGTTGATGCCCTTACCCTTGCCGAGCAGGCAGGAACATCAAAGGCATCAAATGTGGTGCTTATGGGCGTTGTGTCCAAGAAAATGGACTTTGACAGAAAAGTATGGGAAAATGCCCTCGAAGCCTGTGTACCGGCTAAGTTTTTAGAACTCAACAAAAAGGCTTTTGAGCTCGGCGAGCAGGCAGCGGTTTAAATATTTGGTCTTACTACATATCCTGCAATAAGACTCAGTATATATTTGCATAACAGGAGGTTTGAAAATTGGCAAAGTATTGGAACGAAGACATTGAAACTATGGATTATGAATCCATGAAAGCACTGCAAAGCGAACGCCTTGTCAGGCAGGTCAGGCACGTATATGACCATGTGCCCTATTACAGGAAGCTTATGGATGAAAAGGGTGTTTCTCCGGACGATATCAAGGGCGTAGATGACCTTTATAAGCTGCCGTTTTTATCAAAGGCAGATCTCAGGGATAATTACCCCGACGGGCTGCTTGCTGTGCCTAAGTCTGAATGTGTCAGGATACACGCTACAAGCGGCACAACGGGCAAAAGGGCGATAGCTTTCTATACAGCTAAGGATATCGACATCTGGGATAACTGCGTTGCACGTGCCATTACAGCAGCAGGCGGTACTAAGGAGGATGTTGTGCATATAGCTTACGGCTATGGCCTGTTTACAGGCGGGCTTGGGCTTCACGGCGGTTCACATAAGGTCGGCTGCCTGACACTCCCTGTATCCTCCGGCAATACAGAACGTCAGATACAGTTTATGCAGGATCTTAAATCGACCATACTCTGCTGTACACCTTCATATGCGGCGTATATAGGTGAAACGATCGCTGATATGGGACTTTCCCCCGATGACCTGACACTGAAGGCGGGTATTTTCGGCGCAGAACCGTGGACGGAGGAAATGCGTCAGTCGATCGAAAGATCACTCGGAATAAAAGCATACGACATCTATGGGCTGACAGAAACATCAGGCCCCGGAGTTGCGTTTGAATGTGAATGCCAGAACGGTATGCATATAAACGAGGATAACTTTATAGCAGAAATAATCGATCCCGACACAGGAGAAGTCCTGCCGGAAGGTTCAAAGGGAGAACTTGTGTTCACAAGTATCACAAAGGAAGCATTCCCGCTGCTCAGGTACAGGACAAGGGATATATGTATTCTTACCCGCGGCAAGTGCGCCTGCGGCAGAACACTTGTTAAGATGACGAAGCCTATGGGCAGAAGCGACGATATGCTTATCATCAAGGGTGTAAACGTGTTCCCGTCACAGATAGAAACAGTGCTGCTGCGTGATTTTGGCGCAACGCCTAACTATCAGATAATCGTTGACAGGGTAGGCACTACAGATACCTTTGAGATAAAAGTCGAGCTTTCAGACGATATGTTCGGCGATACTATCAAGACGATCGAAGCACTTGAAAAGAAGCTTTCAGCTGATATCCAGCAGATACTCGGCATAAGGGCTAAGATAAGCCTTGTTGAGCCGAAATCTATACCGCGTTCGGAGGGCAAGGCTGTAAGAGTGATCGACAAGAGAAAGCTTGTGTAAGGGGGTATTAAAATGACAGTAAAACAGTTGTCAGTATTTGCACAGAATAAGCCGGGGAGACTTTCGGCGCTCACAGGGCTGCTTGCGCAAAAAGGTGTGAATATAAGGGCGATATCTGTCGCTGACACAAAGGATTTCGGCATACTCCGCCTTATTGTGAGCGATACCGATTCAGCACTTTCAGTTCTTAAAGATAATGCTGTTGTTACGGTGACAAATGTCCTTGCAGTAATAGCAGAGGACAAGCCGGGCGGAATGGCGAAAATGATGCAGACTCTTTACGAAAGCAATATAAGTGTTGAATATATGTATTCGGCATTTTTAAACCCGTCGGAAAGCAATGCCTGCCTTATACTCAGGGTTGACAACAACGAAGATGCCGTAGAAGCCCTTACCGCAGCAGGCTATAAGCTGCTCTCACAAGAGGATATGGCAAAGATCTGATCATTAGAGTTTAGCAATACCGGTATTATTTGATATATAGAAAAATGTGATATAATTACTATAACGCTCTGCAAAGATCAAGATGTATATTTTTGTTGTGCTGGCTGTTCTTGCTGCGGCACTGGGTACCTCTATGCTTGCATTCTGGACAGGAGCAGATCAGATAGATGCTTACTATAAACAGGCAGCATCTGATAACGCAAGGAACTTTGCATCTATGGTGGACGGTGATTATATCACAGAACTTCGCGGTTATATCGAATCAGATGAATATCAGCAGATACGCGATAAGGCTGAAGAAGATGATGATGAGCAGCCGATAGAGGATTATCTCAGGGAAAACGGCCTGTGGGAAAAGTACACTCAGACACAGGCAATGATAGATAACTACCTTGAAAATATGGATGACCTTAAATACATATATATTGTTGCACACGGCGGCAAGGATGACCTTTATGATATGTACCTTATAGATGACACCTCAAACCCTATCTATGAAACAGGGTATTACGAGGAACGTGAGGAAGAACTGCGCGGCATCGACCTTGAAAAGCTCCCCGAACCTACGATATCAAATGGTGACTGGGGCTGGCTGTGTTCGGATTTCAAACCGCTTTTTAACTCAAAAGGTGAATGTGTCGGGATAGTCGGCTGTGATTTCGGCATGGACGATGTAATGAAGGAAAGGCATCAGCTGCTTTTGTACGTAATCATCGGTGCACTCGCGCTTACTGTGATAGTTCTTACAGGCTCTATGATCTTTATAAATAAAGTCGTTATCAGGCCGCTTGATGCTATGACGAGTGAAATGAAGAAATTCAAGCCTGAGGTCAATGCAAGCTACGAGGAAGCTGGAGTTATTTCCCTTGATATCAGAAGCCGTGACGAGATAGCAGAGATCTATCAGGGAATTCATGATATGCAGACGGATACTATTGACCAACTCAATAAGATGTATGCTTTGCAGGAGGATAAGCTGAAAGCTGAGCAGGATATCAGGGACAAGGAAAAACAGATAGGCAAGCTTAGTATCGAAAGCTATAAGGATGCGCTTACAGGCGTCGGCAATAAAGCGGCATATATCAGGAAAACTGAGGAACTTGATAAGAGCGAGGACGAAAACCTTGAATTTGCAATAGTTATGGTGGATATGAACAACCTCAAACAGATAAATGATGAACACGGCCATAAGGCAGGCGATCTGTATATCAAGGGCTGCTGCCGTATGGTGTGTGAAGCATTCAAACATTCGCCTGTATTCAGGATAGGCGGCGACGAATTTGTGGCTGTTCTGAAAGGTAAGGATTACGAAAACCGCAGGCAGATAACAGAGCAGCTCAAGGCCGGTTTTGAGAAAAGCTATAACAAGACAGATGCGGAGCCGTGGCTTCGTTACTCAGCAGCAGTCGGAATGGCTGAAAAAGCGTCAGATGATAAAACTGTGGATTCTGTGTTCAAGCGTGCCGATAAGGCAATGTATGAAAATAAAATGAAGTTCAAGGAGCTCCACGGAGGGTATCGCTGAATATACAACAAAAAAGAGGTATCGTGCAGCCGGGCACGATACCTCTTTACTATTCCTGTCCCTATGCGTAGCACCTTGCAATGATGTATGCTGTGTATGCACAGTAGATAAGCACCATTATGATGCCCTCAGCACGGTTTGTTTCCTCTTTTGTTTTGGCAAAGATGAATGTGATAACAGATACTGCAATAAGTATGGCGGCATCAATGATCAGGTCTTTGTCAACAGTTATAGGTGCAAGTGTTGAAGCAATACCTAAAATGAACAATATATTGAATATAGACGAGCCTACAGCATTGCCTATCGCTATGCCCGAATTGCCTTTTCTTGCCGCCACAATAGATGTTACAAGTTCGGGGAGAGATGTGCCTATAGCAACGATCGTAAGCCCTACAAGCGTTTTGCTCATGCCAAAGGCTTCGGCTATCTTGGAAGCGTTATCAACAACCAGGTCGCCGCCGAAGATTATAGCAGCTATGCCGCCTATGATGTAAATAATGCTAAGCGGTATGGAGAGTATTTTCAGCCCTTCGTCCTCTGCACCTGATTTAAGTGCTGAACGTACAAGAACGAAAATATATGAAGCAATACCTAAAAGAAGTATTATGCCTTCAAGTCTTGATACCTTGAGCCCTATCATGAAAACAAGCATAAGCACTGATACGGCAATGTTCCAGAGCATATCACGCCTGAGTATATCCTTCGGTGAGGGAACAGCCTTTATAGCTGCACATATGCCTATTACCATGAGCAGGTTAAAGAGGTTGGAACCTATAACATTACCGAGTGAGATGTCTGCTGAGCCTGAAAGCCCCGCTGTTATGCTGACAGCAGCTTCGGGACATGAAGTGCCGATAGATACGATAGTAAGCCCGACAATTACCGACGGGACTTTAAGTATCCCCGCAACGGACGAAGCACCGTCCACAAAGAAATCCGCCCCTTTGATAAGCAGCACAAAGCCGACGATAAGCAATAAATACATCATAGTTTTTCATTTCCTTTCTTTACATATCTTGCAGTAAAGACATAAAAATAAGACCTTTACTGCATGACAAAAATGCGGTAAAAGTCTTGCCAAAACGGAAAATAAATCCCATTCCCCATAGCCCGGCTCGTATCTGAGCGTGTTGACGAACTACAGGACACAGACAAAGCCTGTGCCGACTACTCCCTGATATCATAGAGTATTATAGCACGTAAATGGCAAATTGTCAAGAGGAAAGCGCTTAAAAACTACGGAAATCAATTTTTAAAAACCCACTTTCGTAAAGTAAGAGTATTAATGCAAGAAACAAAAAATCTGCCGTAGGCACACCTTGTCTTGCTTCTTGCCTCTGATAATCTTGCATCTAAGGAAATCAATTTTTTTAGAAATTGATTTCCGTGGCTTAAAAACAGCCCTAACCCGCATTTTTTGCAGGGGAGGGCTGTAATAGTATTGTTATTTTGCAAAGTTATATAATTCTTTGAGATTTTTCTGGTTGCGCCTGCCGAAAAACAGTAAAAGAGCCGGTACACAAGAAATGGCAACCAATATCCTAAATTCTTTCAACATATACCCGATATAAGAATGACCAAACATTATAACAAATATAATACATATTATGCCAATTATTGCCGATATTACACCCAGCCACCCGAATATCACTTGCAGATCTGCAACAGCCTTTTTTCGTGAAATGGTATAGGCGCGTGTCCTGAATATCGCTATAATATAAAGCAGTATGCTAATAAATAAAAGCCCGCACCCGCCATAAAGTGTGATGATCTGTATTGTTTCAACAAGTGCATTTTCTGAGCTGTCTAAAACATAATCGTTATCGCGTAACAGCTCTCTTGTTAAGGTAACGCCTATCAAAACTATACTGAGTATCAGACCGAACATATAAAAAATGTATCTTAAAGTCCCGCCTTTAACACTGTAGCCTGTCTTTTTTATCTCCTCTTTTGTGGCGGGAGATATCGGTTCTGACTCGGAATATGGTGTCAGCGTAACCCCGCAGTAACAACAACTGCTGTAGGATCTCATAATGGAAAAATGGCACCTCGGGCATTTGGCGGTGTCGCTTTTTATGTATGAAGAATACTGGATGATCGACATTAAAAAAGCTATGCTGATAATAGTGCTTGCTATATATAATGTAGAATTGCTTTCTAAACGTATAGAATAATTTCGATATCTGCCATATTTATAATTGTCTATTAAGCATTGATCGATCAGTTCAAACAGCCCGACCAGATAGGCAGTATGTAATATAGACATAAGAATTGACGATAAAAGGGCGTTTTTCTTCTTTATTGCAAGATATACGCAGGCAACACACAGCACTATATAGAGTATAGATATTGCCCTTATGGTTCCTGTATTGTTAAGCAGTGTACAATCGTATTCTTTAAGTTCGTGCTTGACTTCACTCCAGTCGGAAAATGCCCCGATCGAGCCGGCATCGTGGTATTCATAATCATAATAATCATATTCACTTTCTGTTTCGACTACAGTAACATCAAACGGGCTTGATCCGACTGCAAGGTATACGCATATCAGCTGTAATACCAATACAAAAATCAGAAACGGCTTTATTGACCGACTTATGCCACTTAGGCTTTCGGGGAGTACGATTTGCGCAGCCTTCTTTTCTTCTTGAAGCTTTCCGCCGCATTTGTTGCAGAATTTGGCATCGTCGCGCACCTGCCCGCCGCAGTATTTACAGTACATATATAGATTCCTCCGCTATAAAAATAAGTGCCGAACAGCGCTTGACCTGTGCCCCGCGATCTTCCCCCTGATCCGGTATTAATAACCAATTCCTGTCTTCACGGTGCCCGGCTGTTCGACACTTTATTAAATTTTATACTTTTTAAATGTGTATGTCAATAAAATACCGTGCTTTACGCAAAATCAAAACGTTTTACGGCGTTATTGACAACTCACAAAATAATTTTTTTGGAAATTTCAAAAAAATTTGCTCAACCCCTTGACAAATCGAAAAAACAGTGATATAATATATAAATGTTGTGAGTTATTAGCTCAGTTGGCAGAGCATTTGACTTTTAATCAAAGGGTCCGGGGTTCAAATCCCCGATAGCTCACCAGCCCGTTCCGATATGTCGGGGCGGGCATTTTTATTTTCCCGCGGTTGACAAAGGCGCGTTATAATGGTATAATAAAAGCATATATTGTGCCTTTTTATGCACAGTATATGCAAATATAAAAAGGAAAGTGAATAAAATGGGTAAGAATAAAGAGGGCGGCAAGCCTTTTGAGATACCAAGACCTGTGTTCCCTAAAAGGGCTGTAATAACGGGCGGTATGCCTTATGGCAATAAGGAACTGCATTTCGGCCATGTCGGCGGAATGCTTGTGTTTGCAGATACTTATGCAAGGTTTCTGCGTGACAGGATAGGGGAGGAAAATGTTATCTTCGTATCCGGCACCGACTGCTATGGATCCCCTATAGCTGAGGGCTGGAGGAAGAAAGTTGAAAGCGGCGAATTTGAAGGCACGCTTGAACAGTTTGTAGAATATAACCATAATAAGCAGAAAAAAACGCTTGAAAGCTATGGTATCTCTCCGAATCTTTTCGGTGCATCCGGGCTTGGGCGTACCAAGGAAGTCCACGCTAAGGTGACTGACCTGTTTATCAGCTCACTTTATAAGAAAGGTCAGCTTGAACGTATAACCACAATGCAGTTCTTTGACGATAAAGCAGGTGTCTTTTTAAACGGCAGGCAGGTAATAGGTAAGTGCCCTGTCGAGGGCTGTACCTCCGAAAAAGGCTATGCAGATGAATGTGACCTCGGCCACCAGTATATGCCCGAAAGCCTTATTGATCCTATCAGTACGCTGACAGGGGAGAAACCCTCAATGAAGCCTGTGACAAACTGGTACTTTAAACTGCCTGAGTACGAGAACAAGATGAAAGACTGGGTGGAGGAACTGAAAAAGCGCAAGGATATCCGCCCTGTTGTCTGGAAAACTATAGATGAGTTTTTAAAAGCACCTGTTATATATATAAAAAGGGAGTTTGAGGAAAAGTATTTTTCTATTAAAGATGATCTTCCGCCGCATAAATATATCGAAGAACCGAAAAAGCCTTCCTTTACAATAGAGTTTGAAAAGCTTGCAGACAGTGACGAAGCACACCGTATTCTTACTAAAAACGGTATCAGGTGCAGAACAGGCAAGACTCTTGTGCCATTCAGACTTACAGGTAATATTGAGTGGGGCGTTCCTGCACCTGTGCTTGAAGATGAACAGCCGCTTACCGTCTGGGTGTGGCCTGAATCTCTCTGGGCGCCTATATCCTTCACTCAGGCTTACCTTGAACAGCAGGGCAAGGACGAAAACGAGTGGAAAAACTACTGGTGCAGTAAGGAAGCCGCAGTGTACCAGTTTATAGGTCAGGATAATATATACTTCTATGGTATTGCTGAACCTGCAATGTGGATGGCGCAGCAGAATAGTGACGAAAAGACAGCTTCACCCGCTGATGGTGAACTTCAGCTGCCGATAATCGTCGCAAACCACCATATTCTTTTCCTTGATAAAAAGGCGTCAAGTTCGGGCTCGGTAAAGCCGCCTATGGCAGACGAACTGCTTGACTACTATACCCCTGAACAGCTAAGAATGCACTGGTTAGGGCTTGGACTCGGACAGAGGAGTGTAAGCTTTATGCCTAAGCCCCTGAACCCCGAAGCTAAAGCAGACGAGGGTGATCCTGTTGTAAAGGACGGGCTGCTGCTTTCAAATGTGTATAACAGAATGATACGTACAGCCTTCTATACTACACAAAAGCGTTTTGACGGTATCCTGCCCGATAATGCCCCTGATGAGCAGTTCCTTGCTGATGGTAAAAAGGCAGTGCTCGATTTTGAAAGGCATATGTCGCGCTTTGCATTCCACCAATGCACCTATGTGCTTGACAGCTATATAAGAAACGGCAGCAAGTATATGGCAAAGGCTATAAAAAACCCTGACGAGCTTTCTGATGATGAGCTTTCACAGGCGCTTGCAAATCTGTTTTATATCATAAGGATAGCAGGTATCCTTCTCCACCCGCTTGCACCGTTTGGTACTGAAAAGCTGAGGGAATACCTTGAGGTCGATAAGAGTATATGGTCTTGGGATAATATATTTGAACCGCTTGCTTTCTTTACAGGAAGCGGGCATAAGCTTAAATTTCTCCCGCCGAGAACGGATTTCTTCACACGCCACGAAAGCCAGTTTGAAGATAAGGAGTAAGGACGGTATCTTTATTCTGATCGGTTCGGTTTTTACGGGCAGCCCCCGATATGCGCAGGCGCAATATAGAAGTTTTATATCCGACACTTCTGCTGTATCACGGCAGAAGTGTCTTTGCGTTACTTAGGTTTCGCGCCTGCTAAAAG
>CACZFN010000018.1 GCA_902780505.1 uncultured Ruminococcus sp. | reverse complement strand
TCTATAAATGAAATGCTCACATTCCCCAAAAGCGCAGGGTATTCCCCCGAATACCACCTGTCGGGGGCACTCGTCACGATGATAAGGTCAAGGTCGGAAAAATCATCGGCAGGCACTTGTGAACGTGTCGATGAGCCTATGGCTATCACCGCTTTCATATCCTTGTCCTGCTCGGCATATTTACACAGCTTTTGCTTTATGTCACGATAGCGGTCGGTCATGGTTTTATCTCCTTTCCGTCAGCCATTTTGTCAGAAACCGCATCTGCTCCTTGGTGTGAAACCAATGCTCACCATCCGGCATTACCGTAAGTCCTGCGCCTGTCCTTTCGGCAAATGCCGTCACCGTTTCAAGGCTCGTCAGACCATCATTTTCACCATAGAGTATCTCGGTGGGGATATGCCATTCTATCGGGTGTTCTCTGACATAGCAGAGGTATTCCCACGAAAGCGCTTCTCTGAAATCGGTCTTTATCTCACCACGCTGTGCAAGCTCCTTTTCGCCGACACCTGCCCATTTCATCATATCAAGGATAAGACACTCCATATCGACTATGGGTGATATAAAATATGCTTTGTTTATCCTCTTTTCTGCCAACGAATGCATAGCAAAATAAGCGCCTATGCTGTTTGCTATCAGTATTACATTATCGCTTCCTTCACATATCTCATCAAACATCTTCGGAAGCTCTGCCCTTGCCGCCCAGGGTGTTTCGGCTTTGTACGGGATACCTAGTTTTTGCCGTGAATGTAAACTAAAACAGATCTCATTGAATAAATGCTCACCTCCACCACTTCTCATCAGACTTATACTGCAGAGTTGTATTCCATAGGTGTAAACCGTATCCCGTTGACCGTCTGCATATCTCCGGAAGAAAGCAGCGTGCGGTCTATTTTGTAGCCCTCCATGACAGAAATACCGCCGCCCTGTTCCTGCCCGGAAACAATGGGTATACCTGCTATATTGATCGACTCGATATCACGGAGAATCGTTCGCCTTGACACCTCGAACTTTTCCGCAAGTTCCTGTGATGTTACCTTGTCCCGCTGCAAAAGTATGGAGAGTATGCCGATCAGCCTGTCTATTTTCATTCTCTGCACCTGCTTTCCGGTTTGTGTTTGTTTTATTATAGCATAGAAGGCGGTCAGCGTCAATTGGTCGTTATTTCAAAACAAACTCTATCAGTGGTCTGATATTTTCTTTATCGGAGAAATCCACAGGTGTATCGTAGGCATCGAGCATTCCCTGTTCGTCCTCGGTACGCTCTTTTATCTTCTGTAAACGGACTTTCAGCATTTTCATCAGCACCTTGTCCTTTGCAGTCAGCTTGTCAAAATCAAAGCCCCCACGCAGATAAAAAAAGCCGATATATTTCTGCTGCTCAGGTGTCAGCACTCTATCCCAGAAAATCTTCATTTCATGCTCCCTGCCGGGGTTTGAGCCTACCGCAAACAGTGCTATCCTCTTGCCCCTTAGCTTGTCAAGATTTTTGGTGATAAGCTTGCCACCGTTAAAACCGCCGGCGTACATTCCGCCGCCGTAGATGATCGTATCATATCCCAAAATATCGGAAAGTTCAGGATGATCCTTAATATCACAGCCAAGCTCCTGCGCTATCCACTGGGCATATCTCTTTGTGTAGCCCGATTTTGACTTGTAAGCAACTATTGTTTTCATAGCATTCTCTCCTTTGTTATGCATCATTTTCCTCTTTCAGTTCACTGAGCCTGTCACACAGCTTTGCAAGGGCAGAGCAATAGGCGGTAGTTTCCTCCTCGGTCAGGCAGTCAAACAGCTTGAACACAAACCGCTGATCCTGACCGTCTTTCTTAGTGCGCAGATGTTCGGCAGCCTCGGTCTTTACAAGGCGGATAGCCCTCTTGTCCTTCTTGTCGGGAACTACTTTCAAAAAGCCCTTGTCGATAAGCCGGTCAACGATCTGCCGCATACTCTGATGTGTGACACCTGAGAGCTCGGACATCTGTTTGAGCGTCGGCGGTTCGGGGAAAGCGTCTATCATCGTGATCGCAAGCCATTGTTTTGCAGTGATATCCTCAAAGCCCGAATCCATTATCGCCTGCAAGCGGTTCGCGCAGATAAAGATATTCACATAAGCGATCAGCCGCTGATCCATATTTTCAAAATCGTACATCATGTCCTCCTTATTATGCAGTATATTACCTATATATGTAGTATAATTACATAATTTAGACCGTGTCAAGACCTTTCAGAATGAAAACGAGCCACATCATTTCTTATTAAACATGATCGGATCTTTTTCTGTTTTTCACCATAGATATTTATGCCATCTCTGCACTTGCTTTTTGTCCTGTTTCTTATTGCGTAAAATGTAATGCAAATCTATTGACACCGTGTATTACAAACAAGAGTAGCAAGCACGGTGAAGTGTGGGCGCAAATTGCGACTACACACACTTCACAAGGCTTGGCAGAGGGCGCTGCCCCTACAACCCCGAATTGAGAAAAATAAAAAGGAGAACAAAAGAAAATGAAAGACGAAAAGAATCGTACATTGTACCTGAAAGTGCGTGTCAGCCCCGAAGAAATGGCGGCTATCAAGAAGAAGTTTGAGAGCAGCGGTATGAGCAGTCTCAGTGGATTTGTTCGTGCAATGATTTTTGAGGGATTCATAGCTCAGGTCAACGAAAACGAACTGAAAGAACTCACCCGCATCGCCAATAATGTTCGGGCGAGGAAGAATAAGCAAGAACGGAGCGTTGCCTTAATGGTAAGCGCTCCGTTTTTTCATGTCATATTACTTCATCAGCACGACAGTCACAGTTATCACGTTATTGTCAGCCTTTGCCGAAATCTCACCGCCGTGCAGCTCGACTATCTTCTTTGCTATCGCAAGCCCAAGACCTGCGCTGTCGGTGTCTGTCCTTGAATGATCGTCACGGTAAAAGCGGTCAAACATATCCTCTGCGCTGACCTCTGCCCCTTTGCGGATCGTGTTTGACAGCGAAATGCTGACGCTGTCAGAGCCGACCTTGCTTTCAAGCCTTACATCGGTGTGCGGCTCGGCATATTTTATCACGTTCGCAAAGAGGTTTTCCATGACTCTTGCAAGTCTGTCAAAGTCCACATCTGTGATGAACGGCTCATCATCAATGCGAGTTTCAAGACTCAAGTTGTTCTGCTGCAACAGTGCTTTCATCTCATAGCCAAATTGCTTGATAAAAGCCGTCACATCTCCCTGCTCTGTATTCAGGTGGAAGTCGGGCGAATCCATTTTCGTCAGTTCAAACAGCTCGTTTATCAGACCGTTCAGTCCCTTTAGCCGCCTGTCAGTGACCTCGATATACTCGGAAAACTTCTCGTCATTGCGGTCACTGTAACTTTTCAAAAGCTGAACATAGCCCATGATAGAAGTCAGCGGACTTCGCAGGTCGTGGGATACATTTGAGATCAGCTCATTCTTCTGCTGTTCGGCTTTCTGCTGACGGAGCTTGTTTTCCTGCAAATCTGCATTCATCTGGTTGATGCTTCGGCTCAAAACTGTCAGCTCGTCATTGCCCTTTTCCTCAACATGAATATCAGCACCGTTTTTGGCTATTCTGCTGACATCATCAGAAATTTTCCCGATATACTCCGACTTGTGCTTTGTTATCAGCCCGAATATCGCCACAAAAATAATTATGCTGATAAGCAGAATACCGTATAAAACGATAAGCCCGAACACACTGTTCTGCTCGTCTGAAAAATTCTTTGCCAGCTTTGTGATAAGCCCCTCGCCCACACCTAAGACAATTCTTGTCAGCACGATCAGCGAGCCGAATGCCAGAACAGCCGACAGCAGATAAAAGTTTTTCAGCGTCTGAAAACGCTTTCTTGACACGATAAACTGTATCAGTGCAAACACCCCTATTGCCGCCAAAATGAACGGTATCATCATCAGGCGGCTGTTATAAATGCTCATACAGGCAGAACCCAGCGACAGGAACGGCGTTGCCGCAAGAAGTCCTGTCAGGATTCCGCCGATCAGGAAAACAGGTTCTTTCTTCATATCTTGTAACCCCGTCCCCATACCGTCTTGATGATGTTTCTGCCCGACTTGTCGAAGTCCAGCTTTTTGCGGAGGTTTGCAATGTGCATCATCACGGTATTCTCTGCACCGATGAATTCCTCGTGCCACACCTTTTCATATATCTGTTTCATAGACAGTACATTGTTTCGGTTGCGGAGGAGAAGTTCAAGTATCTCATACTCCTTGAACGTGAGCTGTATCTCCGTACCGCTGATCCAAACCCGGTGTGTTTCGGTGTTCAGCGTAATGTCATCATATTGCAGAGTGTCGGGCTTGTCCGCAGGAGTGTTGTACTGCCTGAACCGCCGTATCTGTGCTTTCACCCTCGTCATCAGCAGAACGGGATCAAACGGCTTTGTGACATAATCATCGCCGCCCGACATCAGCCCGTTTACAATATCCATATCCTCGGATTTTGCGGAAATGAAAATGATCGGTGCATTGGTTTTCTCCCGGATTTTCATGCAGGCGGAAATGCCGTCCATCTGCGGCATCATCACATCAAGGAGTATCAGCACAACTTTTGATTTTTCAAGCACATCGAGTGCCTTCAAAGCGTTGTCGCATTTGATATAGTTGTACCCCTCGTTTTCAAGGTAGATTCCCAGCAGATTTCGTATATCGCTGTCATCGTCAACTATCAGTATGTATTCATCAGACATTTTTCTTCCTCAAATATATAAAATTTTCTTTAGGTTTTGAGCCTTACCTCTTATAATTATAGCATATACGGCGGTTTTCGTCAATTCCTCGGCTCTTTTGTCAGCTTGACACTGATTAGAAAAATCTGCTATAATAATAGAAAAGGAAAGGACAATGCCTATGGACAGGAAAAAAGCGATAGACAGGTCTAAAAAAGCAGTCAGCGTCTTTTTTAAGATAAGGCGTGGCTTTAAGATATATATTGCATTTATCACGGGGCTGCTCAGCGGTATCGAGATATACAAGCAGTTTTATCCTATGACCGAGAGCCGTGTGATAGCTGTTATCTTTGGAATATTGTTCGGGGCATTTATCACGGCGGTAATGCTGCTGATACTTGAAGTGATACGAAAATGTGTGGGTATTGCAAAAGCAAAGGGCATGAAGCTGTTTGAAAAAATCAAAGAAAGGAATGGTGCGAATGAAGCTGATAAAAAAGAAGAATGAACAGAACACACTCAACCGCAAGATAAAAGCGGTCGTTGATATGATGTTTGATGACATTCCTTATTCCGAGGAGGTCACGCAGGCACAGGATAAAATAACACAGGCACTTAACACAGAGTTTGACAAGATAAGGTCTGACCGCCACGAGGACGAGGCTTTGGAGGAATTGCTGGGCAGGTACGGCAAACTCTCGCAGATGGCAGAGCTTGCAGGCTACCCTTCGGACAGTGCCGAAAAATGGCGCGGCGAAACACAGGCTGTTGATATTCGTCCGCTGAAAAAGGAGATATGGAAACAGCGCCTGAGGATATATTTTACATCGGCATTTGCAGTGTTTGTGCTGCTGCAGGTGTTCTGTTTGTTATAGCCCTTGACCTTTTTATAGCATCGTTCCCGTTCCGAAAATATCTGAAAACCGAGAAAGCCGCCGAGGAGTGCAAATATGATACCGATTCATACAAGTATCTGCGAAAGCGCTCTGACAAGTACGCAAAGCGTCTGCTCAACGGCATTGCACTGCTGTTTGCGGTGGTGTTTGTGTTTGTGGCATCTGAACTTAGCTTTTACTTCTTCGGCAATTCAAAGTCGGCTGAATTTGCGGAAAACTTCTTTAATAACAGCATCGTTATCGAGATACCCGTATTTCTGCTGATAAAAAATATCCTCAGCCTTAAAATGATAAGGCGGAGGATAAATATTCCCGATAAGGACAAGTACAAAAAGCACATCATTGGCATTACGATTTTTTCGGCGGTCTACTGGCTTGGCGTTACGACATTCACGGTCATAAAGAGCAAAGATATAGCGTACCCCGGAAATGTCTTTATGATAGCAGGGATATTTTTTGGACTGCTCGTCATAGTCTATGATTTCACATTAAGACGCAAGGTCACATTCAGAAATATCGTCATCAACAAGCCGAGAATAGCGGTCTATACGGCTGTTGCAGTTGCGGTATCCGGCTTTATGGTCTTGCAGCAGGACACATGGTACACCCAAAGCTACATCAATTCCGTTCCCGTTGTCGAGCATAACACTCACAAGATAGAATACAATGACGAAACGGGAGTTTACACCATAACCAAAACCACAGACGATTTCAAGATACTCCACCTGACCGACATTCACATAGGCGGAAGTCTGTACTCCTATCGCAAGGACATAAAGGCGCTGAAGGCTTGCTATGCGGAGATAGAGCACACCCACCCTGACCTTGTTGTGGTCACGGGTGACCTTAGCTTTCCGCTGGGGATAATGTCCATGTCGCTCAACAACACCGCACCTGTGGGGCAGTTTGCAGCGTTTATGCGAAACACGGGCATCCCGTGGGCATTCACCTACGGCAACCACGATACCGAGTCGCTTGCATCTGCTAATAAGCAGGAGCTGAATGAGGTCTACAAGTCGCTGTCTTTCAAGACTTCGGGCAATCTGCTTTACCCCTACACCCAGCCCGATGTCATGGGCAGAAACAATCAGCTTATCGAGATACGAAACGCTGACGGCACACTGAACACGGGACTTTTCATGATAGACTCAAACGCCTACACGGGCGAGGGCATAAACGTCTATGACTATATCCACGACGATCAGGTGGACTGGTACGCCGATGAGGTCAATCGAATGAATGCCGAGGCAGGTCACACGGTAAATTCAATGGTGTTCTTCCATATTCCGTTACAGGAGTACAAGACAGCTACCGAGCTTTATCTTGACGGCAGCGACGAGGTGAAATACTTCTACGGTGAGAACCCAGGTGACCACGGTGGTATCACCAACGATCTTGTGTGCAGCTCCGACTATCCGAGCAAGATGTTCGATACCGCCCTTGAGCTTGGCAGCACGACGGGATTCTTCTGCGGACATGACCACTACAACAATGCATCTATCGAGTACAAGGGAATCCGCTTGACCTACGGCATGAGCATTGACTACCTCGCAATGCCCGGCATTGAAAAGGAGACAAAACAGCGTGGTGCTGAACTGATTACCATTCACGCCGACAGCACATGGGAGTCGAAGCAGATACCACTGGAGTCTATAACATAGCAAAAAGCAGATGCTTTCTACCGTGAAAGCATCTGCTTTTTTATAGCCTGCTGTAAAGGTCTTGTATATAGTAGTTTGGAAAACTTCTACATGAGCGCACTCTTTATGCAAAGCCTTTTTTGATTAATCGTCCTCGTCACTGCACTCGTCAAGTCCGTGCAATAGCTGAATGTACAGATACCTCAGAGATTCGGGAGCATACCGCAAGAAAGGCTGTGTGAAGAAGTCGAGAGTGCTGCCCTGCAGGCGATGCGTGACCGTATCGATCAGCTTGTTATCGCAAAGCGAAGTGCAGATGTTCCCGATGCCGACACCGAAGCGTTTAGGGCTGAGATAATCAAGATAGATGAAGAAATTCGCAAGCTGATGAAAAAGCTCGGTGATGCCGATACGGTGCTGTTTGAGTATATTCAAAACACGGTCAATGAGATGCACGAACAGAAGGCGGCTTTGGAGCGTAAGATGCAGGCAAAGGCTCGTAAGCGCAGGACGGTTAATACCGCGCCTTTGGAAAAGCCGATGAAGTATTGGGACAAGCTCTCCATTCCCGAAAAGCACGAGCTTGCGGCGGTTATGCTCGAAGCGGTCTATGTGAGTGATGAAAATGGCATTGAGGTATAATTCAGTATATAAGGAAACGGTGATTTTCCGCCGTTTTCAAAATATGGCGGAGTGCTGCGATCGGCGTGCCGTAGGCAACACCTTAGCAACGATTATTTGGGTTATGTTTGGACGGTTGGTTTTACAGCAATAAAACCGAAAGGACAGATACAAATGATTGATGCGATGTTGGGTTACAGACAGGGTGAAATCCACTCCGCTGAGTTTTCGGACGAGTGGGGCAAGCTCTGTATACCGTTTGAAGATTCGTTGAGTGAGGAGCAGATCGATATATTCCACAAAAATCTTGACTGCGTGAGCGATACCGCTGCTGCTGAAATGAGAGCTGCCTACAAGGTCGGCTTCAAGGACAGCGTGGCTCTGATGAGAGAAGTGCAGGAGTAATCGCATAGATACCGATTGAGGAAAGGTCTTATTCCTGTGTGATACGGGGATAAGGCTTTTTCTTTTTAGGTGATTGACATTATCTTGTCTTTATTTTCCTCGTGTGCTATAATTGAGAAAAGAAATTTTGAAATGTATGCAACCAATGTGCCCTATTGGGGTAGTAGTATAGTAGAAGCTTCTAATCACACATGAGAGGAGGAACATCGTGGAAGATCAACAGATTATAGAAATGTACTTGAAACGCAATGAAGATGCTATTTCTCAAACTGAACGTAAATATACGAAATACTGTCGGTCAATAGCGATTCGTATCTTACACATCCACGAAGATGCTGATGAAGCTCTTAACGACACTTGGCTTGCAGCTTGGAACAGCATTCCCCCACATATTCCCGAACGCCTGCAAACATTTCTCGGCAGACTGACAAGAAACATCAGTTTGAAGCGTGTTCGCTCTGAGAAAACAATGAAGCGTGGGGCAAATGAGGTAAGAGTCGTATTTGAAGAAGTTGCAGACTGGCTGCAATCTGAGCAGAATGTTGAACAGCAAGTATCTGAACAGGCTCTGGCAGATGAGATCAATCGCTTTCTTGAAAGTATATCTGATATAGAACGAAATGTATTTGTCCGGCGTTACTGGTATATGCAATCAATTACGGAAATCGCTGATTATCACAGCTTTTCTGAAAGCAAAGTTAAATCCATGCTGTTCCGAATACGCAAAAAGCTCTACGACAGATTGAAAAAGGAGAATTATCTATGAAAACTGATACATTTATGAATGCGGTTGGAATGATCGATGATCGTTATCTTGATGTTGATATACCGAGAAAAGCGATCACACATCGAAAATGGACAAAAAGGATCATTTCGATAGCTGCGGCGGCAGCACTGATTATTTGTCCTCTCCCGACACTGACAGCATTTGGTGTCGATCCTGCGTACAATATCCTGTACCATATTGCTCCTTCTGTTGCACAGACATTCAAACCGGTACAGAAAACCTGTGAAGATAATGGAATTGAAATGACGGTCATCTCTGCTGAACGTAATGGAAGTGAAGCGAGCGTATATCTTGCAATGCACGATACAACAGGTACTTGTCCTGACGGTGATTGGGATCTGTATGACAGCTATCACATCAATGTTCCCCATGATATGACAGGTCATTGCAGCTTCTCGGAATATGATGTTGATTCCCATACTGCCTATTTTGTGGTGCATTTGGAAACAATGGACGGCAGCGCTATGCCAAATGGTAAGGTCACTTTCTCCGTTCATGAGATGATGACGGGCAAAATAAAAACGAAGACGGCACTTGAAGCTATTGATATGAGCAATATCCCTTATGAACCACAGACCATGACACGAAGTGAAATCAGTGGTGGATTTTCCTATGACGAGCTTCCCGATCCCCAGGAGTATCGGTTTCTGATTCCTTCCGAACAAACGCTTTGCACTCCCGCACCAAATGTCTCTGTAATGAATATCGGATACTTTGACGGCGCACTTCATATCCTGACACGATATGAAGACAACTCTCATACCGATAGTCACGGCTTTATCGAGCTTTGCGATAACAATGGTGTCCAAATAGGTGAAACCACAGAATTTGGATTTTATTATTCTGATGATACAAACAAGGACAATTATATGGAACAGATCATACCTGTTTCTTATGACGAGCTGTGCAAATGCACTCTGCAAGGTGAATTTGTAACTGCACAGGGTTATACTTCAGGTGATTGGGAGATTACTTTTCCATTGGAGTAAGCTACCCCATAATCCATAGCCTATTGGAACACCTGATTTCCGTTCCATACAAGTCCTATCAGGCATTGTGGAACATACCGAAATAACAACATACTCTATTGGCATAAAATGAGCCTTGTACTCAAAACAGAGAGCAAGGCTCGAATAAATATTAAGCCAATTTTTTCAGCACCTCACGAATATCCCCACCTATAAGAATACTCTGCTTTGCTATCTCATCGGGCGCATACGCTTCACCGAAATTCAGGCAGGAATATACTGCGTTCGGGTTCTTCGCCGTCATTTTCCAGAACGGGTACTTGATGATAACGGGCGTATTGTAGCCAACTCCGAGCTCCAAAAACAGGATATGCTTTCCTTCGTGCTTTTGCAGGAAATCATCATACCGCTTTGCTGCCCTGTGCCAGCCCTCGTCCTCTACAAACTTATCATCGCTTCTGAGGTTCATCGTCATAGGCTTGCCGCATTTCGGGCATTTCGGTATCAGCCCTGTCGGTATCTTCATATCCTCCTGAAACTCGATCATGTCCTTGACGATTGCCTCATTGTCATAGGTCCGATCGTGACACGGTTCACTGCATTGGAATAAGCCGTAATCGCCCTGCGTGTAGAACAGTCTTTCTTTGTCAAAGCCTGCCTTTTGGAATTGGTGATCTACATTCGTTGTTATAACAAAATAGTCCTTGTCCTTCATCAGTTCAAACAGCGTCTTGTATGTGCCGTTGTCCACGTCATTGTAGCGGTTGATGTAGATGTAGCGTGACCAGTACGCCCACATTTCTTCGGACGTTTCAAAAGGATAAAAACCGCCGGAATACATATCCTGAAAGCCGTATTTCTCCACGAAATCAGCAAAATACTTCTGCAAACGCTCTCCCGAATAGGTAAAGCCTGCGGCGGTGGAAAGTCCTGCACCTGCACCGATGACGATCGCATCAGCGGTCTGTATTTCTTTTTTCAGACGGTCAATTTCCGCCGAGTAGTCTTTTGTAAATTTCATGATCGTCCTCCTTGAACACATTGAAGATCACATGTATGTCGTGGCTTCTGCGAAACTCCCTGACGGTGCGGACAGCAATCTCTGCCGCTTTATTCTGCGGAAAACCGAACACGCCCGTTGAGATACAGCAGAAAGCGATACTCCCGATACCGTTCTGTACGGCAAGCTCTAAACAGCTCTTGTACGAGCTTTCAAGCAGTCTGCAATGCTCGTCCGTGAGCCGTCCCTGCACGATAGGTCCGACGGTGTGTATCACATAGTCACAGGGCAGGTTATAGGCAGGCGTGATCTTCGCCTTGCCCGTGGGTTCTTCATGACCTTGTGTCTGCATGATCTGACCGCACTTGTAACGAAGCCGTACCCCTGCAAATGTGTGGATACAGTTGTCGATACAGGAGTGACACGGTTGCCAGCACCCCGTCATTCCCGAATTGGCAGCGTTGACTATTGCACCGCATTTGAGCGTGGTAATATCGCCTTTCCAGAGATAAATGCCGTCCTCTATTGGCGTCAGGTCTGCAATATCCGTGATACCCTTGCTCTCGGTCAAGGCTGTGAGATATTCGTCCTCGGCTTGCAGATAATCCTCGTCTGCCTTGACAGCAGGGCGGATATTCACAAGGCTTCTGTAAAGGCGGAATTTATCCGTATCATTGTTTGGTATCTCAATTCCGTCAACATCGTTTCTTTCTGACAGCAGATACTTTATCAGAAGATCAAGTTTCTCCATACGATCATCTCCTTATGACTGCCCCCACAGGACAGACCTCTGCACAGTTTCCGCAGTGCAGACAGTTTTCCTGACGGATAACAGCTCTATATTCGCTCATGTCGATACATCTCTGTGGACAGTCTGACAGACACGAACCGCACCCGATGCAATCATCTGTCACGAAATATCCGCTTGCCCTGATCTCTGCACCGCCGAATGTGAAGCTGTCACGCTCGATAGGCTTCTTCGACAGGTCAAACCACTCTCCGCTGCCTTCGTATAGCTGAAAAGCTGTGAGTGCCTTGCGGCTTTCCTCGGTGGGGTATATTTCAAACATATAGGGATCGTTCTCAAACAGCAGTGGGAGCATATTAGAACCCAGCTCTCTGACCTTCCACGGACAGAAACAGCCGTACAGCTCATGGTGTCCTCTCCCTTTTTCCCCAAAAGTGCAAGATAGCCCTTGTCCTTTAACCGTTGATAGAAGTTCTTTCCCTTTGCGGTGAGAAAGTACAGTCCGTTCCCGTCTGCATACATCATGTCGATCACACAGGTCACGGGCAGACCGTCGCTGTCCACTGTTGCAACAACTGTGGAGTGTATCTCGTCCACGATAAAATTCAGATAATCATGTGCTGTCATATGTCCTCCTATGAAAAGAGTGTGCTGACAAAACGTCTGCACACTCTGTTTGGTTATTCCTCGTCAATGATCTTCCGTGTATCAGCTACCACCTGAGCAAGCGTTGTGCTTTTCAACTCATTTTCAAGAGCCGCCTGCGCCGCTTCAAGCCGTCCGTCCATAGCCTTATGGATATTGCGCCCCACAGGACAATCCGCATTGGGATTTTCATGGAAGTGGAACAGTCCCTCATCATCTACGCAGTCAACCGCCTTGTAAATATCATAGAGCGTTATTTCGTCAAGTGCTTTTGCAAGGTGTGCGCCGCCGCTGCCCTGACGAGTTTCAACTATCCCTGCGTTGCGAAGCTGTCCGAGGACACCCCGTACAATAACTGCATTTACCCCCGTACTGCCCGACAGGAAGTCGCTGGTCACTCTCATCTGACCGTCAAAAATGTCGATACAGGCGAGAATATGCACTGCCACTGTGAATTTACTTGTTATCTGCATAGATGTTCATCTCTTTCTTACTCTCTTACCACGCTGATACGCTGCCTGATGTGAGCGCCTTTTTCGATCTCGTCCACCATAGCAATAGCGTAATCCGCATAGCTGATAATGCTCTCGCCCTTAGAGTTGAGTGTCAGCTCCTCGCCTGCGAGAATGTACTTGCCGCTGCGTTCGCCGTCCGCCTGAAAATCTCCTGCGGGACTGATATAAGTCCACTTTACGTCATTTCTCTGACGGAGTTCACCCAGCGCCTTGAAAACTTCGGGGAAATCTGCACCGTCAGAAACGCAGGCGGTATGCTCAGCGTTCACATACAGGCTTCCTGCACCGCCGACAACGAGAAGTCTTGTGTCAGTTCCCGAAAGAATGTCGCACAGGTGAGCAAGTGAAGTGGAGTGCTGAGGAAGCGTTTCGGGTGTCCATGCGCCGAAAGCGTCCACAACTGCGTCAAATCCTGTAAAGTCTTCTGCGGTCAGGTCGAACAGATCTTTCACGATAACATTCTGAGCAGCGGACTTGTTCTCTCCCTTGACAACTGCCGTAACGTCGAATCCTCTGTCAACTGCCTCTTTCACGATAAGCTGACCTGCCTTGCCATTTGCACAAACTACTGCGATTTTCATAATGAGTACCTCCTAAAGTATAGCATAAAAATTGACTTCTGTAAAGTTGTAAACATTTCTGTTTCAACTTTCTGATATCAGTATATCATGCAAACGTTAAGTTGTCAATAGAAACATTACAACTTTAAAAGATTGCATAAAAGGACTGTGAAAAATATGTGCATACTCAACAAACTATATTGCTATATATCAAGCAGAGGTCTGCTCGGCAATGCAGTGTTCCGCCTCATACTCCCTGACACGGCGGTAAAAGGTGTTATGCCGACCACATGAATAAGTTCATGCTGCCCATTCTCCGCATAAAGTCGCGCCCTGTGATACTCTTGGACTTCCATTCCCCATAGAGATGACCGAACCTTGTCCAGTCGATCGGGGTAGGCTTTCTGCGGCACGTAATTGTTCGTGCGGTGTACATTGCCCTGAGCTGAGGGCGGTTTCTTGTCTTTTTTGTTGATATGTGATTGACTTATTTGCGGTGATGATGTATAATTACTGGTAAGGGCAGACACTCGGCTTGCTCGTGTTAATCGGAATTTAGGTGATACAATGATTCATACTTGGTCAAAAATCAGAGAAAAATTAGAAAATGACTACCTCGCTGATTCATTAAAAAAGCGTATAAAGTATTTTGCTACTTCATATAGCAAATGTCCTGATCACGAAGGGAGAGCAGCAATTCTGTTAGACGGGCAACAGGTGATTGCTGGGAGTTATTGTGAACAGTGGAGTAAAGCGTCGTTATTACCTAAAGATGAAACTCTTGAAACCAGATTGCATTATGAGTTTCCTTTTATGGATAATACGGCTCTGAAATATAGCCAGTTTGATCAGCGATGTTTTTATCAAGCTTTTTATGAGTTTGATAATCAAAGCATCGCTAAAAGCCTTGCAAGCGAAAATCTATTGGTTCGTATATTCGCAATACTTGATAGGAGAGTGGGAAAGAGGACACTATTCAAAATTAAACAAAATATTGAAAGTGAACCTGAAATATTTCAGATCTTCTATAATATAAGGATAGAAGCCGAAGGAATACGCTAATAAACTCTGATTTTTCTTAGCTGCTATACACCTCACCACGGCAAGGAGAGTAATCTCCCTGCCGTATTTTTTTATTCAAGCTGACTTTTCTTTCTCCCCACAGCCTGTTCGTTCTGCATATATCGTGCAAGCGTCCTCTGACTGTCACGCTTCTGCTGTGATATACATGAACAAAGTTCATGTACGAGCTATGCGACTTTTCTCTGTATCCGCACAGCTCTGAGAGTATTTTACCGGGCTTCGGCGCAGTTATGATGCCGGGTGGGCGGCAGTCTGATGAAAGCGGGGATTGCTTTTTCATGGACGATGTGTTATAATTACAGAAGTGAGGGTAAGTACTCGGCTTGCTCGTGTAAATCGGAATTCAGGAGATCAGATTAATGGAATTTGAATACAGAAAAGCGACCATTGATGATTTGAATATCTTGACAAAAACTCGAATTGAAGTGTTAAGAGCTGCAAATGGTCTTGACGACAATACCGATATGTCAAGAGTTGAAAAAGAGGCTCGTGCTTATTATGAGAACGCATTATCAAATGATTATCATACAGCGTATCTTGTTTTTTACGGAGATGTATTTATTGGTGCCGGCGGGATCAGCTACTATAAAGTTATGCCAACATTTCATAATCCGACAGGAAAAAAAGCATATATAATGAATATGTACACCAGACCGGATTACAGAAGAAAGGGCGTTGCCACAAGAACTCTTGATCTGCTCATTCAGGACGCAAAAAAGCGCGGTGTCACAGTTATCAGTCTTGAAGCAACAGATATGGGAAGAAAACTGTATGAAAGATATGGATTTGTTTCCATGACCTCCGAAATGGAGTTACCAATTAAGTAAACTATGGTTTATCTTAGCAACAAAAAACTGAATATCAATATCATATGCAGAGCAACACCGGCTCTGCATTTTTTATGCCCGCTTCAAATTCCCCATAACAATTTCACGATAAGAAAAGTTTTATGGCGCACGGGGCTGAAAGATGCTATGATGCTGATAACAAAACCCTAAATGAAAGACAGCGAGAAAGATAAAGCTGTCGGAAAGGACTAAAAATTTGAACACAACATCTGCTGTAGAGAAAAAAGAGAGAAGGCAGCCCCCTATGTATCTGATGAGGGTATCAAAGTTATAGATGTAAAACCAACCGTCCGATTGCAAACTGAATTTCATGGATCGCTGCTATTTATCAGTTGACAATAAAAAGAAAATAAGTTATAATATTTATGTATGTTTATGGGATATACTATTTAAGGAATGGTTGTTTTGGATACTATGCGCTTTGAAAAGGCTCTTGAAGCTGTGTTAAACGGTGAAACGACACGATCTGGTATCGGCACGCTTGGTGAAAAGACTACTCATGCAGTGCTCAAAGCGTACTTTGAACCATTTGAGGACAGCCGTGAGGTGAAAATAGGCAGGTTTGTCGCCGATATAGCAGGGGAGAACGGTATAATCGAAATACAGACACGCTCTTTCAACAGGCTCACAAAAAAACTTGATGTGTTTCTGGAGTATACTGATGTTACAGTCGTTTACCCGATTCCCGAAAAAAAGTATGTAAGGTGGCTCGATATGAAGACAGGTGAGCTTACCAAAAGGCGCACCTCGCCTAAAAAAGGCAGCATCTATGATGCATTCAAAGAACTTGCAAAGATAAAATTTGCACTTGACAACCCGCGCTTTCATTTTGTGGCGGTAATGCTTGAAGCGGAAGATATAAGGTGTTTAAACGGCTGGTCAAATGACAAAAAGCGCGGCTCTACCAGATATGAACGTATACCCATAAGCTTGCTTGGCGAGTACCGCTTTGACTGTCCGGAGGATTATGTTATGCTTGTCCCGCCTGAGCTTGAAAACGAGTTTACCTCCCTTGATTTTGCAAAGGCCGCGGGTATCCAGAGAAAACTTGCACAAAGCGTGCTCGGTGTGCTGACATATGTCGGCGCTGTCACAAGAACTGGCAAACGCGGCAGGGAGATACTCTACATTTCAAATTGATAAAAACCGAAAGGAAGCTTATATAAATGAAGATAATAAAAAGCCTTGCCGCACTTATTTGTACGGCGGCTATGCTCTTTAACAGCACAGCTATAGCGGCAAAGGGCTATAATTTTATACCTTATGTGTCGGACGGTGAGGGCGGCACGACACCCGTTTCACTCTACTCCGAAGCGGCATATATGGTAAACCTTGATACAGGTGATGTTATAATAGATATCAACAGCGACGAAGCCCGTGTGCCCGCGTCACTTACAAAAATAATGACCGCCGTTGTCGCCCTTGAGCATTTTAAGGACGATCCCGACGCTCTCAAGACCACATACGCATCAGGTGATACGGAAGCATTTGACGAACTTTACGGGACGGGTGCATCTACTGCTGATATACAGCCTTTTGAAAAGGTGACATATTATGACCTTTTGTGTGCGCTTTTGATACCGTCTGCCTGTGAAGCGGCAAATATAATAGCGATAGACCTCGGCGGTTCAATAAATAAATTCTGCGATATGATGAATGAGGAGTCCGAAAAGCTTGGCATGAAAAATTCTCATTTTTCAAATGCGCACGGGCTTTTTACTAACCAGAATTATTCGTCCTGTCATGATATGGCGATACTTTCAAAGTATGCACTCGATAATTTCCCTGTGTTTTCAGAGATCGTAAGCAAGCCGACATATAATATGCCCCCGACAGAAGAACACCCCGACGGTACGCTTATCATAAACACAAATGAAATGCTTGATGAAACGTCTGATTATTACTACAGTCCCGTAAAAGGTGTAAAGACAGGTACGCTTGATGATGCGGGCAGATGCCTTGTGTCCGTCGGCTCGCTTGACGGCAAGAATTATATGATAGTTACAATGGGCGCACCGCTTTATGATGTAAACAAAAAGCCCGATCCGAATAACCCTGACAGCTATGTTGATGTGCTTTATAACCTTATAGACCATAAGGCACTGTATCAGTGGGCGTTTTACCATATGCAGAGCAAGGATTTTATAAATGTAAGCTCGGAAGTCATTGATGTTAAAGTGGAGTTTGCCGAGGAAGCCGACAGCGTCAATCTTATTCCCGCAGAGGGCTTCAAGCGTGACTGGCCTGATAATATAGAGGACAGCGAGATAATCCGCACTATAGACCTTAAAGAAAATATTGTAGCCCCTGTGCGCAAGGGCGATGTGCTCGGCACTATGACACTTACCTATAAGGATATGAAGCTTACTACAGTTGACCTTGTTGCTACTTCGTCACTTGAACGTTCGGCTGCTGATGAAAAGGTGAGGATAGCAAAGTCATTTACAAGCTCACCCGAATTCAAGCTTTGTCTTTCGGGGATAATCTTCCTGTTTGTAGGGTATACGGCGTGGTTTATATATAAGCTTCAGCGTAAATATGTAAGGCGTGACAATAAAACCGATAAATGATAGAATAAGCTCTGTATCATAAAGATGCAGAGTTTGCTTTATAACGATTAAAGATATATCCGGAAACAGAACTTGTCACGCGCTTTATTTTGGGGGCTTTCCGGTCGCCCCCAAACCCCTTCGGAAATGTATTTCCAGAAAGTCCATGCTTTATCAACAGTCTGGCTCTGTATCATAAAGATGCAGAGTTTTTGTTCGTATGGGAGTGATGTTTTTAAGTTTACAAATCGTTCATAACTTTCGGGCGCTTTTTTTCTACTTATAGAGTGAACGCAAAGGGGGTGGGTTTATTGAGCGAAAACCTTACGCGCGAGGATTTCACAGCCTTGTACGAGAAGACAAAAACAGATATACATAAATACCTTTATAAAAAGTGCAGGAACATAAGTGACATAGAAGACCTTTTCCAGGATACTTATATCGGCGTATACAAATATATGCTCGGCGGCGGTAAAATAGGCAACGCCGAAGCCTTTGTGAAAACAGTGGCAAAACGAACCCTTTCGGGCTATTACAGCTTTCTGAAGAAAAAGACAGAATATGAAAGCGAACTTGACGACAATATACCTTCCCCCCAAAGTTCAGACGACGAGCTTGCCGACAGGATATATGACCTTATTCAAAAAAAGCCCGAAAAGGTGAGAAAGATCTTCTATCTTCGCCACACTATGCAGCTTTCCTTTGCACAGATAGCGGGGGAGCTTGGGCTTAGTGAGTCATCAGTCAAGGCAAAATACTATAAGACGATCGAATTGGTAAAACGTAAACTTGATAAGGAGGAAACAAAATGAACGACGAAAGATTAAACACATTGCTTGATAAGGCATATGAACGAAACACAGATAAAGGTATTTTAAATACCGACGCCCGAGAATTTATGATAGAACGTTCGTCGGGTGCAAGGGTAAAGGGCAGCTTTTCGGGGCTGTGGGCAGCGGGCATTGCGGCAGCGGCGCTTGCGCTTGTAGCAGGCGGGCTTTATATCAAGGGGCTGAAGCACCTTGAAAACACCCCCGAACTTGTTGCAGGCTCGACGACTGTCATAAACGAATACACCCCGAAACACCTTTATGATGAAAATGCTGATGATTTTGCGGCTAAGCCTTACTGCTTTGATTTTGAAAGGGCAGTAAATAATATAACAGTCGGCGGCGTAAAGCTTGAAATGCCGCTTACAGTTGAAAGCCTGAGCAAAGATTTTGATATCTATTCCGATAACGAACTTGGTTCCACACGCCTTATAGGTTTTAAAGCAAAGGGCGACAGCGAACTTGCATTTTCGATAGAAGTCAAAAACGACAAGGATTACAAGACAGCCCACGCACAGACGTTTTACGTAAATGACGAGCATAAAATAACCGAAAGGAATGTTGTATCCATTGAGGGACTTGAACTTGGAATGGACGAGTTTGATATACTCTACCTGTGGGGTGCAGACAGAGTAGATAACTTAATAGGTGAAACCGACCGCTACCTTATTTCGGATACAAGTACCTATTATGCAGGTGCCAACGGCGGCGGGATATTTATAGACCATAATGTTTCCTATACCTACTATGATCCCGAGGGTATAGATAACGATCTTGTAAAGTACAGAAGGTCAAACGGGCAGATACACGCTTTCAGGATAGATTTTTAAAAACAAGGTGCGCCTTTGAGATATACTTACCCCCAAAAAAGCGGAGAGCAGTCTGAAAACTGCTCTCCGCTTAAATTCTTATCAGTCATTTTTTATCAGCTTTTTTATTGCACCTATCGCACATTTTATTGCTCTTGTGGAATCCTCCGTTATGTTGTCGGGCAGCCCTGCTTTGGAACGTTCTACGTTCCATATTGCCGTCAGTACAGCCCCGCAGCGCACACGCCTTGCAATGCCTACGGAAAATATCGCCGCACATTCCATTTCGGATGTCAGGCAGCCGCATTTAAGGTAAGCGTCCCACCTGTATTTTATATCTTCGCCAACGGGGGCGGCATCGGGCTCTACTTCGCCGTAAAAGCTGTCCTTTGAATGAACAACGCCTACATGACAGCTGTTGCCGAAATCACCGGTAGAAAGTTCGTCGGCGGTGTCCTTCAGCGCTTTGACCACTTCATAATCAGCAACAGCGGGGTAGCCCGACGGCAGGTATTCGTATGATGTCCCTTCAGACCTTATCGCACTGTTTGCGATAACGAGATCACCGCCGACAACTTTAAGGTCAACGCCGCCGCTTGTGCCTATTCTTATAAAGGTATCAGCGCCGCATTTTATAAGTTCCTCCACCGCTATTGCCGCTGAGGGACCGCCTATACCTGTTGAGCAAACAGTAACAGCTTCACCGTCAAGCGTACCTGTATATACATTGTATTCCCTGTTTTTTGATATCTGCTTTGCGTTATCAAGGTAAGCGGCTATCTTCGGCACCCTGTCGGGATCGCCCGTTAAGATACAATACCTGCCTACCTCGCCTTTTTTGGTCCTTATGTGGAATTGTCTTTCACCGTCCATTATCGAAGCCATATCTGTCACCTAAACCTTTTTGTCTTTAGCATTTACCGAAACTATCCCGAATACTATACCCATCAGCGTAAACAGTGAAGCAAGCCCCACAAGTATATAAGTAACAAGCGTGCTTGCCTTGTCAACATAGAATTCTTCCGGCTTGTCGGGGTTATAGTAAAGTGTTACCTTTTCGTTTATCCTGTACTTAGGCGGGTTTGTCGAGTAAGAACTTTTCATTTTGTAGCTCTGCCCGTCCACTTCATAAAGGAAAACGGGTGTGTATGTGTCTTCGTTTATAATGTTGTCAAATACAGTTGCCGTTGTTTCAGCGGTGCACCTGTCATACTTTTCGTTCATAAAGTGTATCACCACAAAATACACCCCGCCTATAAGAAGCCCCACGCACAGGAAAACTATCGCAATTATCCTGAAAACCAGCGTTGCATCAGATACAGGCCTTCTGTAGCTTATGCCGCTGCCCGAAATGGAAAAGCTTTGCGGCGCGCTTTCGTGGTACTGCCCGTCATATTCGCCGTGAAGCCGCTGATGAAGTTCAGCCTCCCTTGCATCAGCCTGTGCAAAGCGTTCATATTCTGCCTGATAGTCAACTTCGTTTTTCATATTATTACCTCCCTTTTTTGTATTATAGCATCTATTATATTAAGAAGTAATTAAAACATTTTTGTGAGGTATTGCCTTAAAGGACTTTCCGTATGGAAAGTCCTTTGGTCTTATTTATCTATTTTCATTGATATATCAAATGCCTTTACCGAATGTGTCAGTGCACCGAGTGAGATGATGTCCACGCCCGTCTGCGCTATGCCGCGTATCGTCTGTGCGGTAACATTGCCCGAAGCTTCAAGCAAAGCCCTTCCGTTGGTGATCTCTACTGCCTTTGCCATATCCTCATTTGACATATTGTCAAGCATTATTATCTCTACCCCTAAGCTGAGCGCTTCCTTCAGCTCGTCAAGGTTTGCCACCTCGACTTCTATCTTTACGGTATGCCCTATTTTTTCCCTTAAAGCCGCCACTGCTCCCGACATACTCCCGAAAGCGTCAAGGTGTGTGTCTTTTAGCATTGCACAGTCGGAAAGGTTATAGCGGTGGTTTCTGCCCCCGCCGACAGTCACGGCGTATTTCTGTATAAAGCGAAGCCCGGGCAGTGTCTTTCTTGTATCAGCGATGGATGCCTTTGTACCGCTTACAAGTTCGACACATTCCCTTGTCATTGTAGCAATGCCTGACATATGCTGAACGATATTGAGCGCTGTCCTCTCACCTTTTAACAGTTCCCTTGTATGGCAGGTGATGCGGGCTATAATATCGCCTTTTTTTACACGCTCTCCGTCATGGATATAGATCTCTGCTTTTGTGCTTTCATCAAGCAGGGTGAACACCCTTACTGCAATATCTATCCCGCAGAGAACACCGTCAGCCTTTGCAACATACCTTGCTGTAGATACCCTGTCGCCGTCCACAAGATAGTCGGTTGTAACATCAACGTAATTAATATCTTCGTTAAGAGCCGTTTTTATAAGTTCGTCTATCTGAAACTGCATAAGTGCCATGAAAGTATCTCCTTGTCAGAATAAATAATCCGTTTCTTCCTTTTTCATAGTAAGTTCCTGATCCTCGCTGTACATATCCTCGCCCTCACTTGTTGTAAGCTCAGCGTTTTCCGTGGCTATCTTTTTGGCCTCGGTCAGTATTATATAAGCGCAGGTGCAAAGCGAATCCGCCTCCACATAGTCGCGGTCTATCTTATAGTGCCCGTTTTCAAGGCTTTCTTTAAGCTCACATATTTCGGTATAACCCTTGAATACTTCCTCGACATCAGGTATAACAAAGTATGCGCTCTGCATTATCTTTCTTATCTTTGTCCTTATGCCATGGGGGATATGCGGTGCATTTTCATCTATATCAAACTTTGCCTCTGTATAATCCTTCGTGTGCGTCTTGTTTTTCTGTGCGATATCATGTGCCGCACGCCGTGAGAACACAAGTGCTTCAAGCAGCGAATTGCTTGCGAGCCTGTTGTTGCCGTGTACGCCGGTGTGTGAACACTCACCGCAGGCATAAAGCCCCTCGACAGTTGTTCTTGCAAAGGTATCAACATCTATACCGCCCATAAGGTAATGCTGGCAGGGGTAGATAGGTATAAGGTCTTTAGTCATATCATACCCCGCTTCAAGCAGATTCTTATATATCATAGGGAAGCGGTTCTTTATAAATTCGGGATCTTTATAAGAGATATCAAGGTAGAAATTATCCGAACCGGTCCTCTTTGCCTCAAATATGATAGAGTGCGATACAACGTCCCTCGGTGCAAGCTCGAGCCTTTTGTCGTATCTTTGCATAAAGCGTTCCTTGTGGCAGTTTTTAAGGTATGCACCCTCGCCCCTTACAGCTTCGGATATAAGGAAGCATTCACGCTTATCCCTGTTATTGAAGGCTGTCGGGTGGAACTGGATATAGCTTAAATTCTTTATCTTGGCACCGAGTCTGAAAGCCTGCGCGATACCGTCACCGGTAGCAATGGCGGAGTTTGTTGTGTACTCATAAACCCTTCCTATACCGCCTGTTGCAAATATTGCAAAGTGGCAGTTTGCCGTTACAAAGCCTTCGTCTTTAAGGATATTGAAAGAAAAGCCCGTGTCGGTCTTTTTCACATCAGTCATAAGTGCGTTTTCCCATATCTCAACATTTTTGAGAGTCTGAACATAAGCTAAAAGCTTTGTTTCTATCTCAAACCCTGTCGAATCCTTATGGTGGAATATCCTGTGTTTGCCGTGGCCGCCCTCAAGGGTTCGGTGGTAATCACCGTCGGGAGTCTTGTCAAATTCGACACCCAGGTTTATTATCCTGTCAATGTCGATAGCAGCTTCATGAACGAGCACATCAGTTGAAACAGGATCGTTTTCAAAGCCGCCTGCTATAAAAGTATCCTGCTTGTGCAGTTCGGGATCATCATCCGGGTTTTTATAAACGCCCGCAATGCCGCCTTGTGCAAGTGCAGAGTTGCACAGGGTAAGCTCTCTTTTGGAAAGCACAAGTATCTTAAAATCAGCGGGCAGATTTATCGCCCCGTAAAGTCCCGCAGCACCGCAGCCTGCTATAATAACATCATAATTATTCATCAGTATCACCGTTTTATCATATCAAGCAAAAGCTCGACGAAATGTAAATATACTTATTTTATTATAGCACATTCTATTTATTATTTCAACATTATTTTCGCTATTATAAATAAAAAGCGAAAAACATTAACAAAAACTTTAGATATTGTTTATCAATGCATGGTACACAATTAAGGTGTGCGCTTTAATCGCTTGTTTTAAAAGCGGATGCGCCGCTTGAATTGGCGATTATTAATACCGGGTATGAAAGCATGATTATTTACTTTAATTGTAAATCTATCATGCTAAAAATAATCTGCCGCTGAGCATTTTTTACGCTCAGCGGCAGAAATATATGGTGTCTTTCTTGTGTGCCGCCTTATGCTTTCAGGCTTTCTGCCGCAAGGCGGGTGGCACTTTGCATTTTGACCTTTACGGTTTTAAGCGAGCCTTTTGATGACCAGCTGCTCTGTACGGCCTTTGTCAGTTCCAACTCCTCAAATACGGATGTTTCACTGTTTAGTGTATATACCGAACTGCCGTTTACGCTTCCAGCGATCTCCGCGATCTTGAAGCTTTTACCGTTGTCGTCACTGTCATATACCGAAAACAGGTAGCATTCTTCGCCGTTTATGATATCTTTGCCCTTGTAGCCGTATTGCCTTTTTGCGCCGTCAGCTAAGGGGTATGTATTCTTTGCTGCGGTAATTACGTGGTTGAACACGCCGTTTGCTTCTTCCGGGAGTATTTCAAACGCTGCCGTTTCGGGTATTCTGTTTTCTGTTTGTTCTTCTGTCACGGGGGCTGTTATTGCGGCTTCCATATCTGTATCTGAAGCGCCGCAGGCAGCAAGCGGGCACATTATGCCTGCAAGCACAAGTGAAATTATCATCTTCTTCATTTTCTTTTATCCTCTTGTTTTTTCTATATATAGTCTGTATTATGCTGTAATTACCCCTAAATGCAGGGAGTACCGCTTGCGGCACGTATCTGCATGGGCATAAGTAATAATCAATGTATGCATTTATTATAGCACATAAAGGGGATGATTGTAAATACAATACATATTTTTGTAACAAAATATCGCCGTTTGCAAAAACTTAATACAAACGGCGATATTTAATTTGTGCATTTAGTACAATCTGTTATTACAAAGCTGTTACAATTATCCAAAAAAGATTTGCTGCAAATAGCTGCACTAAGTCCCGGCATATGTCAGTTGATGCTGTCACCAGTTTTTCTGCGCCTTGAGGGAGTTATACTCAGCGGCGCTTATCTCTTTATAGCTTATGACCATGCCGTTTTGACTGACATATTTGTCTACCTGAGGCAACGTCATGACATAATAATGTAATTCTGAGCATTTGCTGCATTGATTTGTCTTGATGTTTTGTACCTGTATCCCGTTATAATGTATAGCATGGCCGATCAGCCCGTTGTTGCCGATCGCCGGCATCATATCAATTCTTTCGGTTTCTATGAAATTATGCTCGCAGTGTGACGTCCCGCAGCCGCCCGCTACAAGTTCGAGCGCGTCATCAGGCAGCTCTATGTCATTTTCCGCTATAAAAGCATTAAGTTCTTCCTTTGTCTTGCAAGCCCTTTCATGGTGTTTTCCTCCTTTTAAGCCGTAGAGATAATCATTACGCCTTCCACTGTAAACGGAACTTCGATTTATAGGTATTGAATTCCGCCTCGGATATCGTAAAGGTTTCAACTCTAACATAATAGCTGCCGGATTCGATTATGTTTCCGGTATGAGCAGTATATGTGATATTCCCTCCGCACTTGCTACAGCAGTTTTTACCGATACTGCCAACGTTCTTTCCACGTATCACCGGATCGGTTGAACCGATGGACACCCAGTTTTCAAGCTTTTTATCACTGTTATGCTTGCAGGTGCCGCAGCCGCCCGCAACAAGTTCGAGCGCGTCCTCGGGCAGCTCTATGTCATTCTCGGCTATAAAAGCGTTTCATGGTGTTTTCCTCCTTTTAAGCCGTAGAGATAATCATTACGCCTTCCACTGTAAACGGAACTTCGATTTATAGGTATTGAATTCCGCCTCGGATATTATAATAGTGTCACATTGTCCCACCATTCTCCCATAATTATCTGTATAACGCACTATGCCTGTTATTGCTTTGTATGTGATATTTCCACCGCATTTACTGCAGCAGCTTTTTCCGAGATTAGCAATCTCCTTACCGTGTATCACCGGCATTGTTGAACCGATGTACACCCAGTTTTCAAGGCTTTTATTACTGTCATGCTTGCAGGTGCCGCAGCCGCCCGCTACAAGCTCGAGTGCGTCCTCGGGCAGCTCTATGTCATTTTCCGCAATAAAATCATTAAGTTCCTCGGGTGTCTTGCACTCCCTTGCCTTTTCCTGTAATTCGGGTGATAAATCCTTAATGTACTTTTCAATATTTTCATTCATGGTGTTTTCCTCCTTAAAATGTTAGCTTTGTAGATCAATAATGCCATTCATCAGGGGATATAACTCTGTTGCAGGCCCTGCAATACATAAGGTTTTCCTTTGCGCTTTTGACTGTCTGCAACTTCTCCTTTATCTTGTCTATCAGGCTCTGATCCTTCGGCAGTTCTTCAAGCACTGAATTGCAGTAGTTGCATTTAAGTATCGGCTTTGCTTCCTTGACGGTATTGCACCCGCCCGAAACCATATCAAGTGCTTCTTCTGGTATCTCAATGTCATTTTCGGCTATAAAAGCGTTCAGTTCCTCGGGTGTCTTGCACTCCCTTGCCTTTTCCTGTAATTCAGGTGATAAATCCTTAATGTACTTTTCAAATTTTTCGTTCATGATATTTTCCTCCTTGATTGTATTTATTAGAGTTGAAAGACTATTTGTTGCCTCCAGAATGCACCTTACACTGTCGTTATCAGATGATATCATAAATGGCGTTCAAAAGACTCCGATAGCATTTTATCTGCGGTGGTGCATCGTTTAAAGCCTCCAGTCCGTAAAGGACTGCCTGTTTCCGTATCCTCTTTTTCATTTCCGTAATATGTCCGTTGGCATATAACCAGTTGTAGAGTTCTTCCAGTGCACCGCCGCCCGAGACCATTTCAAGCGCACTTTCATCAAGCTCTAAGTCATTGTCGTCTATAAATTCATTTATTTCCTCGGGCGTTTTGCACTCCATTGCCTTTTCCTGCAGCTCGGGGGATAGGTCTTTTAAGTATTTTTCATTCATGGCTATTTCCTCCTTGAAAGTATTTTTCTCAAAAAATGAGACTGCTACTGACCATATGCTAATAACTCACTCACCACCATGTGTTCGGTGCATCGCTCTTGAGCTTGCGTTTATTATATTCTTCTTCTGATATACTATAATCTCGATTATTACTTACCTTGTGATAAAACATTTCACCGCAGAGGTTACACCGTATCTTATATATACTTTCGCTACGCTTTGGAAATGGTATTCTTTCCAGCTCCGTCACATTTTGATGATAGCAACGTTCTGTCGATTTCCCGCAGCCGCCAGCTACAAGTTCAAGCGCTTCATCGGGCAGTTCAAGATCATTTTCCGCAATGAATGCGTGAAGTTCTTCCTTAGTCTTGCACTGACGTGCCTTTTCCTGCATCTCGGGGGACAAGCCCTCGATGTACTTTTCAAATTTCTCGTTCATAATGTATTCCTCCTTTGTTTGGTTTACTGTATTATAACATACCCGGTGCAACAAATCTGCAACAAAAAAAGAAAAAACCGGCGAATATTCACCGGCATTTTTCACAAATATTTTTGTGCAGTTTAAACAAATCGTATATATACGGCATATACAATACTGTATATAACGATCATTCTCTCCCTTACGAATAGTCAACCACATCGATCCAGCGCATAAGCAGGTCATGTTCCTCGGGACGGTTTTTGATAAGCTGAGCCGCCGCAACGATAGGTAGCCACTGCTGAACATACATCTTTGATGTGCCGCTTTTAAGGCAATACTTATCAAGGTAAGCATCAGCTATTTCGGGGTGGCGCAGGCACAGCAGCATATAAGTCCTTGCAACATCAGCGGAAGCGTTGCCCTGTCTTGCGTTTGACCAGTTTATGACATATGTGCCGTCGTCATTGAAAATGATGTTCTTCGGCTCAAAGCTGCCGTGGCAGAGCTTTATATGCTTTGGCATTGAATCAAGGCGTGTGAGAAGCTCGTATTTCTTTATCTCGTCTATCTGCCCTATGGATTTTATCTGCCTTGCAAGCTTGTCCTTGAGCTTTGAAAGAAGCGGCATGAATTGAGCGTGTATCTCCATCTGTATATCTATCATACGGCTGATGTAGGTGTCCATTTTGTCGGGGTTTTCAGCCATAAGCATTTCAAGCGTCTTGCCCTTTATCCAGTCGTGTGATATTGCCCACTTGCCGTCAACTACCGATACTTCGTGTAGTGTGGGCACTTTGATGTTTGTGTTCACCATTGTTGTTTCACACCTTGCGTGGGTAAGTGCCGCATAAAGGCATTTTTCCTTGTATTCGGGCTTTTTGTATACCCTTATGGAACGGTCGCCGTCCTCGTAAACATCATATATGTCACCTGCTGCAATAAACTTTTTAAGTTCCATAGTATTTCTCCTTTACTTTGATTTTTTAGACAGTTGTCAAAATCCACAATTATAATTCCGACTTATTAAGCTATGAATATTATACTACACACGCACACATTTGTCAAGGAAAATTCGTTATTATTACCAATGTTTAATATTTGTTAATATTAGATTTACTGTATTAAAATACTTTTTGATGGTGGATTATTTATTTTTCATATATATCATAAATTTGTATTGTGCAAACTGCATAAAAATCCAACTCAATAACGACTTGTTCATTATTTGTGTATAATCAATAATAAGGGAGTAAAAAAAGTCAGAAAAGCTGTTATAAAATCGGATTGACAAAAAAATAACAAATTGCTATAATGGTTATAAAGGGTAAAGAATACCTTTAGACCGTGAAGATCGTAACTTAAATCCATTGGAGGTTAAAGTCATGGCTAATAACGAACAGGCAAAGATCGTTGACACCGTGGAGGCACTTGAAGAAAAAATAGCACAGGTAAAGGCTGCACAGCAGTTATATGCAGAGTATACGCAGGAGCAGGTCGATAAGATCTTCAAAGCGGCGGCACTTGCTGCAAACCATGCAAGGGTAAAGCTTGCAAAGCTTGCCGTTGAAGAAACCGGCATGGGCGTTGTTGAGGATAAGGTGATAAAGAACAACTTCGCTGCCGAGTATATTTACAACGCATATAAGGATACAAAGACCTGCGGCATAGTTGAGGAGGACAAGGCGTACGGTATCAAGAAGATACTTGAACCTGTCGGCCTTATCGCGGCTGTAATACCGACCACTAACCCGACATCTACCGCTATATTCAAGGCAATGCTCGCACTAAAGACAAGAAACGGCATCATATTCTCACCACACCCGAGGGCTAAGAAAAGCACGATAGAAGCTGCAAGGATAGTTCTTGAAGCAGCTGTTGAAGCGGGAGCGCCCGAAGGCATAATCGGCTGGATAGATGTGCCGTCGTTAGACCTTACAAATACCATTATGAAGGAAGCTGACATCATTCTTGCCACAGGCGGGCCGGGAATGGTAAAGGCTGCGTATTCAAGCGGCAAGCCTGCACTCGGCGTTGGTGCCGGCAATACACCTGCAATAATAGATGCTTCTGCCGATATAAAGGTCGCAGTAAATTCGATCATCCATTCAAAGACGTTTGATAACGGTATGATATGCGCTTCCGAACAGTCTGTGATAGTTGACAAGAGCATTTACAGTGAAGTCAAAAAGGAATTTAAGGCACGCGGCTGCCATATCCTGAATAAAGAAGATACAGAAAAGGTAAGAAAGACGATAATCATAAACGGCGCACTAAACGCAAAGATAGTAGGACAGTCGGCTTACAGGATAGCCGAACTTGCAGGTGTTGATGTGCCGGAAAGCACAAAAATACTTATCGGCGAGGTGACAAGCGTCGATATCTCCGAGGAATTTGCTCACGAAAAGCTGTCCCCTGTACTTGCAATGTATAAGGCAAATGACTTCTACGATGCCTGCGAAAAGGCTGACAGGCTGATAAAGGACGGCGGCTTCGGGCATACATCATCTATATATCTTGACGAAACCACGGGGCAGGATAAGATAAACTACTTTGCCCATAAAATGAAGACCTGCCGCATACTTGTAAACACCCCGTCCTCACACGGCGGTATAGGTGACCTTTACAACTTTAAGCTCACACCTTCGCTTACACTCGGCTGCGGAACATGGGGCGGCAACTCAGTTTCCGAAAACGTCGGCGTAAAGCATCTGCTCAATATCAAGACTGTTGCTGAGAGGAGAGAGAATATGCTTTGGTTCAGGGCACCCGAAAAGGTATATTTCAAAAAAGGCTGCCTGCCCGTCGCACTTGACGAGCTCGGCAAGGTAATGGGTAAAAAGCGTGCGTTTATCGTTACAGACCAGTTCCTTTATAAAAACGGCTTTACAAAGCCTGTTACCGATAAGCTTGATGAAATGGGCATAATACACGAAACCTTCTTTGATGTTGAGCCTGATCCGTCACTTGGGTGTGCTGTTGAGGGCGCAAAGCAGATAAGTGCGTTTGAGCCTGATACGATAATCGCTATAGGCGGCGGCTCGGCTATGGACGCTGCGAAGATAATGTGGGTGCTGTATGAACACCCCGATGCTGACTTCCTTGATATGGCTATGCGCTTTATTGATATAAGAAAGAGGGTATATACCTTCCCGAAAATGGGT
Source organism: uncultured Ruminococcus sp. (assembly GCA_902780505.1). Classification (GTDB taxonomy): domain Bacteria; phylum Bacillota; class Clostridia; order Oscillospirales; family Ruminococcaceae; genus NK3A76. Next base: position 90,646 of record CACZFN010000018.1, on the reverse strand, counting down.
GAGAAGGCTTACTTTGTGGCTGTTCCCACATCTTCGGGTACGGGTTCTGAGGTGACACCCTTTGCGGTCATCACAGACGAAAAGACGGGGCATAAGTACCCGCTTGCAGATTACGAACTTATGCCGGATATGGCAATAGTTGATACCGATATGATGATGTCTGCACCTAAGGGGCTTACGGCGGCTTCCGGGCTTGACTGTATGGTTCATGATTTAGAGGCTTATGCATCGGTTATGGCAACTGATTTTACCGACGGCATAGCACTTAGGTCGATTAAAATGACCTTTGAAAACCTCCCCGAATGTGTTGATAACGGTACTACAGCTGTCAGGGCAAGGGAGAATATGGCGCACGCCGCAACTATGGCAGGTATGGCATTTGCAAACGCATTCCTCGGTATCGGGCATAGCCTTGCGCATAAGCTCGGCGCTTATCACCACCTGCCGCATGGTATATGCTGTGCACTTGTTATTACAAATGTAATGAAATTCAATGCAAGTGAAGCCCCACGTAAAATGGGCACATTCTCACAGTATGAATACCCCAGGACGTTAGAGAGATACTGCGAAGTCGCAAACTACCTCGGCATTGTCGGCAAGGATAATAAGGATACCTTCAGGAAACTCCTTGCTAAGATAGAGGAGTTGAAGGAGCGTGTCGGCTGTAAAAAGACTATCGCTGATTACGGTGTCAAGGAGGAGGATTTCCTTAAAACACTTGACAGGATGTCGGAGGATGCCTTTGATGACCAGTGCACAGGCGCAAACCCCCGCTACCCGCTTATCAGCGAACTTAAAGAGATATACAAGGCTTGCTACTACGGCACAGAATACAGCGGGCAGTGATATCAGAAAAATTCAATTTACCTTTATAAACAGGGGGCTTTGCAAAATGCAGGGCTCCCTGTTTTTATTGACAAGTGCTGATAAGGGTGGTATAATTAAAGTGAATAAATGCTTTGCTGTAATATCCGGATTGAAAAGAGGTCTTTCATAAATGAATCTTCTAAAAGATAAGGCTGTAAAAAACGGAATAGCGTTTTCGCTTTTATTGCAGGCGGTCATGTTTATCTGCCCGCTGCTTCTCGGTTTTATCGCATATAAAGCAACTAATTCACACAGTGCGCCTTTATGGGTGCAGCTTCTTACGTACCTTGTGTGTACGTTCGGGTGCGTGCCGTTTAAAAAGGTGTTTTCAAAGGTGAGTGATGACAGGCTTTTTGTGTGCTCATATGCGGCGGTGTATCTTATGGTGTCAATAATCGAAGCCGTTATTACGCTTGCACTTGTGCTTGATCAGGGTTCATTTCTTTGCACTATGACAATGTCGGACAGTCTTTTCGGCGGTCTGAATACCGCGGGGTTTGTGTTCTTCTATGATTTTGAGGTCTGCCTGCTGCCATTTATTTTAGGTATTCATGACCTTGCATCAAAGCGTGAACGTCTTGGCGCCGAATTTGCTGTTATAAGCTGTATCGCACAGAGTGTCGGCAATGTGCTTTTTGTAAACCTCGTGCTGTTCAGCAGGGTGTGGTAGTGAAAATGCACAAATAACAATACCTCCTATGTGATAATAGAAAACATAGGAGGTATTGTTTTTTGTGTATTATTGTTAAACCATGCAGTCATTGCTGCGGCAGCAGCTGCTTGTTACTTTATCAGGTCTTCAAGCGTTTTAAACAAGGTATTGTTGTCTATTGGCTTGCTCAGATGTGCATTCATTCCTGCCTGTAGGCTTCTTTGAACATCTTCGTCAAAAGCATTGGCTGTCATAGCGATGATGGGGATAGTTTTAGCATCAGCTCTGTCAAGCGCCCTTATTCTTGATGTTGCTTCAAGTCCGTCCATTTCGGGCATTCTAACGTCCATAAGCACAGCATCATAGTGTCCGGGCGGGCTTTCTGAGAATTTTTCAAGTGCGATCTTTCCGTTCTCGGCATGGTCAACATTTATCTCACGCATATCAAGTACCATTTTCACTATCTCGGCATTAATGGGTACATCTTCAGCAAGCAGTATGTTCCTGCCTTTAAGATCAGCTTTGTGTCCTGAATTTTTCCTGCCCGGATTCTTCTTTTTGTAAGCAGACCTGAATTCCTCAATAACGTTATCTGCAAACAGCGGCTTTGCGATAAAGCTGTCAATGCCGGCGCTCTCGGCCTTTTCAAGCACATCGTCCCACTTGTATGCAGTGATGATTATGATAGCGGTTTCGTGGCCGACTATTTTGCGTATCTCTTTTGCTGTTTCAATACCGTCCATTTCAGGCATTTTCAGGTCTATAAGCAGCAGATCGAAGGGCTTTTGTCTTGCCTGCCTTAGCCTTACCAGTTCGATCGCTTCCCTGCCCGAGAGAACCGTTTCGCAGGCTATACCTGTCTTGCCGAGCACCAGTCTTGCGTGCTCGCAGGCAACGGAGTCATCGTCTATGACAAGTACGCTCAGCTCACCTAAGTGTATATCATTATCCTCCGTGTCAGCATCGGAATATGCGCTGTCCAGGAGAGTGACAGTTACGGTAAATGTGGTGCCCTTGCCTTTTTCGCTTTGCACCTCAATGTTGCCGTTCATAAGCTCAACAATGTTTTTGGTGATAGCCATTCCAAGTCCTGAACTGCCGTATTTATTGGTGGCAGAACTGTCCTCCTGACTGAAGGTGTCAAACAGTTTCGGCAGGTATTCGTTACTCATGCCTATGCCAGTGTCAGATATTGTAAAGCGTAAAGTCGATCTGCTGTCAAAATGTGCTATCCTTTCGGCAGTGACCTCTACGCTTCCGCCTTTTGGCGTGAACTTGACGGCATTTCCTAAAATATTTATAAGCACCTGCCTCAGTTTTATATTGTCGCCGATATAATGGGCATCGAGCGAGCCGATGATGCGGCAGTTGTAGCTAAGCCCCTTATCAGCGCACTGAGCGCCGAAAAAAGTGTTTATCTGTTCAAGCAGTTTTGAGAAGGAGAAGTCTTCATTTTTCAGCACTGTTTTGCCCGATTCTATCCTTGACATATCAAGGATGTCATTGATAAGACTTAACAGGTGGTTTGCCGAACTGCCGATCTTTTCAAGATGCCCCCTCGTTTTATCGGATAATTCAGGGGCATTGAGGGCAATGGCATTGAGCCCGATTATAGCGTTCATAGGTGTCCTTATCTCGTGGCTCATGCTTGAAAGAAACAGAGTCTTTGCTTTGCTTGCCTGTTCTGCGGCGGCAAGAGCATCGCTGAGGGCTCTGCTTTGTGCCATGGATTCTCTCATCTCGCTGTCTATATCCGTAAAGCCCACTCCCACAGCGTGGACGATATTATCATCTCTGTCATGGGCATGGCGAACTCCGGCCATACGGAGCATTTCATAGGCTTCTTCACCGTTTTTCCTGACAGTAAGATAGCGAAATGCGATTATAACTTCTTTTTCAAGCCGCCTGCGGATGTTATCGGGATCAATAAAATGCAGAAAGCCCTCACGGTAGCTTTCATCAACGACTTCATTGGCATAACGGGTGAATGCTTCCATATAGGAAAAACGATCGCCTACCTGAGGCCCCTCATCGGGCGCTACCTCTGAACGGTAGCAGTTACATTCGTCAGAATCAAGGTCAACATAGTAAACACTTTTGTAATCTGAAGCGAGTGCGGTTATCATATGATCCTGTCTTGTACGCAGTTTTTCCTGTTTTAACAGTTCGTTCTGAAGCTGTATTCTTTGCTCAAGTTCCTCCTGCTTGACTACAGATGTCTCTTTTTCAATGGCAAGTCTGGCATTCTTTTTGCTTTGGAGGAACATGAACGAAAACATAATAAGAAGCACGAGTGCCGTTAAAAAAGTCTGTACAAGGCTTTGTGCGATTATCCCCTGTGACACCGAGCTGATATTATCGCTGATCACGCTTTCGCGTATAAGATAAGTCAGCATCCAGTCAGTGCCTTTTATCGGAGTGTATGACAATGTTTCCTTTATATCGTTATATGTAAACGATACGACTCCGCCCTTGCCGTTTTCAAAATCAGACAGCAGATCATCAGCTGTGACATCATCATCAAAATTGGCGTGTTCAAGGGCTTCGAGAAGATTGTCCTCGCTTGCAAGACCTCCAAGGACCATATCTGTAAGTGAAGTACCGTCCTTTGTGTAGATGTTGCAGAATGTGGTATTATTGTTATCCGACTGTAAGGACACCCCCTCGAGCATGGTGTTCATATCAATTTCCATAAAGCAGACAGTAAGCGTTTTCCCGTCAAGGGGGAGCCTGTCCACAGGCACGGCGATGATAACGCTCTTGCTGCCGCTTTCATTACCCCTTACAGATATTTCAGGCTCACTGATATTATTGTAATCAAAACTGTACTGTGCTATGTCATTCATAGTGCCATTTGCGGTATAGATAAGACCGCTTGTGTCCACAAATGCGAATTTTTGAAGGGTGTAGAGCTGCTTCATACGCTGCTGATACGCCTGTAAATGTTCAATATCACTCAGGTCGTCGTCTGTCAGCAGGCTGATAGCAGTCTTCATATTCCCGATATTCCGTTCAAGTGCAGAAGCGACTACCTGTTCACGTCTGCCTGCAAGCTCGTCAAGATACAGTTTGCTTACAGAGTTTATAGCCTTTTCGGTATCCTGCTTTGCTTTCTGCCCTGACCAGTATGTGCCGATGATCAGTATAGCCGCTATCAGCAGGCTTCCTATAATGGCTGCGTATAATCCTGTTTTGTTTTTTATCCTGTTCATATCAATACTTCTCTTAATAATATGGGTTTATAAATTACAAAGCTTGTCAAACTGCATTTTTGCTTCGGATAAAAGTGTCGAATAATCAGTAACCGTGCCGCTTCGCAGAAGTTCTGTTATCTCAGCAACAGGTTTCATCAGCGGTGAAAGTGACAGGTTGGCATACATTCCTTTCAGGGCGTGTGCAGTTTCAAATGCCTTATCAAGTTCGCCGTCACCGATCTGCTTTTCAAGCAAAGGGAGTCTGTTGTCAGCAAGCGCCTTTCCGACAAGCCCGATATAAAAATCCTGCATATTCATGCAGCGTGCAAGCCCTTCGTCAACATCAGCACCGTATTCTTTTAATTTTTCAATTGTAAGCATGATTTATCTCCTTCAGCTCTTTTTCTGCCAGTTTCCCGAACTCCTCGGGCGGAAGCGGCTTTGAAAAGTAGTATCCCTGTATAATGTCACAGCCGAGTTTTTTCAGAAGTTCCATTTGTTCCTTTGTTTCAACGCCCTCTGCGATAACCGGTACTTCAAGCAGTCTTGCAATATCTATCATGATAGCGACAAGGCGTGCGCTTTTTGTATTTTCGCATATGACTTTTATAAACTTCATATCCAGCTTCAAAGCGTCTATCGGCAGAGATGTCAGCATATTAAGAGAAGAATACCCGCTGCCGAAATCGTCCATTTCTATCCTGAATCCGCATTTGCGAAGCTTTTTCACCATTTCAATGATCTGATCGGAATCGTCAGTATAGGCAGATTCAGTGATCTCCAGAAGAAGGTCGGTATTTTCCAAGCCGTTTTGTTTTGTGATTTTCTCTAAGATCTGTGCAAGGTGTGAATTGAACATATCGACTCTTGACACATTGACCGACACAGGTATTCCGATACCATACCTGTCCTTCCACAGCCTTATCTGCGCCGCCGCTTCATTCCACACGAATCGGTCAAGCTTCTGTATCAGACCGTTTTCCTCAAAGAGCGAGATGAACTGCCCCGGGCTTATCATTCCGAATTCGGGGTGAAACCATCTGATAAGCGCCTCTGCACTCGAAAGCTTAGGCTTATCGCCCGCTATGGAGTATTTTGGCTGATAATAGACCTTAAACTGTCTTTCTGACAGTGCTTTGTCCATATCATTTATAAGCCTTTCGGAGAACAACTCTTTGCTGTGCTGTTCATCATTATAGAAATCATATGAGGATACATAGCTGTTTCTGAGTTTCTGGCAGGCAAGTCTGGCATAATCAAAACGGTGTTCCATACATTTTACACTGCCGTCATCAGAATACACGCCGTACCGCAGACTGATATTGCTGTCATTTATTCGCTTGTCTATCGCATCGATATACTGCGGGAGCTTGTTTTTAAGTTCGTCATTGTGTGGGAGATAGATGCAGAACTGATCGTTGTCACGGCGGCAGGCAAGTCCGCCTGCTTCGCTGACAAGCTCGTGCAGGCTTTCGCCGATCGTTTTTAACACAAGATTGCCGTAGCTTCTGCCGTACAGTTCATTCACCACATGAAAACGGTTTATATCCGCTACGACCGCGTCCATTGGCATATTGTTATTCAGGTCGTCGAGTCTTTTGCCGTACTGGAAGAAGAATTCCTTATGAAACAGACCTGTCAGCTCGTCACGCTCTGTTTCATGGATAATAACGCTGTCCTCGGCAAGTTCGATAGAATGACTTACCCTTGCACAAATGACCTCAGGCATATCAAAGGGCTTTGCGATAAAATCTGCCGCCCCGAGCTTCAGGCTCTCGACTTCTGCACCCTTTTCAGAGGTAAGTACGATAACGGGGATACGCCTTAGTTCATTGTCACTCCTGAGCAGTTTCAGCAGACTGTATCCGTCCATTTCGGGCATATGCAGATCAAGTATCACAAGTGACAGCTTCAGCTTGTCCCTTCTTATTATTTCAAGGGCTATCACGCCGTTTTCGGCATAGCTGATTTCGTACTGATCATTGAGCATCTTTCCGAGCATTTCTCTTGCGATATAGTCATCATCAACGATCAGTATGCTTCTGCGAAGCCCTTTTTTGCGTTCCAGCAGTTCCTGCATATGGGATCACTCCTTAATTAATACTCCAATAAAGTACAATATGTATTCTGTCCGATCGACGAGAGGTGTGTAATTTCGGCGGAATACATATTTATTCATATTAATTTTACCACAGAAACCAAAAAAGTCAACAAATCATGACATATTATCAAGACGGAAATTGTACTTTTTGCGGGAACTGCTTGATTATTTCGCATTAATGTGCTATAATATCTAAAAGGGCAGGTGAGAAAAGTGGAAAATAAGCTTGTGGCGTTTGTTGATACCGAGGTTTCTTTAAGCACAGGTAAAGCCGTTGACCTTGGCGTACTGCTTTCCGACGGAAGCGGCGTGCATACCAAGAATACAGCGGAGTTTTTGTCATATACCGACAAGGCGCAGTACCTCTGCGGGCATAATATAATTGACCATGACCTTAAATATCTGCCTGAAGATCTTTCTGCCAAAAAGGTGATAGATACCCTTTTTCTATCCCCGCTGCTTTTCCCGAAAAGGCCGTATCATAAGCTTGTAAAGGACGAAAAACTCCTCACCGAACAGCCTAATGATCCCTATAACGACTGTATCAAGGCGCGAGAGCTTTTCTATGATGAGGTTTCATCTTTTGGTGAGCTTGACAGTGTCTTTAAAATGATACTTTTCTCGCTTCTTGGCAGTAATAAATATTTTAAAGATTTCTTTGATTATACCGGCTTTTCAAGGCGTGCAAATGACCTGCCCCGCCTTATAAAGGAATACTTCGGCGGTAAGCTTTGTATAAGCGCCCCGATAGAAGCCCTTATCAGTGAACACCCCGCAGAACTTGCATATGTGCTCAGCTTTATCCTGCATTTTGATCCGCTTTCGCTGATACCGCCGTGGGTACATAAAAATTTTCCGTATATAGAAAATGCCTTTTATATGCTTAGAAACAACTCCTGCGGCAAATGTGAATACTGCATAGGCAAGCTTGATGCAAAGCGGTATCTTAAAAATATTTTCGGCTTTGAAAGTTTTCGCTCTTACGGCGGTGAGCCTTTGCAGGAAAACGCCGTAAACGCTGCGGTGGCAGGCAAAAGCCTTCTTGCGGTGTTCCCTACAGGCGGCGGGAAAAGCCTTACATTCCAGCTGCCCGCACTTATAGCGGAAAGGTGTGAACGTGCCCTTACTGTGGTGATATCGCCGCTTCAGTCACTTATGAAGGACCAGGTATATAACCTTGAACGCAAGGGGATAACCTCTGCCGTTACACTAAACGGACTGTTAAGCCCTGTTGAACGTCAGGATGCCATTGAAAAGCTTGAAAGCGGGAAGGCATCGATCCTTTATATCTCGCCCGAATCACTGAGGTCTGCAACGACAGAGCGTGTGCTTTTAAAGCGGAACGTCACACGCTTTGTTATAGATGAAGCCCACTGTTTTTCTGCATGGGGACAGGATTTCAGGGTGGATTATCTTTATATCGGTGATTATATAAGGGAACTTGAAGAAAAGAAGCACAGCGGGCGCAAGATCGCCGTATCATGCTTCACCGCTACCGCAAAGCAAAAGGTAATAAGCGATATAAGGGCGTATTTTAATGATAAGCTCGGCATTGATCTTGAACTGTTTACGACTACGCAACAGCGTACAAATCTAAAGTATGAGGTCATATATAAAGAAACTGACGACGATAAATATAACACCCTGAGAACGCTTATAGAAAGCAGGAAATGCCCGACGATAGTTTACGTTTCACGTACAAAGCGCACCGAACAGCTTGCCTACAGGCTGTATTCCGACGGCTTTTCGGCACTGCCGTTCAATGGAAAGATGGAAAGTTCACGCAAGCAGGAAAACCAGGAGGCTTTTATAAGCGGAAAGGCTGATGTGATAGTTGCGACATCTGCTTTCGGAATGGGTGTCGATAAGCCCGATGTCGGGCTTGTGGTGCATTTTGATATATCTGATTCACTTGAAAACTATGTGCAGGAAGCGGGGCGTGCAGGCAGGGACGAGGATATAAACGCCGAATGTTATGTTCTTTTTAATGAAAGCGACCTTGATAAGCACTTCATTCTTTTAAATCAGTCAAAGCTGAGTATCAGTGAGATACAGCAGGTGTGGAAGGCGGTAAAGAGTTTTTCACGCGGGGGAGAGGAGTTTTACTGTTCTGCACGTGAGCTCGCAAAACAGGCCGGCTGGTCAGGTGATGCCAACGAAACAGATACCCGTGTAAGGACAGCCCTGCTCGCACTCGAAAATGCAGGCTATATAAAACGCGGAAAAAACTGCCCCCGTGTCTATGCAGATGCCCTGAATGTTTTAAGCTTTGCCGAGGCGGCAAAGATAATAGACAGCTCACCCCGCTTTGATGAAAAAGGCAGGGAGCAGGCGAAAAGGATAGTTTCCCGCCTTGTGTCGGCAAAGTATCAGGCAAAGGCGCATAATGCGGATGATGATACAAGAGTCGATGTGCTTTCCGATATACTCGGTATAGAAAAGGCAGATACCATACGTGCGCTCTCGCTTATGAGGGAGGAGGGCATACTAAGCGACAGCAAGGATATGTGTGCCTATATTAAGCGTACTGATACGGAAAACAAGTCGGTCCAGTCCTTCAAGCGCCATGCCGCACTTGAAAAGCATATTATCTCCCTGCTTGACAGCACACCGAGGAAGTTTCATATAAAGGAGATAAACCAGTCGGCGGCAGAGAATGGTATCAAGGGGATAAATGTAAATATAATAAAGCGTGTGCTGTCATATATGTCGGGTGCTTCTGAGGTCATATATGAAAGCGATGCCTACAGTGAACGTGTCACGCTTGCGCTGACTGTTGAGAGGATCAAGCTTTTAAACAGACTTGATGAAAGGAATTCACTCTGCCTTTTTATTATAAGCTTTCTGTTTTCACGTATCGTTGCAAAAAGTGATAAGGCAGCACAGGAAACGGGCGTGTTCTTCTCTGAGGGCGAGCTTATAAGCGTATATAACAGACGTTTTGGCAAAAGTGTTGGTTCCGATGATGTAAAGGAAGCGCTTTTATATCTTTTAAAGACTGACTGTTTAAGGCTTGAGGGCGGCTTTTTGGTGCTTTATAATGCACTTTGCATAAAAAGGACTGAGCTTGACAATAAGATACGCTTCAAGACTGATGACTATAAAAGCCTTGATGAATTCTATAAACAGCGTATAAGGCAGATACATATAGTAGGCGAGTTTGCCCGTCTTATGGTTGAAAACAAGCAGAGGGCACTTGAATTTACAGCTGATTACTTTTCGCTTGATTACAGGAAGTTCATATCAAAATACTTTGACGGCGATAAGGCGCACAGCCTTGATATGAATATAACTTCACAAAAGTATAATGAGCTTTTCGGCACGTTATCAGAGCAGCAGAAAAATATAATACGTGATAAGTCATCACAGTATATAGTTGTGTGTGCAGGTCCCGGAAGCGGCAAGACAAAAACACTTGTGCATAAGCTTGCATCACTTTTGCTGCTTGAGGATATAAAGCACGAACAGCTGCTTATGGTGACTTTTTCACGAAGCGCATCAAATGAATTCAGGGAAAGGCTTTATGCGCTTATCGGCAATGCGGCGGCGTTTGTCGAGATAAAGACGTTCCATTCCTTCTGCTTTGACCTGCTCGGAAAGATAGGGAGTATAAGCGAAAGCAGTGACGTTGTGAAAACCGCCGCTATGATGATAGAAAACGGCGGTGTAGACCGTTCACGTATAACCAAGAGCGTGCTTGTCATAGATGAAGCGCAGGATATGGACGAAAATGAATTTGCACTTATAGAAAGCCTTATCAGGATAAACGAGGATATTCGTGTTATAGCAGTAGGTGATGATGACCAGAACATCTACAGCTTCAGGGGTTCGGACGCCAAATACTTTCAGATGCTTATACCGAAGTATAAAGCTTCGCTTTATCAGCTCAGCGTCAATTTCAGGAGCCTGAGGGCACTTGTTTCGTTTTCTGACAGGATAGCAGCAGGTATTACAAACAGACTGAAAACCGAACCGATAACCTCATACAGCAGTGAGGAGGGCAGTGTAAGGATAATCCGTCACAGCTGTAAGAATATGGTCATCCCCACAGTTGATGAAGCCGCCATGCATGACAGAAAAAGCCTGTGCATAGCAGCAGCTACCAACGAGGAAGCACTTGCTGTTTTTGCGGAGCTTTCATCAAGGGGCATACCTGCGAAGCTGATACGTTCAAACAGCGGGTTTGAGGTTATTAATATCGCAGAGCTGAGGTTTTTTCTCAAATGTATTGAACAGGGCTGCAAGGACAGCCCGAAGATACCTGAAAAAGTGTGGGTTCAATGCCGCGAAAAGCTTGCTGTTCGCTATAAGGAAAGCGCTGCACTGCCGACAGTGCTCGATATTATCTCGCTTTATGAAAAGACATATCAGGAAAGGTATTTTTCAGACTTTAAAATGTTTTTGCGCGAATCGTCGCTTGAAGATTTCTATAAATCGCAGCAGGGTGTTGTGTCGGTCTCTACTGTTCACAAGACAAAGGGTATGGAGTTTGAAAGTGTTATACTTATGCTTGATAACTTTACCCTTGACACCGATGAGCAGAGAAGAAAGCTCTACGTTGCCGCAACAAGGGCAAAGAGTGAGCTTATAATACACTGCAACAATGATGTCTTTAAGGGCTTTTCGCGGTATGCGGATATAAGCTTTGACAACACCCGCTACCACGAACCCGAGCAGATAATGTTAAGCCTTACCCACAGGGACGTAGCGCTCGGTTTCTTCAAGGATAAAAAGCGAATTATCCTTAGCCTTTTAAGCGGGCAGACGCTCACACTAAAGGGCGATACCCTTTATGCCGAAGGCAGGGACAAAAAAGTGATACCCGCCGCAAGGTTTTCAAAGGCTTTCAGTGAGCGCTTTGCAGCATTTGCCGATAAAGGCTACTGCTTTGAATCGGCGCAGGTGAGGTTTGTGCTGTCATGGAAGCCAAAGGACGAGGACACGGAATACGCAGTAATGCTGCCAGATATAATACTAAAGAAAGGGAGTAAAAAATCATGAACACATTCGCAGTAAAAGGAAACAACAGCCGCTTCAAAGCTTTTTTTGAAAAGGCGGAAAGGGGAGAGGCACTTACAGTTGCGTTTTTAGGCGGCTCTATTACAATGGGCTGTAACGCATCAACGACAGAAAACAGGTATGTGAACCGCATCTTTGCACATTTGTGTGAGATGTTCCCGAAAGCCGCCCTTACACTTATAAACGGCGGTATTGGTGCAACTACATCACAGTTTGGGGCGGCAAGGCTTGATGATGATATACTAAAGTATTCGCCCGATATGGTCTTTGTGGAGTTTTCGGTAAATGATGACGGCAGAAATGAACTTTTCAGGGAAACATATGAATGTGTACTTAGAAGGATCTTACAATATGAAAAACACCCCGCCTGCCTTGTTATAAACAACCTTTTCTATGACAGCGGCGAAAATGCACAGGCTATACATAATGAAGCCGCGGGATATTACGGCGTGCCTGCTGTAAGCGTGCGCGATTACATCTACCCGCGTCTGCAAAACGGAGAGCTTTCAAGGAATGACCTTACAGACGACGGACTGCACCCGAAGGACAAGGGTATGGAAATAATAGCAACTCTTGTAAATAAAGCCATTGATGAAATGAAAGACGAAGCCGCTAATGAACCTTTAAGCTTCCCCGAAGCCCCGCTTACAAAGGCAAGGTATTTAACTGCAAAACGCCTTGATAACCGTAATATAACCCCCGAAATATCAGGCTTTATAAAAGACACCGACAAGCAGGCTGACATTACCGATATTTTTAAAAACGGCTGGTACAGCAGTGAAAACGGCGCTGTATTCAAAACGGAGGTAAAAGCTTGTGTTATCAATATCCAGTGGCGAAGGACTATAAAACGCCCAGCCCCTACAGCCCTTGCAATAATCGACGGCAACGAAGCAAACGCCGTGACACTTGATGCTAACTTTGAGGAGGATTGGGGTGACCTTATCTGTCTGACACCGGTGTTTGAAAGTGACAAAAGCGAACGCCATACAGTTGAGGTCAGGGTAACAGACCAACCCTCGGACGAAGTCCCGTTCTATCTCGTTTCAGTTATCACAGCAGGGTAAATGCATAATAATACCCCCGCTGTTTGGAGTATAAAGAATTTTACGTGTTCTACTGGGACAACCCTTCCCGAAAAAGGGTTGTCCCCCAGACTTCTTTTAAAAACTTTTGACCTATTTTCCCCTAAAGGGCATAAGCCCTTTAGGGGAAAATAAATTAGAAGTCTTTGGAAAGGGGTTCGGGGGAGAACCTTTCTTCAGAAAGGTTTCCCCCGATAAAACACGCAGATTTCTTTATACTCCCAAACAGCGGGGGTTTTTTATTCAAACCTTATGCTCTTTAAGTTGAAATCGCACCCCGGCAGGAATGTGAGTGACACCTTACCTTTGCCGTCTATACCGTTTATATCAAATACACGTTCGGTGAAGCTTTCTGCCTTTTCAAATTCACACAGTATTCTTGTGACATCACCGTTATCAAAGCACAGGTGGATACTGTTTACATCAAGCGAGCTTGCGCCCGTGATGCAGACTCTTGCAGGTTTTTTGCCTGTAAAATCAAATTCTCCGAGATCAACCACGACATTGTTGCCTATGTGGGTTATACTGTCCTTTTCAATGGTAAAGCTGTCGCCGTAGATGTTTTCACAGCTTACCGCAGGGATAGTCATGCGTTCCTTGTCAGGTCTTTCAAACTCAAATCCCGCTACCTCAAAGCCGTCTTTTGCCGCTATCGTAAAGGTATGAATACCGTTAAGCTTTTTGTCAAGCTTAAAGCTTATGGGTGAATTGTACGTAAGCCATTTTGACGGCACGCAGTATTCAAACTCGCCTATCTTTTCGCCGCTATCAGGTGTCCCGTCATAGAAAAGTATCGTAACGGGCGTTGTGCGGTTCATATAGATCTGTGTTGTAACAGTGTCAGAGCCAAGCTTGCCGAAGTCGGTGTTTTCAAATGAGATGTACCCGAAATCTTCCGAGAAGCTTGCGCCGCGTTCGATCCCGTTGCCTGCCCCGCCTGACTTTTTAGTATAAAGCCCACCAAAAATAAAGCTGTACGGATCGAACGAAGCCGCACCAAGACCGCCTGCACTAAGCTTCACAGCACTTAAAATACTGTATTTGTCCTTGCCGTTTTTAGTAAGTGCACGCAGATAAAACTCTCCGTCGCCCTTGCATTTTACAGTTACACTTTCACTGCTCTTACCTACTATCTCGGCTAAGTTTGTATCAATGCCGAGTGCGGTTGTCAGTCTGTACTCGATACTGTCCTTGTAGGTGTTGTCTGCGGGCAGAGCGATCATCTTAAACTTCCTCACGTCGTTTTCCTTATCAAATTCAAGTGACGAAGATACTATCTCTATCTTTCTTATCGGCACTTCACTGCCGAACCTTTCAAAGTCGCTTTCATATCTTGCGTCCCTGGTTTGCGCGGATATTCCGTCACGGACTTTAGTATCCTCTGCCGTAAGTAAAAGTGTACAGCCTTCAAGGCCCACACTGCTAAGTTCAACTTTTATTTTCCCGCTTTGTTTTGTTGAAGCTATCATAGCAAGAAGCCTGCCTGAGAACATTCGCCTGTTGTCTGTCTTGTACTGCTCGTAATCTGTTGAGTCGCCGTTGTCAAGACCGACAAGTCTGCCTTCACCCGTAACGCTTACAAACACCCTGTTGTTTGCATTTGCTACAGTTTCGCCGTTCTCATCAAGGGCAGATATCTCAATAAAGATCATATCCTCGCCGTCAGCGTTCATGACAGTTTTGTCGGCTTTTGCGAGAAGCTTTACGGCATCTGTGAAGCTTGCCTGTCTGTCACGGGCGATCTCCCTGCCGTTTTCGTCATAAGCGATAGCTGTCAGTTCTCCCTTTGTGTAATTAAGCTTTGTATCAAGTGAAAGTTCTGTGCCGTGTGCATGGTCTATCTGCTTTTCGGCTATCTGCCTGCCGTTAAAGTAAAGCCTTATGACCGGCGCATTTGAAACTGCCCTTACGTCTATTTCCTGTCCCTCGCTGAAATCCCAGTAGGGAAATATATGTACAAACGGTGCTGTCTTATAGTCCGTCCATTCAGCTTTGAAGATGTAAAAGCTGTCCTTTGGGAAGCCTGCGGTGTCTATCTGCCCGAAGTAGCTGTTTTTGGTGGAGTATGGCGTCGGCTCACCTATATAGTCACAGCCTGTCCATATAAACTGTCCCGCACAGAACTGAGTGTCCCTGTCGGGGATTATGCAGGCGTAGGTGTTTTTGGCAGCCCACGCTGGTGAGGTGTTGCCGAGCGACGAGCATTGTTCGTCGTCATCACAGAGTATCCTTTCTTCAAGCGGGAAGTGGTATATCCCTCTGCTTTGTGTCACCGAAGATGTTTCGCTTCCGTATATCGCCCAGTCGGGGTGTTCCTTATGGTCACGTTCATAAAGCCTTTCAGCATAGTTGTAGCCTGCTATTTTAAGTATATCCGCACACTTCCGTGCGTTTTCCCACTGCATGAAGTTTGAGCCGATCGTTATGACACCGTTTGCGCGGCAGTCATGCTTTCTGACAAGTGCAGCAAGCAGTGAAGTCACCTCCTGCCCTCTGTCGCCGGCGTGGGTGTCGTATATCTCGTTGCCGATACTCCATCCGATAAGGCAGGCATGGTTCCTGTCGCGCCTAACCCACGAGCATACGTCCCTGTTTACCCATTCATCGAAAAATCTTGCGTAGTCGTATTCGGTCTTGCTCCTTTCCCACATATCAAAGGCTTCATCAAGCAAAAGTATGCCCATTTCGTCACAAAGCTCAAGCACGCCGACAGCAGGCGGGTTGTGGCTTGTCCTTAAAGCGTTTACACCCATTTCTTTGAGTGTGGCAAGCTTTCTTCTCATAGCTGCTTTATTGAAAGCAGCACCGAGCGCACCGAGGTCATGGTGCTCACACACGCCGTGTATTTTCAGGTGCCTGCCGTTTAAGAAAAAGCCTTTGTCAGCAGTAAACTCAGCCTTTTTGAATCCGAGATCACTCCGTACACTGTCAAGCTCACAGCCGTCCTTTAAGAGTGTGACGGTGCAGGTGTAAAGCTGTGGGCTGTCAACGTCCCAGAGCATAGGGGAGTTTACATTTAACTTCTGTGTGTTTACACTGTATGAAAACCCTTCTGCGGTTATTTCCCCGGGCAGAACGCTCTTGTCACAGGCACAGCACAGGCTTGTTTTTGAAGCAAGTACAGAGCGCTCACCTTTTTTACAGATCTCAGTCCTTATACTGAGTCCCCCGACACTGTCACCCTCGGGGCGGGCGCACTCGGTGGTAACGGAAACGCCGCCGTCGATATCAGCAGAGATATACACGCCGTCTGCAAGGATATGTGTCTGCTCAAAGCGTTCAAGGTAAACATTCCTGAATATCCCCGCACCCGAATACCAGCGTGTGTTCGGCTCCCTGTGGTCAACCCTTACTGTTATAAGGTTTTCACCTGATTTGAGAAGTTTTGTTATGTCAAACTCAAATGTCGTGTATCCGTACTTCCATTCTCCTGCAAGGGCGCTGTTTACATATACCTTGCTGTCCATATAAACACCCTCAAAACGTATAGAAGTCCTTCTGCCGTCATCGGGTATAACAAGAGTTTTCCTGTACCAGCCGGTCGAGGTTTCGTAGAGGTCGTTGGTATTATAAATAAGCCAGTCGTGAGGGATATCCACCGGCGCAAAACTTTCCGCGTTTTCGTATTCAGTCCCGAAAGCACACTTTGCAAATTCCCACCCGCTGCACAAAAGTTCAGTTGTACGCATAATACTCACCTTCCATAAAATATTAAACCTATTATACCATATAAGCTATAATTGCCCGATATGCAGGGAGCAGATCTCTGATCTGCGGATCTGCAAGGGCATTATAATAAATTATAATGAATGCGTTTGCATTCATTATACCATATCATTCCTGTAATTGCAATAAAATTTGTTTATGCTATATAAATTTATTAAACCTGTACTTTACAATAATAGTAAACTGTGATATAATTAAGGCAATACCGCGCAGGGGTTGTGCGGTATTGCCTTAAAAATAACACTGCTATGGAATGTGAGGTAGAATATATGAAGCAATTTGATTTTTCATCAGTTAAAACCATCGGCAGGACCTGCCTTATCGACGGCGCTTTGTGGTGCGCTTTTTCGGGAACAGGTGCCGCATTTGAATTTGAGGGCAGACTGCTGTCCGTTTCGCTTTTTGCAGACGGCGCGGCAGAGATAGAAAACAACGAAGAAAACTACGCCCGCGCCGCTATATACGTAAACGGCAGGCGCGTTGTCGACACACAGCTAAAAAACAAAGCACAGACATTTGATGTTATAAAAAGCATCACACCCGTTAAGGCAAGCGTTTTGATAATCAAACTTTCCGAATGTGCTATGTCAACGCTTGGCATCGGTCAGCTTCTGACTGACGACAACGCTGATATCACCCCCGCCCCCGACAAGTCCCACAGGATAGAGTTTATCGGCGATTCTATCACCTGCGGCTACGGTATGGATGACGAAAACGAGCTGCACCATTTCAAGACAGCTACCGAGGACTGCACGGGTGCGTATGCCTATAAGACTGCACAGGCACTTGATGCAGATTACAGCCTGGTTTCGGTGAGCGGCTACGGCATAATTTCAGGCTACACTGCAACGGGGGAGGAGAAGATCCCCGAACAGACTGTCCCGCAGTATTACAAAACGCTCGGATTTTCGTATAATAAGTTTGCAGACAAAACTGCCCCGCAGGATATCAAGTGGGATTTTTCCCGCTTTGTACCCGAAGCGATCGTGATAAACCTCGGCACGAATGATGACAGCTATTGCCTTGATGACACCGGAAGACAGCGTGATTATACCGATAATTACAAGCGCTTTCTTAACACTGTCAGGGGGGAGAATAAAGATGCATTTATTCTCTGTACAGTCGGTATTATGGGTACACGTATCTATAAAGCACTTGAAACGGCTGTGAATGAATACAAAAAAGAAACAGGCGACGACAGGGTGATCTCATTCTGCTTTGACGAGCAGGATCATGAGCATGACGGCTATACAGCTGATTATCACCCCACAGCCCGCACCCACGACAAGGCATCATCAGCACTTGTGCCTGTAATAAAGGAGTATATGAAATGGTAAGAAAAAAGATATTGTCAATTATTTTAGGAGGGTTGATCATAATGACAGGTTGTTCTTCATCTGAAAGCAGTCAGGGCAGTGAGTCTGCTGTGAGCAGTGAGGTCTCACAGACACAGACCACCACCGTTGAGAATGAACCCGAAAAGGTGACAAGCGTATCAATAGGTCATAAAGATCCGGAAGATTACGGCAAGGTGATAGCACTTACTTTTGATGACGGTCCGAACACCTCAACTACAGGCGAGGTGCTTGACCTTTTTGAACGCTACGGTGTCAGAGGGACATTTTTCCTTATCGGTGATAATATAAATGAACAGTCTGCCGAAAATGTAAAACGTGCATATCAGATGGGGTGTGAGATAGCAAACCATTCAAAGACACATTCCTATATGAACAAAATGACACCGGAAGAAATAAAGGCTGAGATAGATTTTACATCTGATAAGATAGAGGAGATAACAGGTGTGCGCCCGACGTTTTTCCGCCCGCCCTATATAGCTGTGAACCAGACTATGTTCGATACTATCGATATGCCTTTTATAAACGGCTATGGCTGTACCGATTACGATGCAAAAGTTGATGCGCAGGCAAGGTATGAAAAGACAATGGCGCAGGCAAAGGACGGCGCTATTATCCTTTTTCATGATGCACAGGGCAATTTCCAGACGGTTCAGGCACTTGAAATGATAATCCCAGACTTGCTTGAACAGGGTTACGAGCTTGTAACGGTCTCCGAGCTGTTTTATGCCAAAGGTATTGAGATACGCCCCGATACAGACATAATCTACAGCTACCCCGAACAGACCACTATGTACTGATAAATAACCTGAAGCAGCAATTTCTTCATCGGGAACAGTTGAGAGATGAGTAAAGCCTGATATATACTGCCGGAATTGAAAAGACCTATACCTGCAAAAAACGTATGCACTATATGCCAAATACGGACACCTTTGAGGAAAAAGACTGCGACAGCTTTTCTGTTTTATAAGCAATACCAAAATAATTCTGCCTGATTTCTGTGTTAATTTTAACTTGAAACGCGGGAAAATGTGTGTTATACTATATATACTATTAACAGCAAGGAGAACGTAATTATGGAAACAGATGATTTTTCCCGGATCAATGTAGAAAACATTACCGCAAATGGCGTTTCTATGGACTATATCCGTTTTGGCAAAGGGGCAAAGAACCTTGTGATCATCCCCGGCCTCAGCGTTCAGAGCGTTATGGGCCTGGCGGATTCGATAGCGGCGGCCTATCACATCTTTACAGAAGAATACACCGTCTTTCTTTTTGACAGGCGCAGGGATATCCCGGAAAGCTATACTGTTTCTCAGATGGCACATGATACTGCCTGCGTCATCAGTGCCCTGGGGATAGAACATTTTGACCTTTTCGGTACTTCGCAGGGCGGTATGATATCGCTGCTGCTTGCGGCATTTTACCCTGAAATGGTAAATAAGCTCGTGGTGGGTTCCTCTGCGGCGTATCTTACACAAAAGCAGACGGATATATTTAAAAACTGGGTGCGCTATGCTTTAAAGGGGGATAGCGAAGCCCTGTATATGTCCTTCGGCAGGTATGTTTACCCTGCTGAAGTCTTTGAACAGTCACAGGGGCTTCTTTCGGCTGCGGCAAAAACCGTGACAGAGCAGGAACTTGCACGCTTTGTAATACTCGCAAACAGCCTTGAAAACTTTGATATAAGGGAAAAGCTTTCACTTGTCCGCTGCCCTGTGCTTGCGATAGGGGATAAGAGCGATATGCTGCTCGGCAGGGAAGGCTCTGACGGAATAATATCCGCTCTTACAGACTGCCCGCATAAAGAACTTTATATCTATGACGGCTTTGGCCACGCCGCATACGATACCGCACCTGACTACAAACAGCGTATACTTGGCTTTTTCAGGCATGATGAAAGATAGCTGTATTATCATACTGAATATAAATCGCCCCGAAGGTAACTGTACCCTCGGGGCTTAAATATGTTACATATCAGGCAGAGAATCCTCAAGTAAGGATATCATCATATAGGTGACAGCACCGTTTTCTTCCATAAAGTATGCAAATATCCCGTCTGCTGAATACTTTGACTGTGTTCCGTCTGTTTTTGCTGGCTCGCCGAGTTTGTCCCTGACATCTGTACTGCCGTTTTTAAGCCCGCAGGCTGTCACTGCTGCTTCGGTGGGCGCGTAGGAGTTGTCAAATATCTCGATGTATGTTATATTTCCTTCAAATACAGCTACCTGTATTCCATTGTAAATATAAACATCATCCATTCCTTCGCCTATGCAGTGGGCGACCTGAATACTATCGTTGTATTTGCCAAGCTTGCTTTCAATATCCGCAAACTTGTCGCCAACGCCGAAAGTAACACCATTGTATGTGACTTTAAGCTTGTCAGCCATTGTTTCTTTCTTAGGGGCTGCTGTTGTAGTTGTGGTTTCTGCTGTAGTAGTTGTTTCAGCTGTGGTGGTGGTTTCGGCTGACGTTGTTGTTTCTTCGGTGGTAGTTGTTGTTTCGGCTGTTGTGGTGGTTGTGGTTTCCGCTTCGCTGCTGTCGGCTGCTGTAGTTGTTGTAGTCGTCACAAGCGAAACAGTTCCCGATTTAGAACTGCTTTCCTCACTGTCCCCGCAGGAAGCAAGGCACAATGCCATTATTGCAGCTGTCATGATGATTACACTTCTTGATGTTTTTTTCATTTTTGATTATCTCCTTCTATGGTTAGTTTTTCAAGCGATATGCTTTTCATTTTATTGCCTATAATGTGTATTTCAGCCTCGCCCCTATCAAGCAGGCTTGCATCGATATGCGCAGAAAACCCGTAT
Source organism: uncultured Ruminococcus sp. (assembly GCA_902780505.1). Lineage (GTDB taxonomy): Bacteria > Bacillota > Clostridia > Oscillospirales > Ruminococcaceae > NK3A76. Next base: position 69,837 of record CACZFN010000018.1, on the reverse strand, counting down.
TCGCATCTGTCAATGCCTTGATTTTCAAGCAGCTTTTCCTCTGCTATCGGGAAGGCTTCAAATATCCTTTCACTTCCGCCCTGAACTATAGATACGTAAACCCTCGCATCATCACTTACAAAGTTTTCATCTATTGTCCCGTATATGTGGTAGCCGCCGTTTTCCTCATTTACAAACGCCATGTTGCCGTCAGCGGCATAGTCACCTGTGAAGTCTGTTATTTCCCTTAACGGAGCCTGCATGACAGGGGCAGTTATAAGAATGTTTGCAAGGTTTCGCTCAACTATCTCAAACACCATATCCCCGCCTTCGGCAACGGCATTCATATTCGGTGCGGTCCTTCTTTCAAAATAAGCGGTGTCGTAGTTGTCTATCATAAACGGCAAAAGTGCCCGGCCAAAGGAGTCCCTTATCATATAAAGACTGCCCTGTCCGTTTTTCTCTGTTTGGGCTGTACGTATCTGTATATCGCCCTGTTCCTTATCGGACATGAAAAGCTCTAAGCTTTTCTTTGTGTCCTTTGCGGTCGGAGGCATTACGAATTTGAAATCATCATATTCTATTTCAAATCTGTATTGCTCGTCATATCCCGCATTACTCGGGTACAGAAGCTTTTCAAGGTCGCCCTGCCAGTCGTTTGTTACAGTAAAGCTTACATTGTCATATGTCTTATGCGGGTGTGAGAGCGAATCCATTATCGCATTATACCCGATAAGCGCCCCAAGATAATTCCAGTGGGTGTCACGCTTATGGTATATGCCTGCGCTTTTGTTATCACGCATCACCTGCTTCATATCAAGAACGCTTACATTCATAGCTTTCAGTTTTTCAAGCAGCCTACTGTAATTGTTCTGATCAGCCTTGATATAGTTTACAGGCATATATTCATCGTAAACCTCCGCCTTGTTCGGCATAGGCACGAATAAAAACTTGCCGCCCTTACCGCTGACATTTTCTTCTATAAGAGAAAGCGTAACAGCAATGCTTTGAAGCTGCTGGCCGCTCAGGGCGTTTGTGTCCATATAATCCTTTGATGATCCCTCAAAGAACAGCCAGCCGTCACGCCCCTGGATAACATTTGCAGACGGCGCTTTAAAGATCTCGCTTTTTATCATGCCGCCGACTTCAAGAAGCTCCGCCCGAAACGGGAGCCTGTCATTATACCATTCTTCCGCCTGCTCCGAAAACGATGTGTTAAGGCGTCCGTTTTCAATAAGTTCCGGGGCTTTTGCAAGTTCCCTTTTTTCAAGCTGTTCGCTGCTTGCTGCAAACGGCATAGCTATAAGCGGTGCCGCACACGCTGTAAAAAACAGTGCGGCATAAACTATTTTAAATGCTTTTTTCATCCTGCACGCCCCCCTTTAAAACCTGAAATAGATAAACGGGTTATATGTGCTTGAAATAAGCGACAGCACACATAGCGCATAGATCACAAGTGTTCCTGTATACCCGATATACCCGGCAGCGGGCATTGCTTTTGTGCCCGAAAGCTTTTCTTTGATTTTCGGAACAACAGGTGTGCTCAGAATCACACCGAATATGAATGATACTGTCACAAGCGGGTTTAAAAGTGCAAATACAGTGTGATCTGCTGCGTTGTCATATGATCTGAAGCTGAACATATCGGCTATCAGCTTTAAACCCTGTGTCATATTGTCTGCCCGGAAAATAACAAAGGTCACAACCACAACGAGCAGCGTGTATATGTGTAAAAACGGTCTTAGCTTTTTGCTTTTTGACGGGATTATTCCGTGATTTTCAAGCAGCAGGAAAAACCCGTGAAGAAGCCCCCATACGATAAACGTAAAGTTCGCCCCGTGCCAGAAGCCCGTCAGAAAGAAAACAGTTATCTTGTTGATATCTGTTCTTATTTTGCCCTTTCGGTTGCCGCCAAGCGGGATATATACGTATTCTTTAAACCATGTTGAAAGCGATATATGCCAGCGCCGCCAGAAATCCTGCATACTGCCTGCTGAAAACGGGTAGTTGAAGTTTTCCCTGAAATCAAACCCGAATATACAGCCAAGCCCTATCGCCATATCACTGTAGCCTGAAAAATCAAAGAATATCTGCAAGCTGTAGCACACGGCACCTACCCATGCGGCACCCGAACCGAGCTTGTCCGCATCAAGTGTGAATACGGTATCTGCCACAAGTCCCATCTGGTTTGCGATAAGAACCTTTTTGCCAAGCCCTGTAATGAACCTGTTCACACCGCGTGCAACCCTGTCGGCAGTAAGCTCACGTTTATGCAGCTGTGATTCGATATCGTGGTATTTTACGATAGGCCCTGCTATAAGCTGCGGGAAGAAGGATATATACAGCAGTACCGACATAAGACTTTTCTGAACACTTTTCTTATCCCTGTAAACATCAATTACATAGCTGAGCCCCTGAAATGTGAAAAACGATATCCCGATAGGCAGCCGTATCCTGGGAACGGGTATATTTACAGGCAGTATATCGTTTAAAAGGCTTGCAAAAAAACCTGTGTACTTAAATGCTAACAGCAGCCCTATATTTAACAGCACCGCCGCAAATACAGCGGGCTTTGCGTGTTTTTCACCTGATGCTGCAAGCCCCAGGAAGTAGTTTATGATCACAGATATGATCATTATAAACACTGCTGCCGGTTCACCGAAAGCGTAAAAGATAAGGCTTGCTGTCACAAGCAGAATATTTCGTAAGCTGTTTTTTGTGCATATGCAGTAAAGCACAAAAGTAACAGGAAGAAATACAAACAAAAATATGACCGAACTGAAGGTCATCTATATCCAACCCCTTTTTACTTAAAAACCAATAGTTATTATAGCACAAATCTCTGTGTTCGTCAATAATCATAGGAAAGCTGTAAACAAATTGTATAAAAGCATATAAGAGTTTAAATGGCTGAGCGCTGTGCCGAATCAATGACACAGCGCGATTTTATCTTTTCAAAAGCCTTTTGAGCATCTGTATTATCGGTTGTGCATTCAAAATGCATATTGAAGCCGTTATGACAGTATTGTATATAAAGCAGTACGGCGGGTGCATTATCGTCATAGCACACATCACGAGCAGAAGCGAGGTGTTGAGAGCATTTTTTATCACCGAAAACTTGAACGGCACAAATCTCCTTGCATCGATCATTCTTATCCAGAAGCATATCAGGTAGCTTAAAAACGTAGCTGCCGCCGCCCCCTGCATACCCGCAAAGGGTATCATTATCAGGTTCAGGATAATGTTTGATAAACAAACAAAAAGTATTGTTATAAATGCGTTTTTTGTGTGCTTTGTTGCAGTGTAGATGCTTGCAAGGAAAAGGTCAAGGCAGGTATATACAGATGCCGCTATCAGAAGCGGTGTGTAGATAAAAGCGGTCTTGTATTCCGGGTATACGCTGTAGTTTATAAGTATTGCAGAAACGGGTTTTACTAAAAGTATAAGCCCCGCCCCCCCGATAAAAAGTGCCGATTCATAAGCTGTGTAAACTTTTTCATAAAAGCTGTTTCTGTCGTCTGATTCGTTTTCGCTTATCGCCGACATATTCCAGGCCTGCATAAATATCGTAGAAAGCATGGATATCAGGTTGGGTATCTTTGATGCCGCTGCATAAATCCCGGCGGCATCTTCGCCGATAAATACCCTTTTGCTATGCATATTTCCGATAAATATCTGGTCTGAAAAGCCTGTGAAAGTCCACATAACTATCGTCGGAACAAGCGGCACCGAAAAGCGCATCATGTAAACCCCGAGCCTGTAGGAAGCCCACCTGAATGCAAAATAATCCTTTAGACTTGCCGTCACAAACAGAAATACAGACGAGCAGAGATCGGAAAGGATCGTTGATAACATAAAGCCCCTTACCCCCATACCCAGGTGACTAATAAAAATAATGTTGAAGATAAGAAGCATAAATGTTGTAAGCATTCCGTCAAGCGCAAAAAGCTTCACCTTGCCCTGCGCCCTTACAAACTGTGAACACAAAGCTCTGAGAGATGAAGTTGTTATGTATACCATAAGCATGGGCATATACCCGTTTACCATTCTGAAAAAGGGGAGCATTGGTATAAACGGCACTGTAATGACCATCGGTATCAGCCCGGCAAGGCTTATGACCGCTGCTGTGGAAAACACCTGCTTTTTGTCATAATTCCTGTCAAGCCCAAAACGTATTACTGCTTCAGTGACCGCAAATGTGTATACGGGTATAAGGAATATGGCAAGCGTTTCAAGCATTGATTTTGTAAACAGATCGGGCGGGCTTATGTGTTTTGTGTAAAGGTTGTTGAGCAAAAGCGATATTATTTTTGAGCCAAAGCTGCCTATAGTGAATACTATCGTATTCATTGCAAGAAATTTATATTTATTCATAATTCATTTATAATCTCCTGAAATGTATAAAGCCATTATATCACATTCTCCTAAAATTTGCAATATGTATCTGTAATTTTAAGGAATATTGCAATTGACACGGCACCATTATTGTGATATAATAGGTAAGGTGATAATGTGTCGATTTATGACTAAATATGATGTTTGGAGTGTTGTTTATGGAAAATACGCCGCAGTTGATAGTTATGCTTACATATAATGATATGACAGTGGAAAATGCAGTTTCAGTCTTTGAATCCTGCAAAAATACAGATTGTAAGTTCTTCGGGATGAAGGAAGAACCTCTCCCGCCTGAGGAGATGAAAAAGCTCTATTCAAGAATGAAGGAGTGCGGTAAAACTACCGCCCTTGAAGTTGTGGCATATACCGAGGAGGAATGTCTGAAGGGCGCACAGCTTGGCGCTATGTGTGGCTGTGATATTCTTATGGGCACAATATTTTCTGATGCTGTCAATGATTTCTGCAAAGAACATGGCATGAAGTATATGCCTTTTGTAGGAAAAGTATATGACAGGCCTTCTGTTCTTGACGGCGATATTGATGATATAATAGAAGAAGCAAAGGGTTATATCGCAAAGGGTGCGTATGGTATAGACCTTTTGGGCTACAGATATACAGGTGATGCGGCAGAACTTAACCGCCGCCTTGTAAAAGGCCTTGATGCCCCTGTGTGTATAGCGGGCAGTGTAAACAGCTATGAAAGACTTGATGAACTCAAGGACGCTTCTCCATGGGCGTTTACTATCGGGAGTGCTTTTTTTGACAACGATTTTGACGATAATATCCCTGCAGCAGTACAGAAAGTATATGACTATATGAAGGATTGATCTATGCTCGAAAAATATTACCCTTACGAATATGCTCGAAGTGTGTTCGCTGTTGACTATAAAAAGCTTTATGAAATGGGCTACAGGGGGCTTATATTTGACCTTGACAACACCCTTGTTCATCATGGTGAGCCTTCTACTGAAAAGGTGGATAAGCTGTTTGCTTACTTAAATAAACTCGGCTTCAGGACTATTCTTCTCACAAATAATGATGAAGAACGTGTAAAGCTTTTTATTACAAATATTCAGACGGATTATATATGTGATGCCGATAAGCCCGATCCTTCCGCATACCTCAAAGCGCTTGAACGTCTTGGGCTTCCTAAGGAAAAAACAGTTTCACTCGGCGATCAGATGTTTATTGACATAATAGGTGCAAACAGCGTGGGTATCCCTACGATACTTGTTCACTATATAAAAGCCCCGGGTGAGGTCTGGCTCGGGTTTAAAAGATATATAGAAATGGCAATACTGTTTGTTTACAGGAGAAGAAAGAAGTATACTCACAGGCTTGGAAATATAATAAAAAGAAGGAAGAAATAATGCGGTTTGGTAAAGAAAGAAAGCTTTTTTGTGAAATAAGCCCTACGACTTATGCTATTTCGGAAAAAAAGGAATCTGTGAAAAAGTACATAAAGGATCTTTTAAGTGACGAAAAGATGGCAAGGGATAAAAGCCGTAAAAAGCTCAGAAACGTCGTTGCTTCAAAGCATTCACAGCTTATAAAACGGGGTAAGGGTATAGATCCTGTATTGCAGGAAAATAAGGCGGTAAATATCGCCCTTGCCTGTAAAAAACTCAACGGCCTTGTAGTACACCCCGGTGAAGTTTTTTCGTTCTGGCAGTCTATAGGCAGTACGTCAAAAAGAAAGGGCTACAGGGACGGCCGTGTGCTTATAAACGGTCAGCTTTATCCCGGTCTTGGCGGCGGGCTTTGCAACCTTGCAAATACCCTGCATAACCTTGTGCTTTTAAGTCCTCTTGATGTCACTGAATTTCACGAGCATTCAGATGCCCTGGCACCTGACCACGGTGAGAGAGTGCCCTTCAGCGCAGGAACATCCGTAAGCTATTACTATAATGACTATAGGTTCAAGAATAATACCGATATGGATGTTCAGCTTATTTTCTGGGTTGCAGATGAACAACTTCATGCAGAGCTGAGAAGTGAAAGACCTTTCCCTTATACATATTCCATAACCGAGGAGGATCATCATTTTGAGCGCGAGGGCAAGGAGTATTACCGAATATCCAAGATCTATAAGAATACATTCTCAAGGGAAACGGGAGAGCTTATCAATAAAGAACTTGTGCTTGATAATCACTCAAAAGTGCTTTTTGACCATAGTGAGATACCAAAGGAGTTAATAAGAGAATGAAAATAAAAGCATTTGCTGCGGCTGTGTTTGCTGCTATGCTTTGCTCCTGCGGAAACAGCCTTGAAAGTGCGGACGGGGTGACTTCTGGCAGTCCTGACAGCGTAGCTGCAACTGTTACAGCCGTAAAAGAGCCGCGATCCCCGGAAAGCTCCCTGACAGCAGATGCCGATACCACCACAACTACTACCGCCACAACAACTACCACCACCACAACAACGGCAGCTGACGAGGGTAATGTAAGCCTTGTAACTACTAAAATGCCTGAAGATCAGAGCTATTATTTTCAGGACGGCTTTGTGGTTGCATACAGCGGTACTCCGCAGATGCGCGCTATGGAACAGTATTTCTTTAATGAAAGCGCAGCATCAGCGCTTGCTTCAAATGTGAGCAGCTATGCAAAAAGTGTTGGAAAGAACACGAATGTCTACCTTATGGTCATTCCTACAGCACAAGAGTTTTATAACCCTGAGGGACTTATTGAAAGCACACAGGATCAGAGTGACTGTACGCTTGAGATCTATTCAAACTTAAACGGTGCCACAGGTGTGTTTGTGAATAATATACTTAGAATGCATAAAGCACAGTATCTGTATTCAAGGACGGATTTCCACTGGCAGCCGCTTGCTGCTTATTATTCATCAAAGGTGTTTGCCGAAACTGCGGGAGTTGATTTTCCGCTTCTTGATACCTATGAAATGAAAAAGCGTGATGGGTTCCTCGGCGGTTTCTATACACTTTCGGGAATATCCGCACTTGCACAGTATCCTGATGATTTTACATATTTCTGCCCTGCTAATATGGATAAGCTTAAAGTCACAGTCTATGACAGAAGCTTTAAAAACGGCTATGAAAGCAGCCTTATCCACGAGGATTACTCGGTGGATTCAAGCTATATGATGTTCGGTACAGATGATGCGATAATCGAAGTTGATACAGATGTAAAGAATGACAGAGTGCTTGTTGTTTTTAAAGACAGCTACGGAAATGCACTTACACCGTTCCTGACTCAGTCGTTTTCAAAAATATATGTTTGTGATAACAGATTTTTTGAGATCAATTCCTTAGATTTTGTAAGGAAAGTCGGCGCAACTGATGTGCTGTTTGCTTTCAATGCATCATCAGCGGGTAATTCCGACAGGGTGGCACTTATAAAAAGCCTTATGCAGCAATAAGAAAGCAAAGACTGCCGTAATATCGGCAGTCTTTTTTTATGCGCAGTTATATAAAAAAACATTCCCGCTTTGTGCAGCAGCGGTAAAGAAGCATTTATATATTCCGGCTTTGCAGACGCTGAAACCGGGGCATCGCAAAGGCACTTCTGCTGTGATATAGCAGAAGTGCCTTGATAGATCATTTTTAATACGTCTGCGCTTATGGCTCCGTCAGTTGTCCAAATAACTCCTTACAAGCGCCTCTAAAAGCTCGTCACGGTCAATGTGTCTGACCAGACTGCGGGCGTTGTTATATGTAGTTATATATGTCGGATCTTCAGACAGTATATAGCCGACTATCTGATTTATAGGGTTGTACCCCTTTTCTTTAAGCGCCTCGTATATAACTGTAAGCGTCTTTTTAAGCTCGTACTCCTTATCGTGCGGGAGTGAAAATTCCATTGTTCTGTCCTGCATAAGATCAGCTCCTTTACACGTTTTGTCCCTACTTATATTATACGTCACTTTTCAAAAAATATCAAGTCTTTTTTTAAAATTTATATAATATACATAAACTTTTATGCACTTTTTTGGACAATAATCGTTTTCGGTACAAAGGTACGGCTTTGAAAGCACCTTACTTTCTCAGCGACGCACCGAGTTCTTCAAGTGCCTTGAATACCTTATTCATTGCCTTGTCTGTCTGCTCGTCGGTAAGTGTGCCGTCGTGCGAGCGCATGGTTATCGAATAAGAAACGCTCTTTTTGCCTTTTTCTATCTGTGAGCCTGTATAAACGTCAAAGAGCGTTACGCTTTCAAGTATCGCCCCGACAGCCTTCTTTACAGCCTTTTCTATCTCTGCTACAGGCAGTTCGCTGTCGCATACAACAGAAAGGTCGCGCACACTTGCAGGGAATTTAGGAAGCGGCTTGTATGTCCTTACTGCCGCAGCCTTTTTCATAAGTTCGGGTATAAGCAGTTTTGCAATGTAAAGCCTTGCAGATACCTTGTAATTCTCTGATACCTCTGGTGACAGCTCACCGAATATGCCTATCTCCTCACCGTCGGCCGTTTTTATGACTGCAACCCTTCCGCTGTGGAAAGAAACGCTTTCTGCAAAGCGGGTGTTTTCGTCAGGGCGGGCTATCTCGTATTCATCAAGCCCTGCCTTGTCAAGAAGTTCCTCTATCATCCCTTTAAGTTCAAAGAACTTCATAGGCTCGTCGTTATCATACATACCAATGCAAAGTCTGACAGGTTCCTCGGGCAGCACTTCACCCTCAACAGGTATGTATTCATTGCCAAGTTCAAACAGGCAGGCAGCCTTGTTCCTGTAGTTTAAGTTTCTTGCAAGCACCTCACACATTGAAGGGATTATAGATGTACGCATAACACTTGTGTCCTCACCAAGCGGGTTGGATATCACGACAGTTTCCCTGAGTTTGCTGTCAGCGGGAAGGTTTATCTTGTCAAAATATTTGGGGGATATGAATGAGAAAGTCTCACACTCGCTTGCACCGAGTGAAAGCATTGTTCTTCTCAGCTTTCTTTCAAATTTCTGCTTGTCTGTCAGCTGTGCCTGTGCAACGCCCCTGATTATCGTCGAAGGAACATTGCCGTATCCGTAAAGCCTTGCAACCTCCTCTGCAATATCTGCCTTGCAGCCGATATCTATCCTGAAGTATGGCGGGTAAACTCTGCCGTCCTTTACTTTAAGCTCCAGGCTTTCCAAATATTTTATCATATCTGCTTTTGGAATGTCCGTGCCTAAGAAACCGTTTATCCAATCAGCATCAAATTCAACAGACTTCGGTGTCTTGTCCGAATAATCCTCGTCGATATACTCCCTTACGACCTCACCTGCGCCAAGCTTCTCAACAAGTTCAAAGGCACGCATGAGTGCATGGTAGGTGTTTTCTGCATCAAGTCCCTTTTCGTATCTTGCAGATGCATCGGTACGCATACCAAGCTTCTTTGCTGTCATTCTTACAGAAGCCCCGTCGAAGTTTGCCGATTCAAATACTACAGTGTTTGTATCCTCCATAATACCGCTGTATTCGCCGCCCATTACACCTGCAACAGCAACAGGTTTCTTTTCGTCAGCGATAACAAGCATTTCGGGGGAAAGTTCACGCTCTATGCCGTCGAGCGTAGTTATCTTTTCGCCTTCTTTTGCGTTTCTTATAACTATTTTGCCGCCTTCAACGTATCGAAGATCAAATGCGTGCATAGGGCTGCCGTATTCAAGCATTACAAGGTTTGTTATATCAACAAGGTTGTTTATTGGCCTTACACCGCTGGCTCTCAGTCTTTCCCTTACCCAGCGGGGAGAAGGTCCTATCTTTACATTCTTGACTATACCGCCCATGTACCTCGGGCAGAGCTTTTTGTTTTCGATCTTTACGTCAATGTAGTCTGATGCCTTGCCGTCTATGCCTTTGTACTCCGGTGCTTTGAGTTTGAACGGAAGCCCGAATGTGGCGGCCGTTTCTCTTGCAAGCCCTGTCACCGAAAGACAGTCGGGGCGGTTTGATGTTATCTCAAATTCTATCCTTGTGTCGTTGAAGCCGGTCGCTTCTCTTATATCCTTGCCGACAGTCTTATCAACATCATCACCGAGTATAAAAATGCCGTCCTCTATTGCATAAGGGAAGTCATTTACAGTAAGCCCAAGTTCAGCCACCGAGCAAAGCATTCCGTTTGATGCCACACCCCTTAGCTTGCCTTTTGTTATCCTGACCTGCTTGCCTTCGTGCAAAACAGTCGATTTGTGCTTTGCAACAGGCACATAGTCGCCCTTGCTGACATTTTGTGCACCTGTTACTATCTGTACAGGCTCACCCTCTCCGACATCCACCTGTGTTATGAACATATGGTCTGAATCGGGGTGCCGCTCTATTTCAAGAACCTTGCCGACTACCACATTTGAGAGAAACTCGCCTTCCTCCTCAAAGCACTCTACCTTTGAGCCTGATATCGTAAGCCCCGAAACAAGTTCCTTTATCGGAACGTCTATATCAACATAATCTTTTAGCCATCTTAATGAAAGATCCATTTATAACAATCCTTTCAGTATTATTTGTTTACAGCGTGCGGTGCAAGCTGTTCAAGGTATTCACAAAACTGCCTGTACCCTCTAAGTGTTTCTTCCGAAGATTTTATCGCCGACGAACCGAAATCGGATATCATTACAGTTCTGCCGTCGTTCAACCTCATTGTTACCATAGCGCCTGCCCGTTTGTTGTTGTATTCATTAGCCGAGGGCATTCCCTTTGAAACGAACCCCGATACTTTCTTTATGTCCGAGTAATTTATCATTCTCGCATTTGCAAGGTCGATAAAGCAGTCGTCAAAGAAAAAGTATTTGTCGTTCACCTGACGCATACAGTTATCAAGGTCGGCTTCGAGATCACCGCTGTATCGTGCTTTGACGTCATTAATGTCCTTTATGTATTTTATAACGCTTATTAATAACAGCACCATAAAAAACAGCAGCACACCCGCAAATAAAAGCCTTACAGCACCCTCCGCCGCAGCAAGTGCAAACACAAGGAACAGCGCTATGATAACCGTTCCCGCAGCAGCACCTGTTATTTTTTTCTTAAAAGCTTTTCTGTACATATGTCTGTCCTCAGAACTGTGAGAGAAATCTCACATCATTCTCGTAAAGCAGCCGCATATCGTTTACTTTGTATCTGCCCATTGTTATACGTTCAAGTCCGATTCCGAACGCAAACCCCGAATAGACTTCCGGATCTATACCGCAGCCTTCAAGCACCTTCGGGTGAACCATTCCTGCACCGAGCAGTTCAATCCAGCCCTCCTGCTTGCACATAGGGCAGCCTGCGCCCCTGCAGTTGAAGCACATAAGGTCTACCTCTGCCGAAGGCTCGGTATATGGGAAGTGGTGCGGGCGGAACCTTACCTTTGTTTCTTCGCCGTAAAGCCGCTTCATAAGAAGTTCAAGCGTTCCTTTGAGGTCAGCCATTGTCACGCCCTTGTCTATTACAAGCCCCTCTATCTGGTGGAAAAGCGGCGAATGTGTCGCATCGACAGTGTCGGAACGGTAAACACGCCCCGGTGAGATTATCCTTATAGGCGGTTTCCTCTGTTCCATAGTCCTTATCTGTACGGAGGATGTCTGTGTCCTCAGTACAACATTTTCGTTTATGTAGAATGTATCCTGTGTATCCCTTGCGGGGTGGCTCTTTGGCATATTGAGCGCTTCAAAGCAGTAGTGGTCGGTTTCAACTTCGGGGCCTTCAACAATGTCAAACCCCATGCCGAGGAATACTTCTTCTACTTCTTCAAGCGTTGCATCAAGCGGGTGAGCGTGCCCTGTCTTTATCTTCTTTCCGGGCAGGGTGACGTCAACGGTTTCCTCTTTCAGCCTTATCTGTGCAAGCTCACGCTTTATGGCGTTTTGCTTGTCGGTTATAGCTTCCTCAATGTCACTCCTTACCTTGTTTGCAAGCTGACCTATCACAGGTCTTTCCTCGGCTGAAAGCCCGCCCATCTGCTTTAAGATAGCGGTTATCTCGCCCTTTTTGCCTAAGAATCTTACCCGCATTTCTTCAAGCCCCTTGGCATCAGCGATCGATGCGAGCTGTGCCTTCGCCTGCTCCTCGAGTTTCAAAAGCTGTTCTTTCATTTATTGTTCCTCCATTTTCAAAGTGTACGGTATTGTTTTGATCCTGCCTGTTTTTGAATTGAAAAAGCCCCGTCCCTTAACAGGACAGAGCTTTGATTCTGCTTATAAACCACCCATTAAAGAAGCTGACACTTCCCTTTCCCGTAACGGGGGAAAGCCGTCTGCGCTTACAGGTCAAACGTTCGGCACAGCCACTCGCAAGTGAACTTCACATCTTTCTGCACACAGGGCGCTTTCACCAAAGTACGCCCCTCTCTGCGGTGTTGCCTATAAAAATGCTACTCTCTTGGTCATAATGTTTTAAATATACTCATATTATATCACTCTTGCCTGTAGATTGCAAGGGGTTTACAAAAAATTAACATTCCGCCGGGTGATATTACAGTCCAAAAATATTCTCATTTTCATCCTCGTCGTCATCTTCGATGATATTGTATTCCTTTTTGGGATAATGTATCTGCTCGTGCAGGTTTTCAAGTAAGTAAAGCTTTGTACGGCTGTCCTGAAAATCAAGTGTCAGCCTTCCCGCTGCAAGTTCGCTTTCCATGTATTTGTATGGCTTTGAAGACGTTACCTGCGGCTCTGCCCCTTTTTTTAGTACGCATACAAGCCTGCCCCTGCTGTCCTGATAGCTTTTTTCAATATCCCCGTATGCAAGCACTATCTCTGTTTTTATCTTCCTGATAAGTGATATCTGACAGTGCTCTATATGGTCATCATATATCCTTGTATAGCATTCGGTGCTTCTCGATATCGCATAAACGCTGTATAAAAGCAGTGCCGTTATAAGGTTTCCCGCACCTATCAGCCATAGTATGACTTTGAGTATAACAGGCGGTGCTAAAGCCCCCACAGCTATTATGATCACAGCAAGAATAATGTTTTTGTACATATTCCTCTGCATTTTTTTGTGTTCCTCGATATCTCTCTGTGCTTTCAGTGCCTGCGCCCGCTTGTCAAGCTTTGGGGGATAAGTGTACAAAAGCATTTTCATCACCTCTTTATAATTTGAATAAAACTGCTCGGGACTGCCCGGGGGCACGAGCGTTATTGCCTTGTTTTTTTGTCAGAACCCCTCGGTAGTCCTGTGCTTTCTTATTTCTATCCTTTTCTTTGCGCCCTCGTATTCGGCAAGCCCGTTTACTCCCTCGGGAATAAAACCGTATTCGATAAACTTAGGTCTGCCCTCGTCGTCAACGTGTACAAGGGTAAGGTATGCGTGGTTTATCGCACGCCTTATGCCTGTGTGTTTTTCTTCGACGTAAGTATCTACTCTTACTTCCATAGAAGTTTTCCCCACATATGTCACCTTTGCGATAAGCACAACTATGTCGTTTATGTAAGCCCCGCATTTGAATTTAAGGCTGTCCACCATAAGTGTCACACAGTTGCCGCCCGCATGGCGCATTGCGGCTACACCTGCGGCCTCGTCTATCCATTCCATCAGCCGCCCTCCGAAAAGTCTGTTCTGTCCGTTTATGTCGCGGTATTGTAAAAGCTTTGTTATCTCTGTCAGAGAATCCTCGCATTTTTTGTATTTTGTCCTTTCCTCCATGCTTAAAGCCCTCCTTTCGGCGTTCCCTGATAAGTATAGCATATTTTTTTTATTTTTTCAAGTGATACACATATTGACGTAAATGCCTAAAAGTGCTATAATCTTTTGTGACTTGAATTTAAAGGGACTGATGATGTGAACAAACAAAAATTTATCCATAAAGCTTATGATTATGCTTTCAGTATACTTGCAGTTACAGCATCTGTGCTTGTTCTCCTTGATACAACACAGTCACTCAGAAAATGGGAATGGGTGCTTTTTATTGTCATTTACTTTGTTTTCCTTGCCGACCTCACCATAAGGCTTGCAAAGGCTGATGATAAGAAAAAGTTCCTGAAGCAAAACTATATGGACTTCATAGCCCTTATCCCCATACACGGCGTATTGCCGGTAAAAATCACAGGGCGGCTCAACAGTGTGTTAAGCGTCCTCGGGCTTTTGCGTATCGTCGCATTCCTTTCCCGCCCGATAAGAAAGCTAAGGCGGTTTTATAATACAAACGGTTTCAAGTATGTTGTCTTTGCAACCGTTATGACTGTCCTCACGGGCGGCGTGCTTATCCATTATGCCGAGGGCATGGAATACGGTGACGGTATATGGTGGGCTTTCGTTACTGCCACAACAGTCGGTTACGGCGATATCTCGCCCTCTACCGTATACGGCAGGATAATCGCTATGGTGCTTATGCTTGTGGGTATAGGACTTATCGGTTCGCTTACCTCTACACTGACTTCCTTCTTCCTCTCCCGGCATAAGAAAAATGCCAAATCTGCCGTACTCACTGCCGTAAGGGAAGAACTTGACAGGTTTGACGAGCTTACCCCCGCTGATGTGGACAGGCTTTGTGATGTGCTCAAAGCTCTGAAGAAAAAACGCTGAAGCTATAACTTTGGGTTATGGCCCTATTAAAAAATAGTATGAAAAATTGCTGTGCCGTTCGTTGACAACGGTATTTAATTATAGTATAATTAAATAAACAAAATAGAAAAGAGTGATATGATGAACGCTAAAACAGGTGCACTTATAAATAATATAGAAAAGGTAATAGTCGGCAAGCGTGATGTGGTTGTGAAGGTCATCTCCGCTATGCTGTGCGGCGGTCATGTGCTTATTGAAGACGTTCCCGGTGTCGGTAAGACACAGCTTGTTTCCGCACTTGCAAGAAGTGTAAACGGCAGGTATAACCGTATTCAGCTTACTCCTGATATAATGCCGTCGGATATCGTCGGCTTTTCTATGGTGGATCAGCAGACACACGAGCTTGTGTATAAAGAGGGTGCTGCAATGTGTAACTTCCTGCTTGCTGATGAAATAAACCGCGCGTCCCCTAAGTCGCAGTCATCACTTCTTGAGGTAATGGAGGAACATCAGATATCTATCGACGGCACAACGCATAAACTGCCAGAGCCTTTTATGACACTTGCAACACAAAACCCCGTTGAAACATACGGCACATATCACCTGCCCGAAGCACAGATGGACAGGTTCTTAATGAAAATATCTGTCGGCTACCCAAGCCCCGAACAGGAGCTTATGATAGTTTCAAATTCCGAAAAGGGTATAACCGCCGCAAATGTCGGTGCTGTAATGGATACAAATGATGTCCTTTCTCTTATGGAGGAAGCGGGCAGGGTGTTTGTTGCCGATAATGTCAGGGCGTATATCATTAATATAGTAAATGCTACAAGAAACAGCCCCTTTATCAGGCTTGGCGTTTCACCGAGGGGCAGTATAGCGCTTTTGAAGGCTGCAAAGGCATTTGCTTTTGTAAACGGCCGTGATTATGTTACCCCTGATGATGTAAGGCTTCTTGCAAATGACTGTCTTGCCCACAGGCTTATCCTTACCCCGAAGGGCAGATCACAGTTTGACTCAAATGAAGCCGCACTAAGCACTGTAATGATGACTGTTCCCGCCCCGGTGTGAAAGCTATGAAAAACTATAAGAATATTATCGAATATGCTGCCTGTGTTATACTGGCATTCGTGTTTGCCTATTATCTCTATGGGCGCGGCGGCGTGCTTATAGCAACTGTCATGATCGTGGGTGCTGTTATAAGTATTGCGCTTGACCTTTATGTTAAAAACAAAGTCAGTATTGATATAATTTCGGGTGATGTCAGCTATTTCAGTAAAAGCGAACTTTGCAGTATTGATATAGAGATCAGAAAATCCACCCGCCTCCCGACACCCTTTATCGAGATAACACTTGAAACCTCCGATAACCTTGAACAGGGCGGGGGAGGGCAGCTTATCCGCCTTTGTCTTGTAAACAGAAGGGTAGAGCGTGTTACGGCTTCCCTTAAAGCTGTCGGCTGCGGCGGCGGGTATATCGGTATACGCGAAGCCCGCCTTTGTGATTATCTCGGCTTTTTAAGGCTTAAACTCACCACCCCCGAAAAACGCGCGGTTATAGGCGTTCTTCCTGATATGATAGAGATCGTTCCCGACAGAGAACTTTTAAAATCGGCTGTAGATACTTCGGGTGAGGAGGAGGACGAGGAACGTGAATCACAGGACACCTCTCTTTTCTTCAACGGTACCGCAGGATATGAACACCGCGCTTATATTGCAGGCGATCCCTTAAAAAAAATAAACTGGAAGCTTTCCTCAAAACGCGGCGAACTTCTTGTAAGACTTGATGAAGCGCTTGTTTCTTCAAGCAGGGTATTTGTGCTCGATCTTGCAAAGGAAGGCTTCGGTGCGGTATCCCGTGACAGGATAATACAGTCCTGCTTTGCAGTGTGTATGTCCGTGCTCAGGTCAGGCTATGAATGTGAGCTTTACTTTTATGACGGTGAACCTCAGCATTTTAAACTTACTCCGTCTGATGATCCGCAGTCGGTACAGACAGCACTTTCGCTTGCTGTTCCCTCCTCCGGCGGGATAGATGTATATGACGACGAACTTCTTCGCGGCGGAAGGGGCGCTACTGTATTTACTGATGAGCGCAGAAGGGAGTATTTCAGCTTCATTGTCGGTAAGGCCGCCGGCGGCTCTGTCGCATTTATAACAACAGATGTCGGGCTTGCGTATGTTTCTAATATGTGGAGCGTTAACTCCTTGACTTACGTCAGTAAACCTGCGTCGTTTTTAGTCACTCTGACGAAAAATCTGACTGCGTTTCTGACGTACAATAGTCGTGCGGTGTTGCCTTAAAATCATTATTTCTTTTATGTCGCTGCTCAGACAATGGCATTGCACCGATCTGTCTCAGCGGCACTGGTGTGAAAGAGAGAAATAAAAAGAAAGTGTATATCTATGAAAGCTATTCTTTCCTACTTTAAAAACAGAATAAACCTCTGGCTTCTGCCGCTGCTTATGACTACTGCGGCAGGCTCTGTAATAATAGAGTGTTATATGTCACAGGGTAAGCGGCTCTATACAGCGGGCTTTTTTGTGTATGCACTCCTGACCTTTATGCTCCTTGACCTGCTTATAAGGCGTAAGGTCATAGGCGGTATCGTGTATACTGTTCTGCTTTTGTTTATTACTTTTTATTCAATGTCTATGGTCTTTACCGCTGAATACAGACAAGCCGCACCTGTTACCTTCCAACAGTGGTTCTATGCCTCTTTTGATGATACCGTAGTCGCCCCGCGTGCCTATTCTCTTGCACTGTTTTTCGGCGGCGGGTTCTTTATGAACTCCGTTATCTATTATTTTACTCAGGTAAGGTACAGGGCGCTCGGTTCTCTGCTTATCCTTTTCCTGCCCTTTGTTATCTATGCTAAAAGACAGGATATCATGGATGACCTTACTATCACAGTGCTTATAACCCTTTACCTCGCAGTAATGGTGCATAACCGTATCTTCCTTTCAGACGACAGCGGTAAGGGTACAAGGGTAAGTATCGCGTATGTTCTGAGCGTTGCGCTCTTTGTTTCGGTGGCGGGCGCGATAAGTATGGTCATTCCCGATATGTCATCACCCTCAAAGCTTGAACAGGATGCCGATATGTTCAATTTCGGCAATAGAGTCAATGCGGGGGACAGGATACAGAATACGAACCGTTCGACAAATATGCACGGCGTCCAGTATACGGGTGAACCTATAATGTATGTTTACCCTGAAAATATGGCAGAGGTCAGCTTTCCTATGTACCTTCGCCGCCGTTCAATGAATGCCTATGATCCCTCGGCGTTTGAATGGTATGCAGCATCTACACTTGATCCCGTCGGCGTTTCGCAGAGTGTAAGAACAGACATCTTCGCCCTTTATAATGCAGAAAAGTACGAGGGCGAAAACGGAAGGCTCAGAGCACCTGCATCAGCCTTTAAGGACGATTTAGAGGAAAAAAGCTTTGATGTAGAGATCGAATTTGCTGTGTCACAGGGTGTCAATTTCGTCCCGGCACCGCTTTATACAACTGTGGCACTTAATAATGATGATGTATCTGTCGGCTATGCCTACAGCGATATGTTCTATCTTAACGATTATATCCGCGGTACTGACCTGGGCAGGATAAGTGAGCATATCATCGATGTTAAGGAAGCACAGCAGTCAGTTGCCGAAAAAGCCGGCAGTACCTTCAAGGATTTCTATATGGACGGTGCAATGGCAGCCGATACCGATAAGTCACTTTCTGTAGAAGATCCAGCCGACAGGTTCAGCTTTTTTATGAAAAACCTGTTTGAGATCTACTATAAGAAAGTAAATGAAAACTATCGCTATAATCCCGAATATATGAACGAGCGCGGCCTGAAGGATTATGACAGGATAAAGGCGCTTGCCGACGAAATAGTCAGGGACTGTGAAAGTGATTATGAAAAGATAAAAGCCATTGAGGGCTATTTTGAAAAGGAAGGCTTTGTCTATAACGCAGATTATGTGCCGAGTGATGAATCACTTTCATACTTTCTTTTTGAAAGCAGGGAAGGTATTTGTATCGACTTTGCCTCTGCTATGACGGTTATGCTTATAATGGAGAATATCCCATGCAGATATGTCGAGGGCTACCTTGCCTACGAAATAGATCCCGAAGATCCCACACGCCTTGTGGTGCGTGATGCAAATGCACACGCCTTTGTTGAAGCCTTTGTACCTTATGTCGGCTGGATGGGCTTTGAACCGACTGTCCCCGGCTTTGTCCGTGAGATAACACCCGAACAGACTGATGACGATAACAACAGTATCCTTACAGTGATCATGCTGTATATCGGCCGTGTGCTTATAGTGCTTGCAGTGCTATTTGTACTGATTTTTGTACTGTTGTTCGACAGGATATGGGAATTTTTCTTTAGAATAAAACTGCACTTCGGCACACCCGAGCAGAAGCTGTTAAAGCTTTATAAGCATATTTCAGCCCTGCTTGAATATGAAGATAAGGCGGATCTTTCCCCGTATACTGCGGATCTTCTTAACGGATATATCCTGCAAAAGACAGGCAGTGAGCTCAGAGAGGTGACTGACCTCTTTGAAAAGAACCGCTTCGGGAATCGTGAGATAACAGAGGCCGAGTTTTTATCAGCGTATGCCCGCTATAAAGAGCTTCTCCCGCTTCTTCGTAAAAAAGCAAAGGAATCATCAGCCCGTGTATGATCAGGTCTGTATGTAATAAAGGCTGTACCGCGTATCATTAAAATGCGGTACAGCCTTTATTTACAGCTTTTTCTTTAAGGTTTTCCTTTACTGCCTGTATGTCAAGTTCGTCTGTTTTATCACCTCATTCAATATTGAGGTCATCAACAAACCCGGTCACTTCAAAAACGTCCATAACATCAGGTGTAACGTTTTTAACCGTCATCTCGCCCTGTTCAGCCATGATCTGCATAGCAGTAAGCAGTACCCTCAGCCCTGCACTGGATATGTATTTGAGCTCACCAAAGTCGAATACAAGCTTTTCAACCCCCTCTATCTCCGCTTCAAGGGCTTCTTCAAGGTCAGGTGCAGTAAGTGTGTCGAGCCTTCCTTCTACCGCGATAATAAGTTCGGTGTCATTTCTGTTCATTTTTATTTCCATAGAACTTGCCTCCGTTTATAATAGCGTTATTGCGAGCATTGTCAGGTCATCAAACTGCGGCGCATCACCAACAAACTCATTTACAGCTTTATGTACGTTATCAAGTAATTCCTTCGGCCTTGCATCAGGTGTTTTGTTCATTACTTCGACAAGCCTCTGCGTGCCGTAAAGTTCCTGCTGTTCGTTTGTCGCTTCGGGGACACCGTCTGTGTATACAAACAGCGTGCCGCCTTTTTGCAGCGTAAATTCATACTGTTTGTATTTTTTGTTTTTGATCCCGCCGATAACAAAGCCGTGTTTGTCCCTGAAAAGTTCAAACTGTCCGTCGGGCTGCCTTATGATAGGGTATTCGTGCCCTGCGTTTGCAGCAGTTATCTTTCCCGTTGATACTTCAAGTATACCGAGCCATACAGTTACAAACATTCCCTGCTTGTTGTTTTCACATATTGTTTCATTAGTCTTTTCAAGCACCTCGTGTGGTGAAAGCCCCATCATAGCGTAGTTGTTTATAAGTATCTTTGACATCATCATAAATAATGCCGCAGGAACGCCCTTGCCCGATACATCTGCGATCACCATTGCAAGGTGGTCATTGTCAACAAAGAAGAAATCGTAGAAATCCCCGCCTACTTCCTTAGCGGGTGTCATTGTGGCGTGTATGTCAAATTCCGTTCTTTCGGGGAAGGCTGGAAACACGCTCGGCAGCTGTCCTGCCTGTATCTGTGTCGCCATGTCAAGTTCAGCCCCGATACGTTCCTTTTCGGCTGTAATGCTTTTTACATCTTCGATGTGGCGCTCAAGTTCAAGTACCATAGCTGAAAAATCCTCGGCTATTTCCTGTATCTCGTTGTTTGATGTTATAAAGCTCAGCGCCGTAACGGTTTCCTCTGCATTTTTATTCTGCTTGTATTCGTTTATTATGTCCTGTTCGGTTTTAAGCGGTATAAGCAGCTTCTTTTTTAGCAGAATGAAAAACAGCTGTACCAATAGAATAAAAAGCACCGACATTACAAATGCAACAAGCAGCGACATACCAAGAACACTTGAAATAAGGTCACGCCACTGTATCGAAACACCTACATACATCACAAGTCTGTCATTTGAATATACAGGCTCAAACAGGTGCATGACGCTCTTGTCTGCGCCTTTTTTCATTGAAAGCTCCATTTTTGCCGAGGGTTCACCCGTCCTGATGGTTTCGTCAAGAATGGGATATCTTCCCTCCTCGTAATCGTTTGTCACGCCAAGTTCAAATAGATCGCCGCCTTCGCTCTGCCGCTTTTCATTATCCTTAGTTCCCGTAACAAGGTTGAACATATTGTTCCCGTCGATAATAAAGCTGTAAAGATACATAGGCCTGTAGGCAGACTTTGTTCTGTCAAAATCATGGCTGAGTCTGCTGTAGCAGATTTCCGCAAGCAGCAGCTGCCCCTCGTCGTCAAAGCTTTTTGCCTGTTCCTCGGTTATGAATTTTATATCGGTTATCCCGGGGTATTTTTCAAATAAAGCTTTCTGCTTCTGTGCAAGCTTTTCATCGTCCGTGTAGAAAAAATCCATCTTTTCATAGTTGTCATGCCAGTATGGAACAAGAAACCCAAGGCTTTTGTATTCTTCAAGTACATCCGCAGTGTTTTGCGCTATCTTGCGGCCGCTGTCAAACCTGTCCTTGATGTATCGGTCTATATTTGTTATATACAGAAATACAGCACTCACCAGTATTATAACTATCTCTATGATAAGCATAGGGCGGCCTAACTGCATTACAATGCGGCTGCTCCTATTCTTTCTTTTTATCACTTTTTCCGAGCAGCTCCTTTCTGTAAGAGTTCAGCCTGTTAAGTATCTGAACTATTGTACATTGTGCAAGCATACACATAATAAAATTGAGTAGTATGCATAAAAATGTCATATGCCCTACTAGCGGATAGAATAGCCTGAAAAACAGGTATGAAAACGGCAGATTGAACAGATACAGGTAAAAACTGTGTCTTTGCATATACAGCCAAAAGCCTTTTTTGCCCAGCCGTTCAGATATATTCAAGCGGTAAAAGCCTAAGAATATAAACAGCATCATCACTGCCCCCACAGACCTGCATATCCATCCCCATACAAAGCTTTTTGCAGACAGGTCATTGTAAAATACCGTCAGCGGAAACAATAAAGCGCTTATAAGAAGATCTGCCTTTGCAGGGAGTGCTTCAAGCTTATCCCTGAAATGCCATGCACATATGCCAAGATAGTAGCATAACAGGTAAGGCGGTATCTGATTGAATTTGTAGTACGGAAATCCTGAAAGCGGGAATTTCACTAAAAAGGCGGCTGCAAGCGTCACTGCCCCCGATATCGGCAGGAATTTTTTGTCCAGTATAAGCGGTTTCATAAGTATGAATATCACCGACACCCAGAAAAGCATCAATAAAAACCACAGGTGGTCTGAAAAAACACCGAGCAGCATATACTTGTAACCTTCAAGGTACCCCATGCCTTTAGTCCTGCCAAATGTGGTTATGTCAAAAAACGTGTAAAGCGGTACCAGCCAGAATGTCCCCATCAGCAGATAGGGGACAATAAGCCGCCTTACCTTTGAATAAATATCCTGAAATACAGTCTTTGATTTGCCAAAAGCGCTGTTTACGTATAAAAACCCCGAACAGAACACAAACCCCTCAACTACCGTCGAGTCAAGTATGCTGCATATCACAACTACAGGCTTTGAAATAAAGTCAGCCCTTTCGGGGAAAAACGGGTTATCTGCATAAAAGAGCATACAGTGAAAAAGTATTACACCAAGCAGACATACAGCTTTTGTGTCAGATATGTAATTAAATCGTTTGGCTTTTGTCATTTGATCACCTGTATTAACGGAATATAAAATGATCCTGTTGTTTCTTATCCGAGCATATCATTCATGTCATAGATACCTGCGTCCCTGCCGGCAAGGAATATCGCCGCATTTACCGAACCTACAGCAAATACACCCTTTGAATGTGCTTCGTGCTTTAATGATACAACTTCATCTCTGCCCGCAAATATTATCTCGTGTTCGCCGACTATAGTTCCTCCGCGTATCGAATGCATACCGATCTCCGACTGATCTCTTTTTGCCCTTACACTGTGCCTGTCGTAAACAAGATTGTACTTGCCGCCTGCTTCCTCGTTTATGGCGTTTGCAAGCATAATGGCTGTGCCCGAGGGCGCATCTATCTTCTGGTTGTGGTGCTTCTCAACTATCTCAATGTCAAACTGCCCGCCGAGAATACTTACCGCCTTCTTTGCAAGCTGCGCTAAAAGGTTTATGCCAAGCGACATATTGAATGTGAAAAACACAGGTATCACCTTTGCCGCTTCCTTTATCTTTTCCGTCTGCTCAGCACTGTATCCGGTAGTCGCGATAACAACAGGCACGCCGCCCGCCTTGCAGTAATCAAGCATAGGTTCAAGTGCCGAAGGGTTTGAAAAGTCTATGATAACATCAGGCCTTTCGGGTATCTGGGCAAATGTCTTTACAACAGGAAAGTCACTGTAGCTTTCCCCGAAAAGGTCAACACCTGCTGTTACTTTTACATCATCACGCGCTTTGCATATGTCAGCAATAACTCTGCCCATTTTGCCGCAAGCGCCGCTTATTACTATATTTGTCATATATATTTTCCTTTCCTGCCCTCTTGTTAAAGGGCTTTTTTGTACTTTTACAACGAGCCCCCTGCCGTTAAAAACGTAAGGGGGACTCGCGTATATTATTTTATCTTGCCTATAAGCCCAAGCCTTTCCATTGATGCTTCAAGCTTCCTGTGGTTTGCTTCATTAAGCCCTACAAGCGGCATTCTGCATTCTCCTGCCTTGAAGCCCATAAGGTTTAAAGCTTCCTTTACAGGTATCGGGTTCACATCACAGAAAAGTGTGTTTGTAAAGTCGAGCAGTTCAAGCGCTTTCTCGCGTGCCTGTGTGAACTTATCCTCTAAGCAGAGCGCTGCTATCTCGTGCGTTTCGCGCGGCATACAGTTTGAAAGGACAGAAATAACGCCCTTTCCGCCAAGTGCCATGATAGGAACTATCTGGTCATCGTTGCCTGAGTATATAGTCAGGTCATCACCGCAGGCTTCTGCGATCTTTGCAACCTTTGAAATGTCCCCGCAGGCTTCCTTGATAGCCACGATATTTTCGACCTTTGAAAGCCTTACGCAGGTATCGACATTTATCGAAGTACCTGTCCTTGACGGAACGTTGTAAAGAATTATCGGTATCTTCACCGCATTTGCAATAGCTGTGAAGTGTGCAACAAGGCCGTCCTGTGATGTTTTGTTGTAGTAAGGTGTCACGCAAAGCAGTGCGTCGGCGCCAAGCGCTTCAGCGTCCTTTGAAAGCTTTACAGCAAAAGCTGTATCATTTGAACCTGTACCCGCAATGACAGGAACCCTGCCCGCTGTCTTTTCTATCGCATATTTGATGCACTCTACGTGTTCTTCTTCAGTCATTGTGGCGCTTTCACCTGTTGTGCCGCAGATGATGATCGCATCAGTGCCGTTTTCAATATTAAAATCAATAAGTCTGCCCAGTTCATCATAATTGATGGAACCGTCGGCGTTCATAGGTGTTACGATAGCAACACCTGCGCCGGTGAAAATTGTTTTTTTCATAAGTTATTCCTCCTGTTCAAAAAGCGTGCTGTTCCCGAAATCTCAGGTTGTTTTCGACAAGCTCCTCAAATGTTACGGGAACATAGCCGTTTATCATACAGCCGGCATTAAAGGCGTGCTGCCCCCGCTGCCCGGCAGTCATAAACCTGAAAACATCATCCGTCTTTTTGTGGATATGTCCGTAAATATGATAGCTGCCGTGATTCATCCCGTACCAGTCAGCTATCGGGTAATGGCTCAGAAAAAGCACCCTGCCTCCACTTTGCAAAAAGCGTAAATGGCAGCATTCGGCAAAAAGTCCCTGCAACTCGGGAGATCTTATGATATTACGGTCATGATTGCCGTATATCAGGTGCTTTTGCCCGCCTAGCCCGCTTACATAGCGAACCACATCAGGCTTTCTTCCGCAAGTTACATCACCGAGTATCCACACGTCATCATTATCATTTACCTTTTCGTTCCACAGCTTTCGCATCTGAATGTACATATCCTCTGCATCACTGAACGGACGGTGGTCAAAGCGGACGGCGTTTTCATGCCCGAAATGAAGATCCGAGGTAAAAAGATCCATGCCGTCACACTCCTTCCATATTGTTTCGGGGTGTATTATCAGTCAAAATACCCTTTTGCAGCTAAAAGCTCCGCAAGCAGAACTGCGCCGCCTGCCGCACCTCTTAATGTGTTGTGCGAGAGGCATACGAACTTGTAATCGTACTGCTTATCCTCTCTCAGTCTGCCTATTGATACAGCCATGCCGCCTTCAAGGTTTCGATCTAGCTTTGCCTGCGGCCTGTCGTTTTCTTCAAAGTAATTAAGGAACTGCTTCGGTGCCGAGGGAAGCTTCAATTCCTGCGGAACGCCTGAAAAATCCTTCCAGGCCTTGAGTATCTCCTCCTTTGTGGGCTTCTTCTCAAAGCTTACAAATACCGCAGCCGTATGCCCGTCGGAAACAGGTACTCTCAGGCACTGTGCAGTAATGTTCGGCTCAGTTGCATCAACGATCTTGTCGCCTTCAATGTGCCCCCATATCTTCATGGGCTCCTGCTCACTCTTTTCTTCCTCACCGCCAATATAGGGGATAACGTTGTCAATTATCTCAGGGAATGTCTCAAAAGTTCTTCCGGCACCCGAAATTGCCTGATATGTGCAGGCAAGTGCCTTTGTTACCTTGTACTTTGTGTGAAGCGGCGCAAGTGCCGGAACATAGCTCTGAAGTGAGCAGTTGGACTTGACAGCTATAAAGCCCCTCTTTGTTCCAAGACGCTTTCTCTGTGCGGCGATTATCTCAATATGCTCAGGGTTTATTTCAGGAATGACCATAGGTACATCATCAGTGTGCCTGTGTGCCGAGTTGTTTGATACTATCGGGCATTCAGCCTTTGCGTAACGTTCTTCAAGCGCCCTTATCTCGTCCTTCTTCATGTCAACAGCGCAGAAGCAGAAATCCACCATGGAAGCTATCTTTTCAACATCTTCCTCTGCATTCATGATGACCATATCTGCCATTGATTCGGGCATTGGATCCTTTAGCTTCCACTTTGAACCTGCCGCTTCCCTGTAAGTCTTTCCCGCACTTCTTGCAGATGCCGCAAGTGCGACCACATCAAACCACGGGTGCTTGTCAAGAATAAGCGAGAACCTCTGTCCTACCATACCCGTTGCGCCGATGATACCTACCTTGTACTTCTTCATTTAAAAAACTCCTTTCCGTTCAGATGCAGCAGCTTAAACGAAAGAGGGTATGCCCTGTTTAACCCCTGCATCAGACATAAAAAATGAATACCTGCCGCACTTGACTTTATAAACATAATATGCTATAATAATCTTTATGTTCACGGCAAAAAAATAAACCGACTGCGAATAGCCGGTCACCAAAAGTATAATTTGTTGTAATGTCACACTAATTGCGGCAGCACTCCATCATACATAATGATGACAGCCGATAGCCTGTTTGACTATCGTCCAGCAAAGCGCTTCCCACACGCCAAGCTTCGGCGGTCTTGCCTTTCATACACAGCCTCGGGGGCTTTGAATGTGCACTAATCTTCTTGACCGCGCCTCTATCCGTTACATATATAATAACAGATATTTTTTAATATGTCAATAGGGGATCGGGATTTTTTTAAAATATATATTCTTTTTTCGCTGCTGTTCCCGGCAGATAAACGGGAACAACATAACAATGCACGATCAAGGTGTGCGTTTTACGCACTTGTTTAAAAGCGGCTCTGCCGATGATCGGCATTTAGCAAGTGTAAAAAATCTGTTTATAACTGACAATTGTTGATCAGCCGCCGCAGGCGTCTTGCCAAAACGGGCATAAGTCGGCGTAAGCCGACACAATAATTGTGCATTGTATATTAT
Source organism: uncultured Ruminococcus sp. (assembly GCA_902780505.1). GTDB lineage: Bacteria > Bacillota > Clostridia > Oscillospirales > Ruminococcaceae > NK3A76. Next base: position 42,938 of record CACZFN010000018.1, on the reverse strand, counting down.
AAAGGAGAAACCTATGCTTGACCTTAACAATATGAAAAGATCGGATTTTTATTATGACCTCCCGCAGGAACTCATAGCGCAGACACCTGTTGAGCCCCGTAATGCGTCCCGCCTCCTGCGTGTTGACAGACAGACGGGGGAGTGTTCGCACGATCATTTCTATAATCTCAAAAACTATCTTAAACCGGGAGATCTTCTTGTCGTCAATGATTCAAGGGTGCTTCCCGCGCGTATCTATGGCGAAAAGGCAGATAACGGCAGCTTTATAGAATTTCTTCTCGTCGAACAGCGTGAAGAAAATTTATGGGAGATCCTCTGCCGCCCGGGTAAAAAGGCAAAAGTCGGCACACGCTTTGTTTTCGGCGGCGGTATTCTTTCAGCAGTTATCGAAGATGTCCTCGAAGACGGCAACCGTATCGCAAGGTTTGAATGTGAAAAGGGTACTTTTTTCTCAACCCTCGATAAGATCGGACAGATGCCGCTGCCCCCGTATATAACCGAAAAACTAAAAGATAAAGAACGTTATCAGACAGTCTATTCAAACGAACCCGGTTCCTCTGCCGCACCTACAGCAGGGCTGCATTTTACCAAAGAACAGCTTGCTGATATCGAGTCTTACGGTGTAAATATCGGCTATGTTACGCTTCATGTCGGGCTGGGTACTTTCCGCCCGGTCAAGGAGGATATGGTGCTTGACCATAAAATGCACCGTGAGCATTACGAACTCCCGGAACGTACCGCACGCCTTATAAATGAAACTAAGAAAAACGGCGGCAGAGTTATAGCAGTCGGCACTACAAGCTGCCGCACCCTTGAAAGTGTAGCGACATTTTTTGGACAGATAAAGCCGTGTGAGGGCTATACGGATATCTTTATATACCCGGGCTATCAGTTCAAGGTGCTTGATGGGCTTATCACAAATTTCCACCTTCCCGAAAGCACGCTTATAATGCTTGTGTCGGCATTTCTCGGCTATGATAAAACCATGAACGCCTATAAGACCGCTGTAGAAGAAAAATACCGGTTTTTCAGCTTCGGCGACAGTATGTTTATAATGTAGGAAAAACTATGCAGATAATAGATTTTTATTCAAGTAAGGATAAAGAGCACTGGCTCTCTCAGCTAAGACTGTGTGACTGGCGTGCAGGCGAGTATCTTTGTTATCTCATAGACAGCGGTACATTCTACGATGTGCTCGGAAAGTCGTCACAGTTGTTTTTGCTCTGTAAAGGCGATAAGCTGCTTTCGTTTTGCGCCCTTACCGAGCGTGACCAGGTAGAAACCGATCTTACCCCTTGGGTGGGATTTGTGTATACATATCCCTTTGCAAGGGGGAAAAGGCTTATGGGTACCCTTTTTAAAAAAGTGAGGTCAGTCGCCGCCGCCCGCGGATTTGATACGCTCTATCTCACCACAGACCATGTAGGTCTATATGAAAAATACGGCTTTGATTTTATGTGTACGATGAAAGAACAAAACGGTGAAGATACGCGGATATATAAGATAAATGTAAATAAAGAATAAAGCCCCCGTCGGGAACAGGAGTAAAAAGTATGTTTAAGCTATTAAAACAAAACGGTGCCGCACGCCGCGGTGAATTTTCTACCGTCCATGGTGTTATACAGACACCTGTTTTTATGAACGTCGGAACGTCAGCTGCAATAAAGGGCGGTGTGTCATCGCTTGACCTTTGTAATGACCTTAAAACGCAGGTCGAGCTTTGTAATACATATCACCTGCACGTCCGTCCGGGTGATGATATTATCTATAAAATGGGCGGTCTGCATAAATTTATGAACTGGCATAAGCCTGTTCTTACCGATTCTGGCGGCTTTCAGGTGTTTTCCCTTGCAAAACTGAGAAAGATAAAGGAGGAGGGTGTCTATTTCAACTCCCACGTTGATGGCAGAAAGATCTTTATGGGGCCTGAAGAAAGTATGCAGATACAATCCCACCTCGCTTCAACTATTGCAATGGCATTTGATGAATGTGTCGAAAACCCCGCCGAGCACAGCTATTCAAAACAAAGCTGTGAGCGTACTACACGGTGGCTCGGCAGGTGCGTAAATGAAATGCAGCGCCTTAATTCCCTTGACGAAACTATCAATAAAGACCAGCTGCTTTTTGGTATAAATCAGGGATGTACATATGATGATCTGAGGATAGAGCATATGAAAACTATTCGTGAGATCGAATACTGTGCAGGCTTTGCAATAGGCGGCCTTGCAGTCGGTGAGCCGACAGAGGTCATGTACCACGTTATCGAGCAGGTAGAACCATTTATGCCAAAGGATAAACCCCGCTACCTGATGGGTGTCGGTACGCCTTCAAATATCATCGAAGCCGTGTATAGGGGCGTTGATTTCTTTGACTGCGTGATGCCTTCCCGTAATGCCCGGCACGGAACTGTTTTTACATGGAAAGGTATCATGCATATCGCGAATAAACGCTATGAACTTGATCCCCGCCCGCTTGATACCGAATGTGACTGCCCGGTGTGCAGAAACTTCTCCCGCAGCTATGTAAGACACCTTTTCAAAGCAGGTGAACAGCTCGGCGGCAGGCTCGCGGTAATGCATAACCTCTATTTTTATAATACACTTACCGAACGTATCCGTGATGCCATAGATAATGACAGCTTTGAAGATTTCAGGTCATATTATTCCCCCCTGCTCGAAAGCAAGTGCGAGGACTGAAACCTATACGTAAAACCAAAACACCGCTGTCATCAGGGGCGGCAAAAAGCAGCTTTATCTTCACGTTCAGCAGGCTGTCGATAAAGCCGAATCTTTTGGGAGATGATTTAGAATAGGGTGCGGACAGCCTTTGAGTTTTCAATTCATTTCGTGCGTATCACTAAAATAAGGTTTTGAAGCAAGCTGAACCACCCGCTCAACGGGTGGTTTTGATTCGCCTGCGGAGGAAAACACCGGGGCGGGGATGCCCACTTAAAATCAAAAAATGATTTCCCCGGCGCCGGATGTTATGCTATTGACTTATTTGCCGTAATGGTATATAATTACATATCATGAACATCGTATACTTCGCTTGGAACGCAGGGTAAAGGGGTGATAAAATGCAGGGCTATATACATTCAACTGAATCTTTCGGGACGGTAGACGGTCCGGGGAGAAGATTTGTCGTTTTTATGCAGGGGTGCCCTCTCAGGTGTCTGTATTGCCATAACCCTGATACATGGGAATATTCAAAAGGCGAGAAGCGTACAGCGCAAAGCATTATTGACGAACTGCTTGCCGTCAAGGAGTTTTTAAAAGGCGGCGGTCTGACTGTTACAGGCGGTGAGCCTATGGTACAGTCGGAATTTGTGACCGAGCTTTTCACGCTTGCCAAAACTTACGGTATACACACCTGCCTTGATACATCAGGAGCATTGTTTAATGAGGAGAATACATCAAAGACAGATGATTTACTCAAAGTCACTGACCTTGTTATGCTTGATATCAAGCATATAGATCCTGAAAGACACAAGGCACTTACGGGCGTGGATAATGCAAATATTTTAGCTTTTGCAAAGTACCTTGCTGACAAGGGCAAGCCTGTCTGGATACGCCATGTGCTTGTGCCGTATGTTACTGATGATCCCGGCTATTTATTTGCACTGGGGCAGTTTATCGGCGGGATAAAGACGCTCAAAGCACTTGATGTACTGCCGTATCATTCTATGGCAAGGCCAAAGTACGAAGCACTCGCAATACCATACCCGCTTGGCAATATCCCTGATGCCACGAAGGAACAGGCCGCCCGCGCACGCGATATTATAATGAAAGGACTGTATGACAGACTAAAAAACGGGAATAAGCCCGATGTATGAATATGCTGCGCCTGAATCAAAACTTCAGGCGCTTTTTTATATATTGATTTTGGCGATTTCCGCTTAAATTGTATTATTTTGTTGTTGACAAATTGTGCAAAATATAGTATAATGTACTAAAATGTTATAGGAGGGCTTTGCTGTGAGACAGTTTCAATTCAATTATGTTAATGATAATGCATTTATAAGAGAACTTAAAAAACTATCCCAGTGGTGTAAGACCATGATAACCTCAACAGTATTCTTTCAGGTTTTTACCGAAAGTGTAGATTCAAACAGGGTAAAGGCGATCTGTTCACTTATTGAAAGGGAAATGCCCGGTGCTCTGTATATGGGGTGCTCGACAAATGGTAATATATTAAACGGCGAATTTTCAAATTATGATACTACTGTCACCTGTACGGTGTGTGAGTATCCAAATACAAAAATATCGCTTAAACAGTATGTGCTGACGCCTGAGACCGAATATGATGTTATAAAAGAAGTCAATAATTACGTAAACTCAAACCCGTGGATAAAAGCCGTTGAGATGCTTGTCACCATACGGGGGCTTTCAATGACAGGATTCTGTGACGGGCTTGATAATCTCAGAAATAATGTCAAGGTTTTCGGCGGCGGTGCTTTTATACCTGATTTTGGCAATAGCGCCTGCGTTTTTTCAAATGACGGCGGTTTTTCCGAAAAGGGTGTTGTGTTCCTTTTCCTCGGCGGTGACGATCTGCATATAGATACAACGTTCATAACAGGGTGGAAGCCTCTCGGGCGTGAGCTTGTTGTATCAAAAGCAAAAGGATGTATGCTTTACGAGCTTGACGGCAAGCCTGCCTATGATACATATTATAAGTACCTTAATATAAAAAACGACGAGCATTTCTTTACAAATACGCTTGAGTTCCCGTTTGTGTATGACCATAACGGGATAAGTATCCTTCGTGCACCGATAGCAAGCAATGCTGACGGCTCACTTGAAATGACGGCAGATATTGAGGAGGGTGCGCTTGCACGCATAGCCTATGGCGATCCCTGGACTATACTTGAAAGTGTAAGAAACGGTGCTGAGGGTATCAGGAGTTTTCAGCCGGAAGTCATACACGTATTCTCCTGTGCGGCAAGGCGCACATTCTGGGGCAAGGACGAGGTCTCAAAGGAAACTGTACCTTTCCAGACGCTTGCACCTACTTCGGGCTTTTATACCTCGGGCGAGTTTTTAAGGAGTGACGGTCACGTAAATCAGCATAACGTTACCCTTGTAGTAGCGGCATTCCGTGAGGGCGACCTTATCGGTGAGTATAATGACAGCTTTGAAATGAAAGAGGAGAATTTCTCGGGCAAGGTATCAATGATAAACAGACTTGCTACCTTTATCGAAGCCGCCACCGAAGAACTTGAGGAAGCCAATGCAAAGCTTGCTAAAATGGCGGTCACAGATGCCCTGACAGGCCTGTTTAACCGCGGCGAGATACAAAGAAGGATATCAAAGGCATTAAAGGACGGTAAGAGGGTTTCCCTTGTGATGCTTGATATTGATAACTTTAAGTCTGTAAACGATACATTCGGTCATAAAGAGGGCGATAATGTTATAAAAGGTCTTTGCGGCTGTATAGAAAAAACGCTTGCTGATGTAACTGATGACGGGCAGTCGGGGCGCTGGGGCGGCGAGGAATTTATGGTGCTTTTGTGTGATGATGACTGTGATAAGGCAGATAAAACAGCCGAGCTTATAAGAGAGAGCTTTGCACAGATGCCCTTCCCGAACTCAAGACCGCAGTCGGTAAGTATAGGCGTAACAGATGCAAGGGAAAATGAAAACACAGATACCGTTGTTATGCGTGCTGATGATGCACTTTATAAAGCAAAGAACAGCGGCAAGAATACTGTTGTAAGATTGTGATTTGATACTTGGAGAATAGTTATGGATAAACAATATTCCGATATTGCAAAAAGTCGGCTTGACGAGCTTTATAAAGGCGTTGCAATGCTTGCGGAGAGCTATTATATATATGTTTGTGATATCAAGAATGATTATTCACGCTGGTCTGAGCGTGCCGTGGATTATTTCGGGCTTCCGGGTAAGTATATGTATAAAGCGGGTGAGATTTGGGCAAAGCATATACTTGAAGAAGAAAGACAGATGTTTGAAGAAAATATTGCCGCTGTATTTTCCGGCAGGAGTGAACTTCACGATATGCAGTACCACGCACAGCGTGCTGACGGCACTTTTGTGGTCTGCACCTGCAAGGGCACACTTTTGCGGGACGGTAAAGGTGAACCTGAGTTTTTTATCGGCTCGATCAGAAATAATGAAGCAGTAGGCGCGGTTGATGTGCTTACAGGGCTTAAAAACCTTTATGGCTTTTTTGAAGATCTTAAAGCTGTATTCTGGCAGAAGAAGTGGTCAACCATAATGCTTATAGGGTTTTCAGGCTTTTCTGATATAAACGATGTATACGGCTACAGCTTTGGCAACCGTGTTCTGCAAAGTGCCGCAAGGTATCTTGAAGGCGTTTTTGCAGGCAGGGGGACGGTTTACAGAATGGACGGCACCAAATTCTGTGTGCTCACCTGCGAAATGACACTTTTGGAACTTGAACGTATCTATCAGATGATAAAGGCTAAACATTCGCACGATTTTTATGTTGACGGTATTCATCTTACCATATCCACAAATGCGGGCACAGTGGTGGTGGATAATTTTAACATAAGCAAGGAAACGGTGTATTCCTGTTTAAGGTATTCATACTACCAGTCAAAACAACAGAAGCTCGGTGAGCTTGTAGTATTTGAGGATACTCTTTCAGACGAGAACAGGCAGATGGTAGAAAAGATAAATGTTATAAGAAACAGCATCACGCAGAATTGTTCGGGCTTTTATCTTTGCTATCAGCCGATAATGGATGCTAAAGCTGAAACGCTCAAAGGCTTTGAAGCGCTTGTACGCTGGAGAAACGAGGAGTACGGGGCTGTGCCGCCTATGCAGTTTATACCCGTACTTGAACAGGATTCGCTTTTCAACGAGCTTGGCACATGGATACTTAAAACCGCTATGATGGACGGTCTTGATCTGCTAAAAAAATATCCCGGGATAATAATAAATGTAAACCTGTCGTATACACAGATAGAAAAGCATGATTTCGTGTCAGAAGTTCTTGGGCTGTTAAAGGAAACTGGCTTCCCGCCTGAGAACCTATGCCTTGAGATAACAGAAAGATGCAGACTGCTTGATACAAATATGCTCAGGAATATGTTCGCTGCTTTCCGTTCGTACGGTATAAAGGTGGCCCTTGATGATTTCGGCACAGGGTTTTCTTCTCTTGGTATTTTGCGTGAACTTCCTGTTGACACAGTCAAGATAGACAGGGAATTTGTCAAGAACATTGAAAACAGTGCTTCTGATCAGAATACTGTAGAGTTTATATCGGGGCTTGCAAATGCTTTTGCAGCCGAGGTTTGCGTTGAAGGCGTCGAAACAGAAAGTATGCGTGATTTTCTCAGAGGGTTCCTTGTAAACAGCTTTCAGGGGTATTTGTATTCAAAGCCTGTTACAAAGGCGGAGATCGACACAATAAAGCTAAAAAAATAACTTATGGCTGTCTGTAAAAATACGGGCAGCCATAATAGGTAGATAACAGGCATTTATGGGAGGCTGCACCGTTACAGGTGCAGTAAACGATAATGATAAGTGAAAGAAATATACGTAAATATTTCAGGTTTTATGGCAGAGTGCAGGGTGTGGGCTTCAGATACAGGGCATATTATGCCGCAAGAAGCTTCGGGGTGACAGGTTATGTTAAAAACCTGTATGACGGCTCTGTTGAAATGGAGGCTCAGGCACCGGAGGAATGTATAGACAAGATGGTCCTCTCGATTGAAAAGGGGAACTTTATACTTATAGAAAATATGGAAGTCAAAGACATTCCCATAATAGATGACGAGCGTGAATTCTTAGTGAAGGGATGAGGTCATGTTTGATTTTGATACGCCTGTGGACAGGCATGGATATTATTCTTCCAAGTGGGATATTAAAGAAGGCGAGCTTCCCATGTGGGTTGCGGATATGGATTTCAGGACTTCCCCCGATATCATTGAAGCAATAATAAAAAGGGCTCAGCATGGTGTTTTCGGCTATACTGATATTCCTGATGAATGGTATGATGCATATATCTCGCACTGGCAGAAAAGGCATAATGTAACGCTAAAAAAAGAAGGACTTGTTTACAGCGCAGGAGTTGTACCTACAATATCAAGTGCTGTCAGAAAGCTTACTACAGCAGGTGAGAATATAGTGCTTATGACACCTGTTTACAACATTTTCTTTAACAGCGTAAAGAATAATGGCAGGAATGTACTTGAAGCCCCGCTTGTCTATGAACAGGGGAGATATCATATTGACTTTGATGACCTTGAAAGGAAGCTTAGTGATAAACAGACTTCAATGCTTCTGCTGTGCAACCCGCAGAACCCCGGGGGGATAATATGGAACAGGGAAGAACTCGCAAGGATAGGTGAACTTGCGTACGATAACGGCGTTACAGTCATTTGTGATGAAGTTCACTGTGACCTGACTTACCCTGAAAAGGAATATGTTCCTTTTATAAGTGTCAGCGAAAAGTGCAGACAGTGTTCGATAACCTGTATTGCCCCGACAAAGGCGTTCAACATAGCGGGCATACAGACCTCTGCGGCTTATAGTGAGAACAGGCGGCTTCGTCATAAAATATGGCGTGCACTTAACACTGACGAGGTAGGAGAGCCGAATGTATTTGCTGTTAATGCAACGATAGCAGCATTTGAGAAGGGCGCCCCGTGGCTTGATGAACTAAGGGATTATATTTATCAAAGCGCACTCTTTGCCAAAAAGTATATTGAGGAGAATATCCCCATGCTTTCACTTTATCCGTCAGAAGCGACATACCTGTTATGGATAGATTGCAGTAAGCTTGACTGTGAAAGTATAAATATTGCGAAAAAAATACGCTCACTCACAGGGCTTTTTCTCTCTGACGGCAATATTTACGGCGGCAACGGCCAAAGCTTTGTGAGAATGAACATAGCCTGCCCGAGGTCTTATGTTATAGACGGGCTTGAAAGACTTAGTAAAGCTGTAAGACTGATGGCAAAGTAAGAAATTGTAAGTAATTTCAATATATTTTCTCTTAATTCTTATATATATTTGATAGTTTTAACTATTGACTTTGTATAAATGTTTTGATATAATACAATTTGAAATAAATTAAGGGAAGTATGATAATATGAACGAGAACGAAAGAAAAGAATATGTAAACAGCCTTTTTGCCATTTACCCGGCTTGCAGAAAGCTCGTATTTGACACATTTGACAAGAAAAAGTACGGAATTACCAGAACACAGCAGGTGATCATGCTTACACTTAATGTGAATGGTACGCTTACTATGTCAGGGCTTGCTTCAAAGATAAACACTTCAAACGAGCAGGCTACAAGGGCTGTGGCGCAGCTTGTGGATAAGGGTTTTATCGAAAGAATGCATGACAGCTCAAACAGGCGGGTTATAAAGATACGCCTGACAGACGAAGCCAAAACGTTTGTTGAGCAGATAAAAAAAGAAATGCATGAGGATTTTATCGAAAAGTTCTCTGTTCTTTCCGACGAAGAAATGCGTCAGCTTGCAGATGCCACGAAGATCATTGCAGAAATGTTTTCTAAAATACTGTTTTAATAAAAAATGCCCGACAGCGTTTGGTTTAGCGCTGTCGGGCTGATTATTATTTCTTTGCGTATTCTGCTGATGCGGCATTAAGCTTTTCAACGGTTTTTTCAAGTGTCTGTCTTGTGATGGACGGATCATTGCAGAAAGAAACCATAGCGTGGATAGGCATATCGTTAAACATTGCGGCTATAGCAAGCTCTGCACCTTCGCCTGTCTGGGCTGAGTCAAATCCCATATTCACATTTTTTATGACCTCTTTGAATATCTCCTTGCCCTCCGGGAAACTCAGAGCTTCGCCGCCGAGCGAATCGAGTGTGAACTTCATCGGTATTACATTGTCATTTCCGACAAAAACACTTGCAGTTTGCCTTATATCACGGGAGGAAGCACCTATCAGTATATCAAACTGGCCGTATTCAACATACCAGTCGTGGATATCTGTGTTATAATATGCAAACGCACGCCCCTCAAGCTTGAATACTACCTTTTTGCTCTCGCCTGCTTTAAGGAACACCTTTTCAAAGCCTTTAAGCTCCTTTTCGGGACGGATAACTGATGAATGTGTATCCCTGACATAAAGCTCGACTGTTTCCTTGCCGTCGTATTTGCCGGTGTTTGTGACTGTAACTGTAACTGTCAGTATGTCCTTTTCGTTTATCTCCTCAGCACTAAGGGTAAGATCGCTGTACTCAAATGTTGTATAGCTTAGCCCATACCCGAACGGGAACAATACTTCCATATTCTTTTTATCATAATACCTGTAGCCGATAAACAAACCCTCGGCATATTTTACTTTGTCGCCCTCTCCCGGAAAGTTTAAATAAGATGGGTTGTCAGACAGCTTTTTCGGGAAGGTCTCCGCAAGCTTGCCGCTTGGGTTTACCTTGCCAAAAAGTACATCACACTGTGCGCCGCCCACCATTTCGCCGCCGAGATAACACTCTACAATACCCTTTACCTTATCGGCAAACGGCATTTCCACAGGTGCGCCGTTATGCAAAACTATCACTACGTTTTTATTGACTTCACATACCTTGTCGATCAGTTCAAGCTGACAGGCGGGCATCATCATATGACTTCTGTCAAAGCCCTCCGATTCAAACGCATCAGGCAGGCCTGCGAATATAACGGCAACGTCACTTTCTTCGGCAAGCGCTACAGCTTCATTTAACAGCGCGGGTGATGTTTCGTCCTTTTCTGTCACAAAGCCCTGAGCATAATTTACTTCGGCATATTCCTTTGCGGCTGTCAGTGCATTCAGTACCTGTTCGGTGTTTATGTGTGAACTTCCGCCGCCCTGATACCTCGGCTTTTCGGCAAATTCACCTATAAACGCTATCTTTTTGCTTTTGCTCAGCGGCAGTATCTTTTTATCGTTTTTGAGCAAAACTATGCAATCAGCTTCAATGCTTCTGGCAAGGGCTCTGTCCTTATCTTTATCCCACTTGGCGGCATACTGCCTGTTTTCATCTCCTCTGAATGCAAGTCTGAGGACATTTTCACAGGCCTTATCAACATATTTCTCGTCAAGCTTTCCTTCTTTCACAGTCCTGACTATAAGTTCATCATTTTTGCCCATGCTTGCAGGCATTTCAAGGTCAAGCCCGGCTTCAACGCCCTTTGGCCTGTCATCAACTGCGCCCCAGTCGCTCATCACAAGGCCTTCAAAGCCCCATTCGTCACGAAGCAGGTCTGTCAGCAGCCATTTGTTTTGTGATGAGTATTCGCCGTTTATCTTGTTGTAGGAACACATGATAGTCTGCGGCTTAGCTTCTTTTACAGCGTATTCAAAAGCGGCAAGATATATCTCCCTGAGTGTGCGTTCGTCTATTTCGGCTGATACGGACATTCTTCTTGATTCCTGATTATTTGCGGCAAAGTGCTTCAGGGAGGAGCCGACGCCCATGCTCTGCACACCCTTGATGTGAGATGCCGCCATATGTGAAGCAAGATACGGATCTTCAGAAAAGTATTCAAAGTTCCTGCCGCAAAGGGGCGAACGCTTTATATTCGCACCGGGGCCTAAAAGAACCGCAACCCCCTCCGACTGACACTCGTTTCCGAGTGCTTTGCCCATGTCCCGGACAAGCTTTCTGTCAAACGAGCACGCAAGCGCACAGGCTGATGGGAAGCAAACGGCTTTGACAGTGTCAAACGGATTATCCTCTCTTTCCACCATCTTCCTCAGTCCGTGAGGGCCGTCGGAAACCATTATAGATGGTATATCTTTGCCGTCAACTGTCTTTGTATGCCAGAAATCCGCACCCGAGCAGAGAGAGGCTTTCTGTTCGAGTGTCAGTGTACTTACAAGCTCTTTTATCTGTTTATCATTCATGGCAATTCTCCTTACAAAAAGTATAGTATAATTGTAACACTTTTTTATAAGTTTTTCCAGTCTTTTTGTGTAATTTAACAATTCTTTAATATTTGTACGGCAAGCTTGAATTATTAATAAATTTGTGAGATAATTGATTTGAAAGGGGAGATATGCTTTGAGCAGATATAAAGCCTTTATTTTTGATTTTGACCTTACACTTGTAAATTCCGTTTCGCCGATCGTTAAGTGCTTTAAACATACACTTGGCGTGTTTGGCTATGATATACCTGATGATAAGGCGATTATAGATACTATAGGACTTCCGCTGACTGATGCTTTTGATATACTTACAAATACTTTTCCTAACCCGGATAAAGCGGCAATGAAGGATACTTATGTCAGTTTTGCTAACGGCATCATGGCAAAGGAAAGCCTTTTTTACCCCGACGCTCTTGGCATCCTGCAATCTCTTTTTACTGCCGGAAAAAAGGTGGCGATAGTTTCTTCAAAAATGCGTTTTCGCATAGCAGAAACCTTTGAGTGTCAGACCTCCTCTATGCCTGTGCATCTTATAGTGGGCCTTGATGATGTTGATGCACCTAAGCCTGCACCTGACGGCCTTTTGTCTGCGATAAATAAGCTTGGCATGGATAAAAATGATGTACTCTATATCGGCGACAGCTATGTAGATGCTAAGACCGCTGAAAACGCAGGCGTGGATTTTGCCGCCGTCACTACAGGCCCGACTCCGAGAAAAGAGCTTGAAAAGCATAAGAATATCTATGTGGGCGACAGCCTTACTGATGTGTTTGCACATATATAGAATAAGATAAAACTTTGTTTGAACAATTTGTTAAATTTACTTGCCTTTTATTACAATAAATGTTATAATGAAATGTAAAATAAATTCAGGGAGATATTTTTATGATAAATAGTATGACAGGCTTCGGAAGGGGCAGGGCGATACTTCATAACAGGGAGATAATCGTTGAAGTAAGAAGCGTAAATAACCGCTTCTGCGAGTTTTCTGCAAGGACACCGCGCGGCTATAGCTATCTCGATGAGAAACTCAAGGCTCTTTTCAAAACAAAGATAACAAGAGGCAAGGTGGAAGTCGGCGTTTCTATCTATAATCAGGAGGGTGCAAATGCCGAGATCGCTGTCAATAAAACCATCGCTAAGGGGTATATTGAAGCTTTGAGGGGCGTAAAGGACGAGCTTTCTTTAAATGACGACCTTTCCCTGACAAGTATCATGCGCCTGCCTGATGTGTTCACCGTTGTAAAGACGGAGGACGACGAGGAGGAAATATGGGCGGATGTGAGCGAGGTCGCAAATGAAGCGCTCTCTTTGTTTATGCAGATGCGTAAGACAGAGGGTGAAAAGCTCTACGATGATGTCCTTTCAAGGCTTTTGGCTATTGAAGAAAATGTCGGCAGGATAGAAGAACGCTCACCAAAGGTGAATGACGAATACCGCGACAGGCTTTTTGAGAAGATATCAGAGGTCTTGCAGGACAAGAATATCGACGAGCAGCGTATTCTGACAGAAGCTGCTGTTTTCGCTGATAAGACCGCTGTTGATGAAGAAACGGTCAGGCTGAGATCACATATATCGCAATTCCGCGGGCTTTTGGAGGAAAAAGAACCTGTGGGCAGAAAGCTTGACTTCCTTGTACAGGAATTAAACCGTGAGGTAAACACTATCGGCTCAAAATGCAATGACCTGACCATTACAAAAATGGTCGTTGATATGAAAGCGGATATCGAAAAGATAAGGGAACAGATACAGAACATAGAGTAAGGTGATTAATATGCAGCTGCTTAATATTGGCTATGGCAACCTTGTATCGTCTGACAGGCTGATAGCTATAGTGGATCCCGATTCGGCACCTATAAAAAGACTGATAAGTGATGCCAGGGACAAGGGTACACTTATAGATGCTACTTATGGAAGGCGTACAAGGGCTGTTATTATAATGGACAGTGATCATGTCGTGCTTTCGGCGGTGGCACCTGAAACAGTCGGCGGCAGACTTGTCAGCGGTGAGGAGGAAAGTGAAAAATGAACAATGCAAAGCTTTTTATAATCTCCGCACCTTCGGGCTGCGGTAAGGGGACGATTTTGAGCGAGGTGTTCAAGGACAGTGATGCTTATTATTCGGTTTCCTGCACCACAAGGAAACCGAGGGAAGAAGACACTGACGGTATTACATACCATTTTATGACAAGAGATGAATTTGAAAGCGAGATAAAAAACGACGGCTTCCTTGAATATGCTGAGTTTGCGGATAATTATTACGGCACCCCGAGGGCGGCGACTGAGAAGATGCTTGAAAGCGGCCGTGACGTTGTGCTTGAAATAGAAACACAAGGCGCATTTCAGGTGAAAAAGCTGATGCCCGATGCGGTAAGCGTATTTATACTTCCGCCAAGTATAAAAGAACTTGACAGAAGACTTCACAAACGCGGGACAGAAGACGATGATACAATAAATAAGCGCGTTTCACAGGCTTCGGGAGAGATATCAAAGGCTTATGAATACGATTATGTTATCATGAACGATGAACTTGATGATGCAATAAGAGATCTGAAGTTTATCGTGGATTGTACTAAAAATAAAAACAGTGATGCTGACAGATTTAAGGCTGTAAATATGAAAAAAAATATTGATGAGGTGTTGAAAAATGCTTAGACCTGCAATTGTACAGATACTAAAGAATAATGAAAGCTACTATTCGCTTGTGTTGGCAGTAGCTAAAAGGGCAAGGGAAATTACGGACGAAGCTAATGAAAAAGGCTTGATACTTAACGAAAAACCTGTAAAAACAGCAGTTGATGAATTTGCGGCGGGTGAGTATAGGTTTATTGAGGATCCGGAATTAAGAAAGTGATCAGAGAAGGGTTCATTTTATGGAAGGGCCTGTAAAGTATGCGCTTGTCGCCGTATCTGCGGCCACAGAAGCGTTTGATGCTGAATATACTTATGAAATGGATCCTGAGATAACCGCAGCGGCTAAGATCGGGGCGAGGGTGCTTGTGCCGTTCGGGAGAGCCAATAAGCGCGTTATAGGATTTATTACCGATATTCTTGACACCTGCGGTAATAACGGCACTGTTAAAACTGTTATCAGGCTTGTCGATGAAGAAGTGCTTGTAAATGATGAGCAGCTAAGGCTTATAAGGTACCTGAAGGAAAATACATTCTGTACTTACTATAAGGCGTTTTCGGCTATCGTTCCTGCGGGGTTCGGGTATATTTACAAAAAGCATTACAGCCTTGTGAATTCAATGTATGAAAGTGACCTTACTGATGAAGAACGTGAGCTTATAGCCGCTGTAAAGGACTGTAACGGTCAGAGGCAGATAGACGAACTTCTTGATCATACAGGAAATAAAAAGAAAAAAGAACTGGTGCACAGCCTGATCGAAAAAGGTGTGCTTGAATGCTCTGATGACCTTAAACGAAGATCTGCTGACAGTGATATGAAAATGATACGCCTGAGTGATGAATACCTTTCCTCAGGCGGCGGGCATACACTTACGGCAAAACAGAAGCTTGTTGCCGATCTTCTTGGTGACTGCGGGTGTGTATCACTGAAGGAAGCCTGTTATATGACAGGCTGTACGACTACGCTTATAAAAAACCTGAGCAATAAAGGCGTTGTTGCGATATATAAAACAGAAGTGCTCAGAAATGCTATCGGTGAAGTCACACAGAGAGTTTCACCCGAAGATGTTGCCCTCAGTGATGAACAGCAGGCGGCTTTTGAAGGGATACTTGAAAAGATAAACAGCGGCAAGGCAGGCGCTTCACTCCTTCACGGGGTGACCGGAAGCGGCAAAACTGCTGTTTTTATCAGACTTATAGATGCTGTTGTAAAGGCAGGAAAAAGTGTTCTTATGCTTGTGCCTGAAATATCGCTTACACCGCAGATGCTCAGGAAATTCAAGATGTATTTCGGTGAGGGGATAGCTGTCATACATTCATCACTGTCGCAAGGGCAGAGAATGGACGAGTACAAGCGTATAATGCGCGGCGACGTCAGTATTGTGATAGGGACAAGAAGCGCTGTGTTCTCGCCTGTGAAAAACTTAGGGCTGATAATCATGGACGAGGAGGGCGAGAGCACATATAAATCCGATAATACGCCAAGGTATCATGCAAGAGAAGTGGCTATTCAGCGATGTGGGTTCAATAACGCACAGCTTTTGCTTGCTTCGGCAACACCGTCGCTTGAAAGCTATTACTATGCCAAAAACGGGCGGTTCTCGCTTTTTGAACTAAATAAGAGATTTAATGAATATCCCTTGCCGCAGGTGAGGATAATCGATATGCAGTCGGAAGCTGAGGACGGCAATGACGGGCTTATAAGCTTCGCACTTGCAGACAGGATCAAGGAGAACCTGAAAAATGGCGAGCAGTCGATACTGCTGCTCAACAGGCGTGGGTTTAATACCTATGTTTCCTGTACAAAGTGTAAAAAACCTGTTGAGTGCCCTAACTGTTCATGTGCGCTGACATATCATAAGAAAAACGGCAGGCTTATGTGTCATATATGCGGGTATTCAATGCCTTTGCCTTCGGTATGCCCGGAATGCGGGAACGAAAAGCTTCGCATGGGCGGTGTCGGTACACAGAAGATAGAGGCTGAGCTTTCAGGTATATTCCCCGATGCAAGGATCCTTAGAATGGACGCTGATACGGCATCTTCAAGACTTGCATATGAAGAAAAGTTTTCGGATTTTGAAGCCGGTAAATATGATATAATGCTCGGAACGCAGATGATAGCTAAGGGGCTTGATTTCCCGAATGTCACCTGTGTCGGAGTGATATCGCTTGATAAGGCGCTTTTTGCGGGGGATTTCAGAAGCTATGAAAGAACGTTTTCCCTGATAACACAAGTTGTCGGCAGAGGCGGAAGGGGCGTTAAGCCGGGAGTGGCTTTCATACAGACTTTTGTGCCCGACCATTATGTAATAGATCTTGCTTCACGACAGGATTATAAGGAATTCTATGAACAGGAAATAGCACTCAGACGGGCGCTTATATACCCCCCTTTCTGCGATATCTGTGTAATAGGCTTTGCATCGATTCTTGAAAGCGGTGCTGTAAAGGCTTCGGGATGCTTTATAACGCTCTTGCAGGATTATCTTAGGGATAACCGCGGTGAGATAAACTTTCTGCGCGTTTTCGGGCCGTCACCCTGTTCGCTTGAAAGGATAGGCGGAAAATACAGATACAGAATAATCCTCAAATGTAAAAACAATAATAATTTCAGAAAAATGATGAAGACACTGCTTGCGCAGTTTTATAAAATACAGGAATTTAAAAACGTAAAAATATATGCTGATATAAATGGCGATATCGGCCATTAGAAAGGAAAACAAAATGGCACTTAGAAAGATCCTTAATAAGAGAGATGATATTCTCCATAAAAAGTGTAAGCCTGTTGAGAAGTTTGATGAAAAGCTTCATATACTGCTTGACGATATGGCTGATACGCTTGAAAAAGCACAGGGTGTAGGTCTTGCTGCACCGCAGGTGGGGGTTTTAAGGAGAGTCGTAATAATTGATGTAGGCGACGGTGACGGTGTTCACGAGCTTATCAACCCTGAGATCACTTTCAGGAGTGAGGAAACCCATAAGGTTCTTGAAGGCTGTCTTTCCTGCCCGAATGAGTGGGGATATACTGTACGTCCGACAACTGTAAGATTTAAGGCACAGGACAGAAACGGCGAGTGGTATGAAATGGAAGTGAACGACCTGTTTGCTCAGGCAGTATGCCACGAACTCGATCACCTTGACGGGCATATCTTCACCGAATATGTTGTTGAGTGGGCTGAACCTGACGAAGCGTAAGAGGTGAGTGCGTTGAAAACTGTTTTTATGGGTACACCTGATTTTGCTGTTGCTACGCTTAAAGCACTTTATGATAACGGCTATGATGTCAGGGCAGTCTTCACTCAGCCTGATAAGCCTAAGGGGCGTGGATATAAGCTTGCGCCGCCGCCTGTCAAAGTGCTTGCGCAAGAACATGGGACAGCTGTTTATCAGCCGCTGAGTCTTAAAAAAGACGCTGATGAATACCTGCGGGTGCTAAAAGATATAGCACCTGATGTTATAGTTGTTGCTGCATACGGAAAGATACTTCCTAAGGAAGTGCTTGAACTGCCTGTTTATGGGTGTGTTAATGTTCACGGTTCTCTGCTGCCTAAGTACAGAGGTGCGGCACCTATCCAGCAGGCTGTTCTTGATGATGAAAAACAAACAGGTATAACAACAATGCTTATGGGAGAGGGGCTTGACACGGGGGATATTCTCCTTCAGGAAAGTACAGAGATAGGTATAAACGAAACCTCTGCCGAGCTTTTTGACAGGCTTGCGGATATGGGGGCAGGACTGCTTATAAAAACACTCAAAGCCCTTGAAAACGGGGAAGTGACGCCGACTCCGCAGGACAATGAAGCCGCGACCTATGCACATATGATAAATAAGGATATGTGTGAACTTGATTTCTCGCTTGGCGCAAGGAATGTGCACAAAAAAATATGCGGTCTTTCTGACTGGCCGTGCGCAGTGACGTTCCTTGACGGTAAAAGACTTAAAATATATAAAAGTGAGCTTGTAAGTGAAAACGGAAGCTTTGGCAAAGCGGGCGAAGTTGTTGACGAAAAGAAATTTGAAGTAGCCTGCGGCGAGGGCTGCATCAGGCTTGTTACTATACAGGCTGAGGGTTCAAAAAGAATGGCTGCTGCTGATTATTTAAGGGGCAGGCCTGTAAAGGCAGGAACAATTCTTGGCTGATATGTGAGGTTTGATTTATGGTCGATGCCAGAAGTACAGCGTTAAGGCTGCTTATAAAGCTTGAAAACAATGCCGGGTATTCAAATATTATGCTTGATAATGAACTTTCAAGGGTAAAGCTTGATGAGCGTGACAGACACTTTGCGGCAGCGCTTTTTTACGGCGTGCTCGAACGCAGACTGACACTTGACAAGATAATAGAAAAATACCTTGTAAGAAAGCAGGATAAACTGGCATCAGATATCAGAAATATTCTCAGGCTTGGCATTTATCAGCTGAGATTTATGGACAGTGTCCCTGATCATACTGCTGTTGACGAAAGTGTTAAGCTTGTAAAAGCAAATAAAAACCCGGCGCTGAAAGGCTTTGTGAACGGAATACTCAGGGGTTTTATAAGAGATGGCAAGCCTGTGCCGAAGGGCAGTAACAGGGCGGAACAGATGATGTATGACTATTCCTGCCCGATAGGACTTGTTGAAAAGTATCTTGGTGAATACGGCGAAAAAGCTGCAAGAGCAATGCTTGATTCCTCTCTCGGTGCGCCGCCTGTTACTGTCAGGGTAAACCCGATGAAAGGTACGGAGGACGCCGCAGCCAAAGCACTTGAACAAGAGGGGATAAAATGCAGGAAGAATGATATTATGCCGTTTTGTTTTGAAATATCCGGCGGTAATATTGAAAAGACCAAAGCCTATAAAGATGGTCTTGTGCACGTTCAGGATATTTCCTCACAGCTGTGCTGCGCGGCTGTAGATGCAAAAGCTGGTATGACTGTGATAGATGTCTGTGCTGCCCCGGGCGGAAAGAGCTTTACGATCGCACAAGATATGGAAAACAGGGGTGCTCTGTATTCCTTTGACTTGCATGAAAGCAGAGTAAGGCTGATAAAAAGCGGTGCCGAAAGACTTGGGCTTGATGTAATTAATGCAAAGGTAAATAACGCTAAGGTATACAACGAAGAATTGCCGCCGGCAGACAGGGTGCTTTGTGATGTGCCTTGTTCAGGACTTGGCGTGATAAGACGAAAACCGGAGATAAAGTATAAAGATCTGAGTGAATTTGAAAGGCTTCCCGATATACAGGCTCAGATCCTTGAAACATCTTCCCGTTATGTAAAAACAGGCGGTGTGCTTGTCTATTCGACTTGTACACTGTCAAGAGCTGAAAATGATGAAGTCGTTGACGGTTTTCTGAGTGTTCATAAGGAGTTTTCACCTGAACCGCTTGGTATCTGCTTTGGTAAACTTGAAAGGGTTTCTATAACGCCTGACCTTTATAATTCGGACGGGTTTTTCATAGCTAAGTTTAAAAGGACTGAGTGATATGATCATTAAAGACGAACAGGGAAAAACCGATATTCTCTCACTCACATATCCTGAACTTGAAGAAATGATGACAGCACTCGGAGAAAAGAAATTCCGGGCTTCACAGGTATATGAATGGCTTCACGTTAAACGTGTTGACGGTTTTGATAAAATGACCAATCTATCTGCACAATTGAGGGGCAGATTGGACGGTGTTTTTTGTATAAAATCACTATTTATTGTGAAAAGACTTGAAAGCCGTACTGATAATACGTTAAAATATCTATATAGGCTTTCTGACGGTAATCATGTTGAAGCTGTGGTGATGGATTATAACCACGGGACTACAATTTGTATCTCGACTCAGGTCGGGTGCAAGATGGGGTGTAATTTCTGCGCGTCAACGATAGCAGGGTTTCGCAGAAACCTGCTGCCATCCGAGATGCTTATGCAGATATATACTGCTGAGCGTGACAGCGGCAGAAAGATCAGCGGGGCTGTTCTTATGGGAATAGGTGAGCCGCTTGATAACTATGATAATGTAGTTTGCTTTTTGTCACTTCTTTCAGGTGAAAAGGGAATGAATATGTCGCTTCGACACGTATCTCTTTCTACCTGTGGGGTAGTGCCGAGGATCTATGATCTTGCAAAGCTTAAACTCGGGCTTACCCTTTCAATATCACTTCACGCTTCAAATGATAAGATAAGGGATTCCATTATGCCTGTAAACCACAGGTATAAAATAAATGAACTGCTTGCAGCCTGCAAGGATTATTTTCAAACTACCGGCAGGCGGATATCCTTTGAGTATGCGCTGATAGACGGCGTAAATGATAAGGAAGAAAATGCAAGGGAACTTTATGAACTTTTAAAGGGCTTTGTATGTCATGTAAATATTATTCCCGTAAACAAGATAAAAGAGAGGAACTATACTTCTGACAGAAAATCAGCGCAGAGGTTTAAAGAAAGACTTTGTGAACTTGGGCTGAATGCGACGGTGAGGAGAACGCTCGGTGCGGATATCAACGCCGCGTGCGGTCAGCTTCGTCGGGAATATGAAATATAAAATCAAAACAAAAAGAAAGGACGGGCAGCGATTATGTTTCTTGCTTCAAAAAGCGATATCGGTCAGCAAAGAAGCGAAAATCAGGACAGAGTGAAGATCGGAATGATAGGCGCGAACTCTGCCCTTGCTGTTGTATGCGACGGTATGGGCGGCGCCAATTCAGGCTCGCTTGCAAGTGAGATCGCACATAATGCCGTATATGATAAAATTGCGGGTAATTACCGCGAAAATGCCGATATGAACAGTATCAGGAACCTGCTACTTACGTCGGTCAGTGCGGCAAATGCGCTTGTTTATCAGAAAAGCCAGGAAAGCGAAGAAAACAGTGGAATGGGTACTACCTGTGTGGCTGTGCTTGTTCGCGGCAAACAGGTCTTTGTAGCAAATGTAGGCGACAGCCGCGCTTATTTGCTTACTCCTTCCGGCATAAGCCAGATAACAAATGATCACACACTTGTTGAAATGCTGTATGAACAGGGGCAGATAAGCCGAGAGGAAGCTGATTCCCATTCTATGAAAAATGTGATAACAAAGGCTGTCGGCGTTGAGCGTGATGTGGAAACAGATTATTTTGAAATAGAAAATGACTGTAATTTCACAGTTCTGCTTTGTTCGGACGGCTTGTATAATTATTGTGACAAAGAGCTTTTGTATGATACCGTTTTCGGGCAGAACCTCGACGAAGCGGCTTCAAAGCTTGTGGCACACGCGAATTTAGAGGGCGGCAGGGATAATATTACAATTGCCCTTATGGCTAATTAACAGCAAAATGACAAAATTTAATAGGAGTGAAAATACTAATGGGTTCTGTTATCGGAAAGCGTCTTGACGGGCGTTATGAAATCACCGAGCTTATCGGCGTGGGGGGAATGGCAGATGTTTATAAAGCAACGGATATTATGGAAGACCGTACTGTTGCTGTTAAGATACTTAAAGACGAGTTCTCAAACAATGAGGAATTTTTGAGAAGATTCCGTAATGAGAGCAAGGCTATAGCTGTTCTTAACCACCCGAACATTGTTAAGATATATGATGTAGGGTTTACTGATGAGATCCAGTTCATAGTAATGGAATACATAGACGGTATTACTATGAAGGAGTTTATTGAGCAGCAGGGTGTTTTGAGATGGAAGGACGGCGTTCATTTCATCACACAGATACTCCGCGCTTTGCAGCACGCACATGATAAGGGTATCGTGCACAGGGATATAAAACCGCAGAATATAATGCTTTTCCCCGATGGCACCATAAAGGTCATGGATTTTGGTATTGCAAGATTTTCGCGTGTTGACGGCAAAACACTTTCAGATAAGACTATCGGCTCGGTACACTATATATCTCCCGAACAGGCAAGGGGCGATATGACTGACGAGAGGTCGGATATCTATTCTGTAGGCGTAATGTTCTACGAGATGCTTACAGGGCAGAAGCCTTTTGACGGCGACAGTGCTTTTGCTATAGCAAGAAAGCATACGGAGGAAACCCCGGCTATGCCGAGGGATATAATGCCCTCGATCCCCGAAGCACTCGAGGAAATTATTCTTCACGCTATGGAAAGATACCCTGAAAGAAGATATCAGTCAGCTTCCGATATGATAAAGGACCTTGATACATTCAAGCTTAACAGGTCGGTATCTTTCGGGTATAAGTATAATCAGAAGCCTGTGATCCCAAACGAGGAAGGTACAAAACATTTTAAATCTGTGCCCAAGCGTGAGGTAAGATACGACTATGATGATGACGACGAAGATGATGATGACGATGACGACGAGGAGGAAGAAGTCAAGAAGCGTTCGTATATCGTTCCGATAATGCTTGGTGTAACTGCGGCAGTAGTTATTATTGCAGCCGTTGTTATTGCGTGGAGCGTTATAAGAACACTCGGGAATGTCGGCGGTACAGGTACGGTCGAGATCATTGACTTTGTCGGCAAGGATATTGTTGCAGTAGAAGAAGAATACGGTGATAAGTTCAAATTTGAGATAGCGCAGGAGTATAACTCTGAATATGAAGAAGGTACTATCTTCTGGCAGGGCGATACCGCCGGAAAGGTTGTCAAGGAAGGCTATGAGATAAGCCTCAAGGTCAGCATGGGGCCGAGAAAAACAACTGTTCCTGATGTTAAGAATATGACAGTCGAGGCGGCTGAAAACGAGCTTAAAAAGTACGAATTTGTAGTTCAGCGTATAACTATGGCTGACGAAAATGTCGAAGAAGGCAGGGTTATCAAGACACAGCCTGCTGCAAATGAAAAGCAGCCGATAGGTTCAAGTATTACTGTTTATGTAAGTACAGGACCTGTTTCGACTGATGTTAAGGTCCCGTACTGCTTAGGTCTTAGCAAGGACGACGCTATCAAGCTTCTTAAATCAAATAAGCTTACTTATGCGGTAGAAGAAGTTGAATCAGAATCCAACAAGGGTAAGGTAATACAGCAGTCAGAGGACGAGGGCACATGGGTGCCTAAGGGGACCTGCATCACAATAGGTATTTCTACCGGTGAGGTTTCACCTACAGAAGCTACACTTCCTATAGCTATCCCTGCCGGCGCACATGGTTCGTACAGGATCGATGTTTACTTAAACGGTAATATAGCTGTTACACAGAATATCGCCAAGGCGGAAACTGTAGCGGGCAGCAATGTTAATATTACTGTAAAGGGTAAGAAGACAGCGACCTATGCTATCTATATCACAAACGATTCTACAAAGAAAACTGTTGAGAATTACATTAAGTTTGATGTTGACTTTGCTAATAACAAGGTGGATAAGATAGGTACTGAAAAGACGAAAGAGTTTGATAGTATAACTCCTACAACTACCACAACCACCACAGCGGCAACAACTACAACCACTACGACCACAGAAGAACCTTACGAGCCTGCGGAACCTGTAGAGCAGCCTGATGACAACGGTGAAGAAGGCGGCGATAACGGTGAAGAACCCGATAACGGGCAGCAGGGCGGCTGGCAGCCTGCGGAATAACAGTATGAACGGAATAATAATAAGATCACTTGGGGGCATCTACACTGTAGATGCCCCTGAGGGTATATATGAATGCAGCGCAAGGGGTATATTCAGAAAAAAAGGTATATCACCCGTTTGCGGAGATAACGTGGAAATATCATTTGAAAAGGATGGCAGTGCCGTTATTGACAGGATCTGTGAAAGGTCATCTTTTATTGTAAGGCCGCCGCTTGCAAATCTTGATGTGCTTGTACTTGTGTCATCAACGTGTGAACCCAAACCTAATACGACGCTTATTGATAAGTTTACGGCTATTGCTGTGTATAAAGGCATTACTCCTGTTATAGTGTTTACAAAGATAGATAAGTCAGCACCGGGAGATATAGCAGGTATCTACAGAAAATGCGGCTTTGAGGTCTTTGAGATAGATAATACCACAGGTGAAGGTTCGGCTGAACTTGCTGCAAGGCTTGCGGGAAAGCTTTGTGCATTTACAGGTAATACCGGTGTTGGAAAGTCCTCACTTTTAAACAATATATTCCCTGATATGGAACTGTCAACCGGGGAGATATCAAAAAAACTCGGCCGCGGCAGGCATACTACAAGACACGTAGAACTCTTTAAGCTTTCAGGCGGCGGGTACGTCGCAGATACCCCGGGGTTCTCCTCTTTTGATGTGAACAGGTATGATATTATTTTCAAGGATAAGCTTGCAGGGTGTTTTCCTGAATTTGAAGGTTTTATAGGAAAATGCCGTTTTCCTGACTGTGCACATATCAAGGAAAAGGGCTGTGCTGTGCTCGAAGCTGTGGCTTCAGGGATAATACCTGCTTCACGGCACCAGAGCTATGCTTTAATGTACGAAGAAGCCTCTAAACTAAAGGAGTGGGAGTATAAGAATGGATAAAAAGTGTGCCGTATTCGTCGGAGGTGACGAGGTAAGTGCTGATGCCGTTGATATGCAGTTTGTAGAGCGATCGACTGTCTACGGCGCGGATAAAGGGTACTGCCTTGCTAAAAAACTCGGCATTGAATGTGATATAGTTATCGGTGATTTCGATTCATCACCAAGACCTGATCACAGTAATGTTATTACGTTTCCTGTGGAAAAGGATGATTCTGATCTTTCGCTTGTTTTAAACCACGCACTTGAAAACGGGCTTGTGGATTTTCAGATCTATGGTGCACTCGGCGGCAGCGCAGACCATATGTTTGCAAATATCGCTTCCCTCTATTTTCTTGTAAAAAGGGGGGCTAAAGGTGTTATTATAGGTGATAACGACAGACTGACACTTCTTTCCCCCGGTGAGTACAGATTTGAAAAACGGGAGGGCTGTTCACTGTCATTATTTGCCTTCAACAGTATAGTGACCGGACTGTCTGTCAGCGGGGCAAAGTACAAGGCAAAACGTATTACGCTCACACCTGAGCTTTATTCACTTGGACTGTCAAACAGCGTTACTGATGATAAAGGCGCTGATGTCAGCTTTGATTCGGGGTATCTGCTTGTAATAGAATCCAGAAGGTAAAATCACAAAAATCACACCTTTGACATAGTATAACGTAAGGGTTTAAGCCCTTAATGTACTTATGTGGAGGTGTTTTTTATGAAAATAGTAGTTGTAAAAAGCCCGAAGGTAATATCAGGGATATTAAGAATTGTGTTCGGGATAAAAAAGGAAAAAGAAAGCTGAGCAGATCGCACGATTCATTGTCAAAACCACAAGATCAGGATCTGCACATACCAATAACGGTTTGTTTTCCCTGCAAACTAAAACAGCAGCAGTATTCCATGGGAATGCTGCTGTTCGCTTTTCGCAAAACCTTATTTTAGTGATACGTGTGAAATGAAGTGAAAACTCAAAGGCTGTCCGTGCTCTATTTCGGGGGGCTTTCCCTGTCTACGCAGTAGACAAGTGCCCCCCGTACCCCCTTCGGATATGCATTCACCAAAAATACTGCTTTATCAACAGAATAAGGCCGTACATTTTTGTACGGCCTTTTTCATATATTTTATTGGTGATTGGTTTGTATACTGTAAATATCGGTGGTTTTAAAATAGGCGTGCATTTCAGCTTTCTGGCACTTGTCAGCCTTATAACACTTTTAAATGGTGAGTTCAGGATAAAGCTTTATATATGCCTTGGCTGCTGTATCCTGCATGAGCTTGGGCATCTTACGGCAATGGCGGCACTTGGCGTAAGACCGCGTGCGCTTGTGTTTTACGGCGGCGGTATACTTATAAAAAAGCCGCCCGGCTCATTCACATCCTCTCTCAGCGAATGTGTTATTCTGCTGTCAGGCCCCGCTGCAAATGCGATGACCGCAATCATTTGCGCTGTGTTAGGGTGTGAGTCTGTAGTGGGTTACAGCGTTTTCTGTGCGGTTTTTAATCTTCTTCCGTTTTCATACTTTGACGGCGGGCGCGTGCTTGATATACTTTTGCCCTCGTGCAGGGTTCAGTTTATTATTAGACAGCTGCTTATTATTATCCTGTTTTTGCTCGTCATTTTTGTATCTTTTTGTTCGGGGCTTAATATATCGCTTGTTATCACATTTGTGTATATTGTTTTTTGCGAGATATCTGCCCTGCAATAAAATGTCTTATATGGTATCAGTGACTATGTTCGGCATTACGATTCCTTACTGCACGTATTCCCGTCCCTGTCGTATTTCGGGAAATGCTTTGTCACATTGTCCGATATGATCCCGCTGTCAGTTGCTAAAGGGGCATTCTTCTGACGTTCCCGCTTTTTATTCTGATAAGCCATTTAACAAGCTGTCCTTGTCCATTGAAGTTGCTGCTCCTGACAGGTATAAACTGCCGAAAAAGGGAAAAGGCTGTGCAGAGCGTTTTCTGCGCAGCCTTTAAACGTTAAGCAAAACCTTTTTGTTCTGCGCGGATGATATACAGGCGCTTTTATCATATGTCAGGCATTCTTTCAAATCCCTTTGAAAGAATGTTGTAGTGCTTTTTGTAAAATGCTCCGAATACGGGGATAGGCGGAGTGTGCAGCTCAATAATACTATTCTGGTTTATTTCGGGAAGGATAACTTTCGCACAGAACCCGCCGTCTTTGTTTTCAAAATCCACTTTGCCGTTAAACCTTGATGCAAACCTTCTTACAAGGTATAACCCTAGGCTCTCATTCGGCTCTCCGGGTTCGTAATCATTTATTGTGAAAGGTTCTTTTGTGGCTTCAAGGCGCTTTTTGTCTATACCGCCTCCGTTGTCACTTACACAGAATGTAACAAACCTCCCGTCGGATGATACCGTAAGCTTTGCTTTAGGCGTCTGTGCTTTGTTGTATCTGAATGCATTGCTTATCAGATTTGCAAGCATACACTGAAGTCTTTGTACATCTGTCTTTACAAAAGCAAATTCCTCACTTTTGTATTCAAATTCGTATTTATTAAAGCTTGCTATCTCGACGGTCTCTTTTAAAAAATCCTCAATATAAGGGCAGGGCGGGATAACTTCTTCTTTGATCGAGTCACGTTCGTAAATTATCAGTTCGTCTAAGTTTTCGACCTTCCTGCAATAGTTCGAAACGTTTTCCCTCGTTCTTAAATACAACGAATACCTGTAATTCTGAGGAGTGCTTTTATCATCACACATACTTAAAAATGAAAGCACGCCCGATCTTGTTTTGAAGCTGTAGTTTTTGTAGATGTTTTGAAAAACTTCCGTTCCGAGCATAGCAAACATATCCTCGTTTTCGGGTATTTTTAAAATATATGCCTTTTCGTCGCCGAGTGTTATTTCTTCTGAAATAAGCAGTATATTGCGCTCATCATCGGTTTTAAGGACAAACCTTTCCCCATAAGCCCTCTGAAGATCATAGATCCTGAAATCAGAGCAGTTGAACCATAGAATATCAAGCTGTTCGGTAATAAGCGCAAGCTTCCTTTTTGAATTGCCGTAAATGGCACTGATCATATCAATATCTTTTTGCCCAAATGCCATATATCACACCTTCTTTACATAATAATTAAATAATAATTGCAAAAAGCCCTGTGATATATATTGTAACATAAAAATCTCGTTTTGTCTATGGTTGACAAGATTCTTTTTTGAGTGTATAATAATAAAGGCAATTGCCTGATAAGATTTTTCGTCAGAGTGACTAAAAACGACGCAGGTTTACTGACGTAAGTCAAGGAGTTTTTGGTTACTATGACGGAAAATATGCAAGTTTATGACGTGTAAAGCCGTCAGGCGGTAGTCGTGCGGTGTTGCCTTTACGTAAGCGAGGTTTTTATATGCGTAAAACAAAAATAATATGTACTATAGGTCCTTCAACTGATGATGAAAATGTACTCAGGGAAATGATGAAGGCGGGAATGAATGTAGCAAGATTCAATTTTTCACATTCTACATATAAAGAACATAAAAAGCGCTTTGAGCTTGTAGAGCGTTTAAGAAACGAACTTGATCTTCCCGTTGCCACACTTCTTGATACTAAGGGACCTGAAATAAGGCTGAAGAACTTTAAAGACAATAAGCCGGTTGATATCAGGGACGGTGATGAATTTACACTTACCACTCGTGATGTCGAGGGTGATGCAGAAATCGCATCTGTTACTTTTGAACATCTGCCAAAGGATGTAAGTATCGGCAGTTCTATACTTATAAATGACGGCGTTATCGAACTCAAGGTCAAATCTATACAGGGTGAGGATATCATTTGTGATGTTATCCACGGCGGCACGCTTTCAAACCATAAGGGTATAAATGTCCCCGGGGTAAAGCTTTCAATGCCTTATATATCTGATGACGATATGCATGACCTTGAATTCGGCGCTAAAATGCGTTACGATTTTATAGCGGCTTCGTTCGTAAGAACGGGCGCTGATGTTGTGTACCTCAGAAAATTCACACAGTCGCTTGGCTGGTACGATGTAAGGATAATCGCCAAGATAGAGAATATGGACGGTGTCGAAAATATTGACGAGATACTTGAAGCCTCCGACGGCGTTATGGTCGCAAGAGGGGATATGGGCGTTGAAATACCGTTTGAGCAGATCCCCGCTATACAGAAGGATATCATACATAAGGCATATAACGCGGGAAAAGTCGTTATAACCGCTACGCAGATGCTTGAAAGCATGATCAATAACCCGCGTCCTACAAGGGCGGAGATCACCGACGTTGCAAATGCTATATACGACGGTACAAGCGCACTTATGCTTTCGGGTGAAACAGCTGCGGGTAAATTCCCTGTGGAAGCTGTAAAGACTATGGCACTGATCGCTGAAACGACTGAAAATAATATCAACTACGAAAAGCGTTTCAGAAACCGTGACGATATAAACAGCAAGGAAGTCGCTCAGAGCCGTTCGGTCACGGAAGCTATATCCCACGCGACCGTTACTACCGCCCATGACCTGAATGCAAAGGCGATCGTAACAGTAACAAAGCGCGGCGGTACTGCAAGAATGTTATCAAAATACCGCGCCGACTGCCCGATAATAGGGCTTACCACCGATCCGACCACACTAAGGCAGCTTAGTATGTCGTGGGGTGTTCTGCCAGGGCTTATTTCTGAGCAGACAAACACTGATGACCTTATCACTACCGCAATTGATGCGGCTATAAGTAAAGGCTGGCTGTCCCACGGTGATCTTGCAGTTATCACAGCAGGCGTTCCGCTTGGTATCAGCGGCAATACTAACCTTATAAAGGTTGAAACAGTGTGATTTCCACCGCCCTGTAAATATGGGGCGGTTTTGATTTTTGTAAATAACATATGTTGCAAAAAACACTAAAAATTGTTTTGAAAATGTAAAATTTATCCCTGCGCTTGACAAGCCGGTTTAAGTGTTATATAATAGTATTGACCTTTTAACCGGGAACTTAACCACTATATATTGTGTTTTAACGTCAACTATGTAGCTATATACAGAAAGAGGCACGGCTGTGTCTGATTTTTTGTGTATTATGCCTAAGTAAGGAGTGTATGATACCTATGAATAATACCTTTGAACCTGAATGGGAAGGCTTTAAAGAGGGGAAATGGAGTAACGGCCATGTAAATGTGCGTGATTTTATTCAGAAGAATTTTACGCCGTATGACGGTGATGAAAGCTTCCTTGCAGGGCCTACCGAAAATACTAAAAAACTCTGGGAACAGGTGCTTGAACTTTCTAAACAGGAAAGGGAAGCCGGCGGCGTGCTCGATATGGATACTAAGATCATATCGACTATAACCTCACACGGGGCAGGCTATCTTGATAAGGATAAAGAACAGATCGTGGGTATTCAGACCGATAAGCCTTTCAAGCGTTCTTTGCAGCCTTTCGGCGGTATCAGAATGGCTCAGGCTGCCTGCGAGCAGTATGGGTATAAGGTCGATGATGAAGTCGTTGACCTCTTTACAAGATACAGAAAGACACATAATCAGGGCGTTTTTGATGCATATACTCCTGAAATGCGTAAGGCAAGGCACGCAGCTATAATCACAGGTCTTCCCGATGCTTACGGCAGGGGAAGGATAATAGGTGACTACAGGCGTATAGCTCTTTACGGCGTTGACAGGCTTATAGAGGATAAAAAGCACCAGATAGATACTTCTCTTGTGAGAATGACATCTGATAATATAAGACTTAGAGAAGAACTTGCTGATCAGGTCAGGGCACTTTATGAACTTAAAACACTTGGTAT
Organism: uncultured Ruminococcus sp.; assembly: GCA_902780505.1. Lineage (GTDB taxonomy): Bacteria > Bacillota > Clostridia > Oscillospirales > Ruminococcaceae > NK3A76. The sequence continues at coordinate 12,298 of CACZFN010000018.1, read as the reverse complement.
GATATATGGCTATGATATATCACGCCCTGCAAAAAATGCAAAAGAGGCTATCCAGTGGCTCTACTTTGGCTACCTTGCGGCTGTAAAAGAGCAAAACGGTGCCGCCATGTCACTTGGACGTACATCTACATTTATTGATATTTATATCAAGCGTGACCTTGACAACGGCCTTATAACAGAGCAGCAGGCACAGGAATATATTGACCACTTCATAATGAAGCTGAGAATAGTCAAGTTCGCAAGAACACCTGAGTATAATTCTCTTTTCTCAGGCGATCCTACATGGATAACCGAATCTATCGGCGGTGTTTCCGTAGACGGCGTTCCTATGGTGACAAAGACTTCTTTCAGGTATATCAATACGCTTAATAATTTAGGACCTGCACCTGAACCGAATATGACAGTTCTGTGGTCAACAAGGCTTCCTTTGAATTTCAAGCGCTTCTGTGCAAAAATGTCGATACAGTCATCCGCTATACAGTATGAAAATGACGATATGATGCGTGTTATACATGGTGATGACTACGCTATTGCCTGCTGTGTATCTTCAATGGTAGTGGGCAAGGAAATGCAGTTTTTCGGTGCGAGGGCTAACCTTGCCAAGTGCCTGCTTTATGCTATAAACGGCGGCGTTGATGAAAGACTCGGCATACAGGTAGGACCTAAGTACCGTCCTGTTGAAGGCGATTATCTTGACTTTGATGATGTAATGGCAAAGTACGATGATATGATGGAGTGGCTTGCGGGGCTTTACGTAAATACACTCAATATCATTCATTATATGCACGATAAATACAGCTATGAAAAGCTTCAGATGGCACTTCATGACAGAGATGTCAAGAGGTACTTTGCAACAGGTATCGCAGGGCTGTCTGTCGTTGCGGATTCGCTTTCGGCTATCAAGTATGCGAAGGTGAAGTGTATAAGAAAAGATATCGAGATAAAGAATAAAAATGGCGAAGTAGTAGACGTTGCAAAGAATGTTGTAGTTGATTATGAAGTTGAGGGCGATTTCCCTAAATATGGCAATAATGATGACAGGGTAGATAAGCTGGCAGCTGACCTTGTCCGTACATTTATGGATAAGATAAGAAAGCACCATACCTATAGAAACAGCATACCTACAATGTCTATCCTGACTATAACATCTAACGTAGTATACGGTAAAAAGACAGGCAATACACCTGACGGCCGGAAGATGGGCGTTCCGCTTGCACCCGGTGCAAACCCGATGCACGGCAGGGATACCCACGGTGCAGCGGCATCACTTTCGTCGGTGGCTAAGCTGCCGTTCAGGCACGCTCAGGACGGTATTTCCAATACATTCAGCATTATCCCTGATGCACTTGGTAAGGACGATACGGTGTTTGTCGGCGATATTGATATAGAGTCGATAGCTAAGGAGTTAAATTCAGATGGGGATTAATGCTTCAAACGACGAGAACGGCAAGGTCGATGAACTTGTAATGATGATCGACAAACTGATAAGCGACGGAAGCGGTTCTCTTGTCATAACCACAAATGAAAACAGTGATGAAATAAAGGTGAGTACGACTAACAGCAGGGAGTGTGCCGCAGGCAAAAGCGCCTGCTGTCAGCCGAATGAACCGGATGACGAATTTGACCTGCAAGGAGGAAACTGAAATGGCAGCAAGTGAAAAGCAGATAGATAATCTTATAGGCCTTTTGGACGGTTACGTTGAAAAAGGCGGGCACCACCTCAATGTAAATGTTTTAAACAGAGAAACGCTTCTTGATGCTCAGGCACACCCTGAAAAATACCCTCAGCTGACGATAAGGGTTTCAGGCTATGCGGTAAACTTCATAAAGCTTACTAAAGAACAGCAGGACGACGTTATTTCAAGAACTTTCCACGAAACATTATGATTTCTTCCCCTGCCGCTGATTGAATGAATAATAGAGAAGAAAGAATAAACAAGGTCCCACTTTGCACACAAATAAGAATTATCGCCAAAGTCGATACTTTGATCATTATTTCTTGTTTATTCTTTCTTCTTTTTTTCTCTTAGCGGGCGCTGAACTTAAATAAAAACACTTCATTATTGCGCCCGCGCTTATCGGCAGGGCTGTTTTTGCTGTAATGCTTTCGTTTTCTGTTTTAATGATAGCATGATACTGCCGTGTTGTCAATCAGCAAACAAAACAAATGTTTGAATATAAAAATGCAACTTCTGCAAAAAGTGTTAATTTTTTGTTTTTATGAAAAAAAGGCTTGATTTTTGATCTGAGATATGATATAATATTAATGTTGTGAATAAGCCCCCATAGTTAAACGGATATAACAGCCCCCTCCTAAGGGGCAGTTACAGGTTCGATTCCTGTTGGGGGTGCCAGTTAATATTCCGCAGCTAAAAGGCGACGCGGATACCGAAGTTTTTCGCCATAGTATTCCTGATGTTTGGTCAGAAATACTATGGCTTTTATTATGACAGCAGTCAGATGTTTTGAAATAATTCTTACTCGCACAAATCGGAATTTGTGGGGGCAATGCAGCAGTAAGCAGTGAATAATGAATAGTGAAAAGTGAATAGTGAATAACTATTGTGTCGCCTTGCGGCGACGGATTTAGAATACATTTTTGTGTAAAATGCATCTGCGAAGGGGGGTTGGGGGGCGACCGCAAAGCCCCCCAATGCTGCCTTGCCACACAAATTCCTAATTATCTTAACATATGATAATAATGCCCTAAAGCACAATAAAGTGCTGCCGGGCTTTTTGTTTGTTTTTTTATAAAAAATAATTGACATCATGGCATAAATGGAGTAAAATAAATATGTATGGTGTTTATCATAAGCGCCTTTGTTATCATACTATAAAGGAGATGAAAAACTGCATGGACGACGTTGGTCGATCGTGGGATAGGCTTTACCGCTTCGGGCATTTGTCTGTGCGGGGATATGCCTGTCCGTGAAAACTTTCACGGGAGGGATTTTTGATGAATCAGGAGATCCTGGAGCTTTTAAACTCCAAAGACGTAAAAAAGATCAAAGAGCTTTTTCTTAATATGAACGAAGCAGATATCGCCGACATATTAAGATATTACTACGAAAATACCGAAAATGACAAGACAGAGCTTCCGCTTCTGTACAGGCTTCTGCCAAAGGACGTCGCGGCAGACGTTTTTTCCTATATGGAAAGCGATATGCAGATGACGCTTATAAATTCCTTTTCTGATAAAGAACTTGAAGCTGTATTTGATGACCTGTTTATTGATGATACTGTTGATATAATCGAGGAAATGCCGGCAAATGTCGTGTCGCGTATTTTAAAGACAACTGACAGTGAAACAAGAAAGGCGATAAATCAGATACTAAAATACCCCAAAGACAGTGCGGGCTCGATAATGACTACCGAGTACGTGTATCTTACAAAAGACATGACTGTCAGTGAGGGGCTAAGAAAGATCAGGGAAGTAGGCGTTGTCAAGGAAACTGTCTACACGCTTTATGTTACTGAATCAAGAAAGCTTATAGGTGTTTTGTCTGTGCTTGACCTGCTGACAAGTGATGATGACAGGAAGATAAGCGATATAATGGACACAAATGTCATAAGCGTTGATACCCTTGAGGACAGAGAGATAGTTGCGAAGCAGTTTTCAAAGTATGACTTTCTTGCACTTCCTGTAGTTGACAAGGAAAACAGGCTTGTCGGTATCATCACATTCGACGACGTAATGGACGTTATCGAGGATGAAACGACAGAGGACTTCTCGAAAATGGCGGCGGTCGCACCTGCTGATGATGAATACTTCAAGACTTCTGTCTTCAAGCACGCAAGAAACAGGATAATGTGGCTGCTTATCCTTATGCTTTCCGCAACGCTTACAGGAACGATCATTACAAGGTATGAAGCGGCGTTTGCGGCGGTGCCTCTGCTTGTATCGTTCATTCCAATGCTTACAGGTACAGGCGGTAACTGCGGTTCACAGACATCTACCATGGTTATCCGCGGCATGAGCGTAGGGGAGATACATCTGCGTGATTTCTTCAAAGTTGTGTTCAAGGAATTCCGTATTGCTCTTATCGTAAGTTCGATACTTGCGCTTGTAAACGGGATAAGGATATATGTTACCTATACCTATTTTATCGAAAGTGATGCTGATCCGTTAAAAATGGCGGTATGTGTAAGCGGGGCGATAATCTGCACTGTAATAATGTCAAAGCTTATAGGCTGTATGCTGCCTATGCTTGCAAAAAGATGCAGGCTTGATCCCGCGATCATGGCGGCACCGCTTATAACGACGATCGTTGATACGGCAACTACTTTTGTTTTCTTCAATATAGCTATGCTCGTATTCGGACTAAAGATGTAGCAAGGAGATTTATATGGATTTGACACAGCTGCGAGGGCAGATAAATGAAATAGACAAAGAGCTTGAAGACCTTTTTATGAAGCGTATGGACGTCTGTTTGCAGGTCGCTGAATATAAGATAGAGAATAATATGGAGGTCTTTCAGGCCGAACGTGAAAAGGAAATAATAAAGCGCGTGAGGGATAATGCCGATAAGGGAATGGAAAACCCAGCTGAGGTGTTCTTCACGACGCTTATGGATATTTCAAAATCAAAGCAGTATCAGAGATTTTTTGTAAAAAATGACAGCATATCCTGCGAACCGCTTGACCTTAACTCCTTTGCAAAGGTGGCTGTTCCGGGAACGGCGGGTTCTTATTCGGAGGAGGCCGCCAAAAAGATGCTGCCCGACAGTGAACTTATGTTCTTTTCTGATTTTGAGGATGTTTTCAGAAGTGTTGAGGACGGTCAGGCGGATTTTGGTGTACTGCCTATAAGAAATACTACAGCCGGGACTGTTGCAAGAACATACGAGCTTATGCGTAAGTTTGATTTCAGGATATGTGCCACAACAAAGGTGAGGATAGACCACTGCCTGGCTGCTAAGAAGAATATGCCGATAAATGATATAAAAATAGTCTATTCTCACGAGCAGGCGCTTTCGCAGTGCTCGGAGTTTTTACGCGGCAGCGGACTTAAATGCCATGAGCATTATAATACCGCACTTGCAGCTGACCTTGTAAAAAGAAGCGATGAACCTTTTGCAGCGGTCTGCTCGCGCAGGTGTGCAATGGATAAGGGGCTTGTGATACTAAAGGAAAACATTGCTAACGCAAATGATAATTATACCCGGTTTATACTTATTTCCAAAAAGACGCTATGTGCTGATAATGCTGATACAATATCAGTTTGCCTTTCACTTCCGCATACAAGGTCAGCACTTTACAGGCTGCTTACAAAGTTTTCCGTGGCGGGGCTCAACCTTACAATGATAGAGAGCAAGCCAATAGCCAACAGCGATTTTGACGTTTATTTCTACCTTGATTTTGAGGGCAGTATACGATCTGCCGATGTGGTCAGACTTATAGCAGAGCTTGAAAACGAGCTTAGCTATTTCAGGTTTTTGGGTAACTATTCGGAGGTGCTTTAGATGCGGATAGGTCATGGGTATGACGTACATAGGTTAGTTGAGGGCAGGGCGCTTATCCTCGGCGGTGTAGATATCCCTTACGTAAAAGGGCTTGAAGGTCACAGTGATGCTGATGTGCTTGTTCACGCGGTGATGGATTCGCTGCTCGGTGCTGCGGCGCTTGGCGATATCGGAAAGCTTTTCCCTGATAATGATGACAGATACAAGGGCGCGGACAGTATTGAACTTTTAAAGCGTGTGGCTGAGGTCCTTGATGAAAACGGCTTCAAAGTAGTAAACATAGACAGTACAGTATGCGCACAGCAGCCGAAACTAAGACCGTACATAGACAGTATGCGCGAAAATATTGCAAAAGCGGCAGGAATTGATATAAATTATGTATCAGTAAAAGCAACGACTGAGGAGCACCTCGGTTTTACGGGCGAGGGACTTGGGATTAGCGCAACGGCAGTATGCCTGATAGAGAATAAGTAATAAAACAGATCATAAAAACTTGGGTGTTGCCTGTAAAGTATACAAGCTTTTATGATCTGTTCTTGTCTTAAACCGATCCCGGCCGCTTTGAAATATCCTTGCAGATCTGAACTGTCGGCTGTGACAAAATAAGTCTGAAACCGCGCAGATGCGAAGTGTTACGCAGCGTAACGCCTTTGTTCGCGCTGTTCCCTTGACCGTTTCAGCTGACTTGTGTTACACTTGAGTCACAGCAAGGGAAAACTGCTGAATAATACTTGGAGGTAAAGATCATGACTTTTGGTGAGAAATTAAAAGAAGCAAGACAGAAGGCAGGTTTATCACAGGAACAGTTATCGGAGAAGCTTCACGTTTCAAGGAGTGCGGTAGCAAAGTGGGAAACAAACAAGGGGCTTCCCGATATAGAAAACCTTAAAGCTGCGGCGGGGCTGCTCAGCGTTTCTATCGACTATCTTTTAGACGAGGGTACGGGTTTTTCGCTTAATTCGATCAAAGAGAGGATAGACTTGAACGAATATGAGAAAAGCGGTAAGTGCCGTTCAAAACAAGATGCAGTGACACTTGAAAAGTTCCCTCAGGCGGTGCAGATATACCCTCTTATAAGAAAGAAGAAGCTCACGGGTGTTGAAAAGTTGCTTGAATGGACAGTTATGCCCAGTTTCGGATTGTTTGAGGGTGTCGAGCAGCTGAGCAGCAGGAATACGGCGTTCTATCTTGTTGAAGACGGCACCGAACAGTATTTTGTTACCGTCAATGACGAGTTTATTGAGTACAGCGAACTGACTAAAAAGATCGTTGACAAGCGCTTTGAGATAGGGGAGTATATCTTCAGCAGGGCGGGGTATGTGTTGAAATAGCGTGTTTTCCCACCGGGCGGCGGCTCGGTGGGAAAACTATTCATAAGCTTATTTTTGAATGTTTTAAAACACATCTGCTTGGCACCTGTAAACTTAATTGTTCATCTCTATTATAGACTGTACAGACAGCTGAATGCTTTTTTGAAAGTATTTTATGAATTTTTTATAAAGCTCTTGACAAAGACTCATAAATATGATATAATATCATATGTTGTGAGAGCGAGAGTTTGCATTCACTGACGATCGCAGGTGTAGTTCAGTGGTAGAACCCTAGCCTTCCAAGCTAGTCATGTGAGTTCGATTCTCATCACCTGCTCCATTTTGCGCCTTTAGCTCAGCTGGATAGAGCAACTGCCTTCTAAGCAGTAGGCCACTGGTTCGAGTCCAGTAAGGCGCGCCAGAAACCCCTCGGCTTAATATAAAGCCGAGAGGGATTTAATTTAAGACTATGGTGGGTATAGCGTAGTTGGTTAACGCGTCAGTTTGTGGCACTGAAGATCATCGGTTCGAATCCGATTATCCACCCCATAACGCCCGTGAACCGCGGGCGTTCAAATATGGAGAAGTCGCCTAGCCCGGTTTATGGCGCACGACTGGAACTCGTGTATGGGTTGATAGCTCATCGAGGGTTCGAATCCCTCCTTCTCCGCCAAAGGAAAAACCGCCTGTTTACGTTAAACTGCGTAAACAGGCGGTTTTCGTTATTTGGCAAAAATATAAAATATACGCAAGATGTATTAAAATACTGTATTTTTATAAAAACCGGACACGAATTTGCTTTACAAAAGAATATGCTATGACTCCAAACATTGCTGCCTGAACCTCTACAGGTTTAAGCGCGCCATTGATTGAATAAATAATAAAGAATAAACAAGGTGTCGGCTTCACGGAAGGATAAAATATATCACCAAAGGCGATGCCCTGATCATTATTTCTTGTGTATTCTTTCTTCTTTTTCTTTTAGCGGGCGCTGAACTCGGATAAAAAAGACACTTCTGCCGTGATACAGCAAAAGTGTCCTGATAAATGCTTATTTTTTGCGCCCGTTCATATGAATCCGGTGTTTTTGATCCGTTGTATTGTTTACTTGTTTGCGTTTATCCTGGCGTCGTTTTCCCTGATCTCAACCCTGCGTATCTTGCCGCTTACTGTTTTTGGCAGTTCGTCAACAAATTCAACACGCCTCGGGTACTTGTACGGCGCTGTGGACATCTTTACGTAATTTTGTAGTTCCTTTACAAGCTTTTCGTCGCCCTTGTCCTTGTATTCCTTTGTCAGTACGATAGTCGCCTTGACTACCTTGCCCCTTATCGGATCATCAGCGGCGGTGACAGCACACTCCAAAACGCTCGGGTGTTCCATAAGTATGCTTTCTATCTCAAACGGCCCTATACGGTAGCCTGAAGCCTTTATAAGGTCATCAGTCCTGCCGACATACCAGAAATATCCGTCCTCGTCCCTGTAAGCGGTGTCGCCTGTGTGGTAATAGCCGCCCTCCCAGGCCTTGTCGGTAAGTTCCTTGTTTCTGTAGTATTCTTTGAAAAGCGCCTGCTTCTTTCCACGCTCTGCCCGTATTATTATCTCACCTGTTTCGCCTGCCTTGCAGGATTTGCCGTCCTTGTCGATAATGTCAATATCATAAAGCGGCGACGGCTTGCCCATTGAGCCTGCCTTCGGTTTCATTCCAAAGAAGTTTGCAACTGCCACACAGGTTTCTGTCTGCCCGAAGCCTTCCATAAGCTCAAGCCCTGTGTATTCCTTCCAGCGGTTGAAAACCTCGGGGTTGAGAGCCTCTCCCGCAATTGTCGAGTATTTAAGATTTGACAGATCGTACTTTTCAAGCCCCGCCTTTATAAAGAACCTGTACATAGTAGGCGGTGCACAGAATGATGTTATGTTGTAGTTTTGTAAAACGCTCAGCATCTTGTCGGGATCAAACCGGTCAAAGTCAAATACGAAAACCGTCGCACCAACTGCAAGCTGGCCGTACATCTTGCCCCAGGCGCATTTAGCCCAGCCTGTTTCTGAAACAGTCAGGTGTACGCTGTTTTCATCAAGGTGGTGCCAGTGCTTTGCGGTTATTATGTGTCCGGCTGCTAAAGCATGGTCGTGCAGCACCATTTTGGGATATCCCGTCGTGCCTGACGAAAAATATGCAAGCATAGGCTCGTCAACACTTGTCTGCCTGCGCTCAAACGTGTCGGGGTACTTTTCTATCTCCTCGTCAAAATTCGTCCAGCCTTTGCGTGAGCAGTGTGTAACAAAGCATTCCTTCATTCCGTCATATTCTTCAAGTGCGCGGTCTATGTGAAGCGTTACATTGTCCTCGTCAGTTGCAAATATGTATTTTACATCAGCCGCCCTGAACCTGTATGTGTAGTCCTTTTTCATAAGCTGGCTCGTAGCGGGGATAAGTACGGCACCTATCTTGTCAAGCGCATAAGCTAAAAACCAGAATTCATAATGCCTTTTAAGTACAGCCATTACCATATCGCCCTTTTTGACACCGTGGTCAATAAGCATATTGGCGGTCATGTTTGAATACTTTTTCAGGTCTTTGAAAGTAAATGTGCGCTTTTCACCCTTTTCACTCAGCCAGTACATGGCTGTCTTTTCAGGGAAAAGATCTGCAATGCCGTCTATTACATCATACGCAAAGTTGAAATTATCCGCTAAATTCAGCTCGAATTTGTTTATTATGCCGTTCTCGTCAAATCCTTCAGTCACGAACTGTTTATAGAAATCGCTCAGTTTCATATTTTCTCCTTAAAATATCAGTTTTTGACAGCTGTATTTCTTTTTTACACCTGTCTAAAAATACCTTTACCTATAATAGCATTATACGGTTAATATTGTGTCAATATTCGGTGAACTATATGTAAATAATGCTTTTGCAATGCAGAATGCACAATTATTGTGTCGTCTGCGCCGACTTGTGCCCATACGGGCAGCCGCATTTTAGTATCAGTGCGCAAAACAAACACTCGGGTTTTCATTGTTCTTTGAATACGTGCTTTGATGAAATTATTTGCAAATATCAAAAACTCATTTTTAAACATAAAAAAGAGGTACCGTCCTTAGCTTTCCGATACCTCTTTTATGTGTTTTGTGTGAAAGATCATATCCTGTACTTTTTCATATCGACCTTTCCGTTTTCATCAAATCCTACACCTTCCGCTTCAAGCAGTTCACGCTGTCTGTTTTCTCCTCCGAATGCAAAAGCGGGCGAAAGCCTGCCGTCTTTTGTCACTACTCTGTAGCATGGTATGCGCACCGGATCAGGGTTTGCATGAAGTGCATATCCCACCACCCTTGATAAGCGCGGGTTGCCTGCAAGTGCTGCTACCTGTCCGTAGCTTGCCACCCTGCCTTTTGGTATCTGCTTTACAACTTCATATATACGTTCAAAGGTGTTCATATTATCACCTGTATCTTACGTTAAGGTCAACGTCGCCGTCTATGCCGTCTATCCTGCCGATGCCCTGCTGCCAGAACTGATACTTGCCCGAATATTCTGTCCGTTCGGTGTAGTTTGCAAGCCATACATTGTCAAGCGTGTCAGGTTCCCATACAGTTTCAAGGAAGTTTTTGGAGTTGTACAGAATACATTCATACCCCGCCGCTTCGATCTCCTCACGGAAAGCCCTGTAGCACTCGTTCAGGGTGTGGATACTCAGCCCGCAGTTCTGGAATTTGTCAAAGCTTTCCCAGTCAAATGCTATCGGCAGCTGCAGCTTCTGCCCGCCAAGCTTCTTTATTACCCACTGCGCGTGTTCCCTTGCCTGTTTCGGGGTGCTGCAGGTTGTGAATATGTAAACGCCCGTATCTATCCCCGCAGCAAGTGCGTTTTTAAGGTTCTGGTCAAAATACTGGTCAACATAGAAATCATCAGAGTGGTGTGCACACCTTATAAATACAAATTTGCACCCTGCTTTTTTGACCTTGTTAAAATCAATATTGCCCTGCCATGCACTTACATCAAGCCCGAAATCTGCATTTGCGGCTTTGTACTTCTTGCAGAAATCCGCAAATTTCATAGCAGTCAGCCCGCTGCTCCACCCGGGCATATAGCTTACTACACTTACAGTAGAATACTGTGTTCTTGTGTTTCCCGAAGAATCTTTTATGGTAATGTTTATCGGGTAGTCGCCTGCTGCATATGTGTTCACATTTCCTGAATAAGAGCATTTCGGGTGTGCATCATAGTTGTCACCAAAGCCTATGCAGGAATTAAGGTCAAAGCTGCTGCCGTACTCAACAGTTATCACACTCGGCGCGTAGAAAAATACCGGTGCCTGTGTATCAACTACATCAAGCCCTATTACCTCCTCTTTGCCGCCGATCTTGATTATTACCGACTGCTTGCCGAGCTTGTCTGTCGGCACACAGGCTTTTTGGTCATCAGGTGTTATTCCCGTTCCTTCAAGCAGTTTGGCAAATGTGATCTTTTTATAAACCTCGACCTTATTGTATCCTCCGACAGTAGGCGGATCGCCTGCGGGAAGCGCTTCGGCGGTTGCTGCCTTCGCCGTCGTTTTCGCAGGTGCGGCAGTTGTCTGCTTTGTGGTCGTGGCCGGCGGGGGAGTTGCAGTGGTTTGTGCTGCTGTGGTCGTTTTCTTTTTGGTCGTTGTCTTTTTTGTTGTGGTAGTTGTTTTTTTGGTGGTGGTTTCGGCTGCTGTCGTTGTGGTTGTCGTAGTTGTGGTTTCAGCTGACACTTCGGTAACAGCCGCAGCGGTTTCGGGAACAGTGGTTAAGATAGGCGAGGGTTCTTCAATATCACCCATACACCCTGTAAGTAAGACTGCAATAGCGGCCGCCGCCGCAGACATTCTTTTCTTCACTTTAGCTTCTCCTTTTTGAATGTTCCACGTGGAACATTTGTTTTACAATTCCTTGTTACAATAAGATTATATCATTTTTCTTCAGCAATGTCAACGACGAATAAATGGAAAACCGGCACCCGCCGAATTAACGGCAAAGGTGTCGGTGTGATTATCTGAATTTATTTATCTCCTTTTTACAAAAGTGTTTCTGTGGCAAATCAGAATTTGTGGGGCAAGGCGGCCGTGCGAAGTGGTTTGGGGGCACTTGTCTACTGCGTAGACAGGCAAAGCCCACAATAAGCCGCCGCAAGGCGGCTTAAACCTCTCCCTGCGAATAGCTGGGTATTTGCTGCCTGCGGCAGCATTGGGGGGCTTTGCGGTCGCCCCCCAAACCCCCTTCGCATATGCATTTTACACAAAACTGTATTTTAAATCCGTCGCCGCAAGACAGATACCTATATAGAAGTTTTACCCCTGAGTGTTACAAAGCACTCAGGGGCATTGTGCATATTTATGTTGCTATGCTAAATCAGAATTTGTATCACAGAACCATCAGCAATGTTCCGGTTCCAATCAGGATACTCCCTATCACTGACTTAAAAGTAAATTCTTCATGCAGAAAAACAAACGCCAGTATCAGCGTAATGACAACGGACAACTTATCAATCGGGACGACTTTTGA